>NZ_JAMYMZ010000084.1:0-15967 GCF_040318825.1 Mesorhizobium sp. M1006
AACTTCGCTCGTAAGGGCGACCTTAAGAGCGCAGCCTCGCTACCGTGCCGTCCTCTCGCAAGGCGGCCTTCGCCGGAGGGTATCGTTCCGTCTCGCTCATCGTGCCCTTCATGCCGAGCGCGAGCCGGTCGTTGGGCGAGGCCGAGTCGTAGACGCCGGTCCTCGTCGATAATCAGCGTGCCGACCTGCCGACCATACCGCAAAACTCCAGGAGCGTATGCCAGTCGCGCCCGTTGCGCGCCAGCCGGGAAGCGAGAGCACGGCACCGACGCGGCCCTCGCAGATTGCCGCCAGAAGCTTTTCGAAGCCGGGCCTGCGTGCGCCACCGCCCGATCGGCCAACATCTTCATCGATCACCTCGACTCGGGCCACTCCAACTGGAGTAGAGATCCCAGGCGTCGGTTCGTGTGGCGTCACTTTCACTGCGCATTCAGAGAAAAGATCGAAATTTTCATCATTTCGCCAGAATATCAGCTATGTTTTTGCCCTTGATCTACTTAATGCGTTCAGCGCTGGCTGCTCGAAATAAGTGAATAGCAAGAAACTAATAAGTAACGCTAGCGAAATTCCGAGAAATCGTACGAGTATCTTGGTAGCATCAGTGAAGTCAGAGTAGCCAGGAAGCCGATAAAGCGAGAAGAGAACTGGGATATGTGAGAGGTAGAGGGAATAGGACCAACGGCTAAGACCCTTAATAGAAGCGCCTGCCACGCCTCCAATAGCAGGGCAATCTAAAGAGGCCAGAACTATTAGCAGCGCGGAGAGGGGGATGGCAGTAAATAGAAGCGCAACCAGCACCGGGGGCATTGAGCTGCCGAAGTGCAGCAAACTGAGACCAAGCGTCGGCAAGAGAAGAATAGCCGCACACACGATCACTCGATGTGACAACATCCGCACCAAAGCTGAATGCCAGTGGACGAGCCATGCGCCAAGAACACCCAAAGCAAGAGCATCGAGTCGAAACCCCACCACCATTCGCATTTGTAAATTCGGGTGAGGGGTAGGATTCAGCACTCGGGTAAGAAATGAACCTGCAATCAGGATTAATATTGTGGCCAGAATAGCAGGGCGTGGACCACGGAACGCAGCAATAAAGAAAAGAGCGACAACCGGAAAAATTACATAGAACCATTCTTCAATGGCGAGGCTCCATGAGACTGAAAAGAAGTCGGAAATGGGCCAGAACAGATTCTGTGTGAAGGTCATGTAAGAAAAAAAATAGGTACTTTCGTCTGTGTCACGTGGCGGGAGCAGCGCCCAAAATACGAAAAGGAATAGGAAGTAATTTGGAAGAGTTCTGGCCCATCGGCGTCGCCAAAACGCAATCAGATCCCCTGCGCCGAAACCTTTCTCAGAACCGCGTATAAAGATTCCTCCGATCAGGAATCCGCTAAGTGCGAAAAACAATTCTACGCCAGCTACACCCAGGAACTCGACAGGGCGCCAGAGGTGCGACAATAGGACTAACGAAATTGCCGCCGCTCTGACGACATCCAGACCGAATGAATATTCTCCGCGTTTATACAGAAGCTCCGGTGATCCAGGGCGCGGCAAATGCTTTTGAAGCAAGGGTAGCCAATCCAATTTTGGGTTCGGGGGGAACTGGATACTCGCCCAATAACGAGCTGGCAAGGGATCGCCCGCTACTGCTATCTCAATGGGGGGCCGTTTCATGAGCCGGGCGCGCTGAGTTGCGGAGCACTCGCTCATGGAGTGCTTGCGAGGTGGGTCGGATTGCGGCGGAACTGCCCCTCAGACGCAACTCGCCAGCCTCCAGCAATGCCAGCTCCCATTGTCCCCGCGGCTCAATAGGTTCCGGAAATTCTGGACGTACGGTGCTGTAGTCACGCTGCCGGTTTCCCCCTACCCTCGATTGCTGGTGATCAAAACCGGAGAGATCGTGTGGCATTGGCCGGACAACTCCTTTCCTTCCCACAGTTTCTTGCAAATGGACACCTCGAAAAACCTGGCAATCGAGACTGCATTTTGGTTCACTTCGCCTGGTGATTTTGCTCGGAGGCGTTGGATACGGGGACAGGCGGGGTTCTGGGACATTGATGAGCGTTATGTGCGGCTGAGCGAGGCCGGCGATCCACTGGGGAAGCTGAACGCGGTGGTGCCTTGGGAGGTGTTTCGCAACCCTATGGCCAAGGCGCTGAAGCGCTCCGATGGCGCCAAAGGCGGCTGGCCGCCTTGTGATGCGGTGATGATGTTCAAGATCACGGTGATGCAGGCACTCTCATAGTCTCTCGGACGATTAGGCTGAGCTTCAGATCCAAGACCGGCTTTCCTTCATGCGGTTCCTCGGGCTGGGGCTCGGCGACAAGGTTCCCGACGCCAAAACGATCTGGTTGTTTAGGGAGCACCTCACGCAGCCCCGGGCGGTGGAGAACCTGTTTGCCCGGTTCGACAAGCACCTCAGCAAGGCCGGCTATCTCGCGATGGGTGGCCAGATCGTTGATGCCACGATCGTGGCGGCGCCGAAGCACCGCAACAGCAATGCCGAAAGGCCGACATCAAGGCAGGAAAGGTGCCGGACGAGTGGCAGAAGAAGCCAGCCAAGCTGCGCCAGAAAGGACCGGGACGCGCGCTAAACTAGACGGTGAAGTTCTCCAAGGCCAACGCCAAATAAGGAGGGAAAGACGAAGCGGCGCGACATCGCCGTTCCCGCCTTCGGCTGCAAGAACCAAATGGGGACGGCGCCCTGCCTGCAACGGTTGTCTTGCGTCGTTTTCGATCGCTTGCGTCCATATGTCCGGCCTTTGAGCGCGGTCCTTGCGGCTGCTGGCCAAGGTGGGGTTCGCGACACCCGTTCCAATCATGCCAGCGGTTGCTGCGCCGCGATCAGCACCAGCTCATGACCCATCCCCGACAGCGTGCGCGCCCATAATGCGAGCCGCCGCACGCCTCCAGCCCGATCCTCACCGGCGCAAGCTTGGCTAAGAACGGGACTACTGTCCGCCGTTGCAATCTACGCACCAGCACCGAACGCTCCGCAGCGTCGACACCATGCAGCTGAAAAACACTCTTGGATGTATCCATGCCAATACGGATAAGGTGTTCCACGGACGGCTCCCTTGTTTGAGATCTCAACGAACTCATTCTGGCACATCCGATGCCGTCGGGCGCCGTCCACATGGGTAATCGCGGGAGCGACGCGCCCTGAACCGATCATAGCCTTGGAGGGTGGCTGTTCCCCGATAAGATGAAATACGGGCTCACGACTGGACGCCGGGCCCAGCATCAACGGAGAACAGCCATGGAAGAACATATCGGTCTCGACGTGTCGATGAAAGAGACGGCAGTGTCGATCCGCCGTGAAGGCGAACGGATCTGGCGCGGGAAGTGCGCATCTGATCCCAGGATCATTGCCGAGCTTGTCCGCAAGCGGGCGCCGGCCGCAAAGCGCGTCGTGTTCGAAACCGGCCCGCTGTCAGTTTGGTTCTATCATGCGCTGCGCGCCGAGGGATTGCCAGCCATCTGCATCGATGCGCGCCATGCCAAAGCCGCTCTCGATATGGCGGCGAACAAGACGGATGCGAATGACGCCGATGGTTTGGCGCGTCTTGCTGAAGCAGGATTCTTTCGTGAGGTGCGCGTGAAAGGCTTCGACAGTATGTTGACCCGCACGCTCGTGGCAGCACGCACTCGGCTGGTCCGGATCACCGTCGAGCTTTCCAACCAGATCCGAGGGATCATGAAAACGTTCGGCTTGCTCGTTCCCGCCGGTAAGGGAACTACATTCGAAAAGAATGTCCGGAGCCTTCTTATCGATCAGAGCGAGCTTGCTCCTGTCGTCCTACCGATGTTGGAAGCCTGGCGCAGCATTCGCATCCGTGCCGCCGAGCTTGGGCGCCAGCTTGTCGCAGATGCACGTCAAAGCCAAGCATGCCGCATACTCATGTCGATCCCCGGCATCGGCGCCATTACCGCAACCTCTTTCGCCACTGCCATTGAAGATCCGGGCAACTTCAAGAAGTCCCGCTCTGTTGCCGCTTGGATCGGCCTGACAACTCGCCGCTACCAATCGGGAGAAGTCGATTATGACGGCCATATATCCCGACGCGGCGATCGACACTTGCGGGGACTTCTCTATGAGGCTGCGGCGGTCATCCTGACACGCAGCTCGATCGACAGCAGCCTGCGCACGTGGGGCCTCAAGCTCCGGGAGAGGGTTGGCTTCAAACGAGCTGCCGTGGCTGTGGCGCGCAAACTGGCGGTGATAATGCATTCGATGCTCAAGACCGGTGAGTTCTTTGATCGAAATGCAGGCGCCACAGCATGAAATCTTGCGAATAGCGTTCAGGATCTGAGCGCCTGAGACGTCCCTGCCGGGACGTGAGCCGAGCCATTCCGCTGATGGGGTTGCACCGCTGTCTCAGCAAAGTCCGTCGTCCACATTGAAGGCTCGTCCGCGGAGCTCCATCATGCGGCGACTGATGTCGACCGCGAAGACAACCATGCACCCGGCAGCGTCGTCTCGACGCAATTACATGCTTGACGTCCCAGCGGCGATTAGACAACCCCATCATGCCTCGATCGATCGACGGCACGGCTTTATCCGTAGCTGGAACGTCACCGGCGCCTCGGCTTATGACGGGGCGCAGCTTCGACAACGTGCTGGACAAGAACAACACCGGCTCGACGGTTTGGGCTGACGGCCTATCGCCCTGAACGTGGCGTGGCTGGAGAAGCACCGCAACTTCTCCGACATTCACCACAAGAAGCCGAAAGGCCGGGCAATGAGCGAGGCGATGGCACAGGCCAATGGCCGGCGCTTAAAAATCCGCGCCTTCGTCGAGCACGTCTTTGCTAGCAGAAGTCCCGCATGGGTCTGGTCGTGCGGAATATTGGTATAGCACGGGCCAGGACAAAGATCGGCATGCCCAATCTAGCCTACAACCTCACGCGCTACGTCTGGCAGCAAGGCGAACTGCGTCCGCTGACGACGAAATCGGTGAAATTGGCAGCCACCGGCCGAATTGATCGGCCCGCAAAGCGGTAAATTGCCCCTTGAACGTTCGCATTCATCAAGCTGCCCCGGTCAACGCTACTCGTTCAGGCCAAAGGGACGGTAAATCGAGGTCTGTATTCAGATCTCTAATGCTGTGTTCAATCAACCACACCGAAACCAAAATTATCTCGCATATGCGAAATGGGTTGGAATTGACGCAAAAAGCTGTTACGCGCTGGTTTCAGTAACTTAGTGGTTGGGTGGGCCTCAGGTAGCGTGGGACAGAAGGATCGAAACGGATGAACTTTGTTTTCAAAAATGCGTTGGCCGGATTTGCAGCCTTGCTCAGCTTCGCTCCGGTATCATCTTTTGCCCAGGATGCATCCTGCACCTGTGCAACGGCCTACCAGGGCGTAAGTCCGATCGGATCGCTCGGCCACGTCAATGGCGATGTAATGATCTCGCAGGTGGCAGGCTACGGCCCGGTGCAAGCGGGGGGCGCGCTGGATTTCGGCAGCCGTATCGTGGTTGGCGCCAATGGCTCGGCTTCGGTTCATGTCGGTGGCTGCAATCTGAGCGTTCCGGCCAATTCGACCCTCGATATCTCCCGTGTTGAGAACAAAATTTGCCTCAATGTTCTCGGTTCTGAGCACACCGCCCAAACGAGCAATCCCAACCGTAGCAACACGCCGCTGTTTATCTTTGGCGGCATGGCTCTTGGGGCCGGTATTTTGGCTGCCACGCAGGACAAGGACCACGGCGTCAGCGACTAAGTTGGCCGTAACCAGGGCAACGGAGACGCGTGGCGCTTCTGCTGTGTATCTGTTGTCGATCCGCAGGACTGCCTTGAGCCACGTGCTGGTGTTGTCGGTGTATTGGTCAGGCCGCTCAAGTCCAGGGCGATGTGCGGATGTTTGAGGTTGGCGATATTTTGGGGCGAAGGCCGGAGCGACGGTCCGTCCCGGCATTTGCATCGTGATCGGATCGCAATCTTCCGCTTGGCGCCGTATCGGTGCGAATTGCAGTTTCGACATTCCGGCGGCCATCAAGGTCGATCCCGTGGAAGGCGGCATGTGCGTAGCCTTGGAGACATCGGGCGTGGGGCTTGGCCTTGCGCCAATTCTGTGGGGCGGTGCGGCGCTGGTCACCGGCCTGCACGATGACGACTCTGTCAGCCAGTAGCTGCGACCTGGCGTTCATCGTATTGCAAGAGCTAGACGAATGCGTCATTCGCTGTCTTGGGAGTGACGCATTTAGGTTTTTTTGGGATGACGTCGCTACGCTGCTTCGTTGCGGTCACAAACACCCATGATCGATCTGCATTCCCATATCTTGCCCGGCCTCGACGATGGCTCACCCAGTCTCGCTGAATCGCTTCAAATGGCCCGGCTGGCGGTAGCCGACGGAACGACACACATGGCGTGCACGCCGCACGTGACGCCCGGCGTATACGAAAATGGAACATCGAATATCGTTCGCGCAGTTCAAGAGCTGCACCAGGCGCTGCGCCGCGCGGCCATACCACTTACTCTTTACGTCGGCGCCGATGTTCACATAGCGCCCGATCTTCCGGACCAATTGGCGGCCGGCAGTCTGCCTACTTTAAACAGGTCCCGCTATTTTCTGTTCGAACCGCCGCATCATGTTCTACCTCCACGAATGGAGGATCTTGTTCTACGCCTCATAAACGCCGGTTTCATCCCGATTCTTACTCATCCTGAGCGTTTGACCTGGATCAAAACGAATTACGACGTTATCGAGAGGCTGAACGCAGTGGGCTGCCTGATACAGCTTACTGCCGACTCGATTGTTGGTGCTTTTGGGCGCACGGCGCTTTATTATTCGGAAAAGCTGATTGACGAGGGCAGGGTGGATATTATTGCATCGGACACTCATAGCGCTACGCGCCGGCGTCCTGGGCTTTCGCAGGCGGTCGCTGCTGCTGCTAAGCGATGTGGGGAAGACGAGGCCCGCAACATGGTGTTGAAACGTCCAGGCGAAATATTGGCGAACCGGCCTCTTGAGCCGGTCGGAAAAGCACGACCGCAAAAACCAAACGCCGGCAACGCCGGCCGTTTTGGAGGATTTGGCCGCTTGTTCAAAGGCGGGATAGCGTGATGGGTATGTTTCGTTTTGCAAGAAGCCATATGAGCACACTATTCGTCTTGCTCGCTTCACTCGCAATGTCGGCATGCACGAGCACCTCGTCGACGACACCTTCTTCCTCGAGTTCGGTCGATGCGCTGCAATTGACGTCATCCTCGACGCCACTTTCGGGCGGCGGCGCTCTGCAAGTGGTAAAAGACCTGCCCGCGCCGCAAAATACCCAAAACGGCAGCGAGCAGCCATTGTCTCCGAATGACGTGCTCGAGGTGAATGTGTTTCAGGTAGACAATTTGAACAGAACCGTTCAAGTCGATGCTGGCGGCCAGATATCGCTTCCGCTTGTCGGAACCATCACCGCGGCAGGAAAAACCGTCCGCCAGTTGGAACAGGAAGTCGAAACCGCCTACGGCGCCAAGTACCTGCAGTCGCCTGATGTGACGATTTTTGTCAAGGAGTCTATTGGGCAGCGCATTACCGTCGACGGGGAAGTAAACAAGGCGGGCATTTATCCGGTGTCGAGCAATTCCTCGCTCCTGGATGCGATCGCGCTGGCGGGGAATTTCAGTCCGATCGGAGACGCAAGTAAGGTCTTTGTCTATCGCACTATTGGGCAGAACACGTTAGTCGCAAACTACAATGTGGAGGCGATTCGTGCCGGCAAGATGCGCAATCCGCGTATATATGGTGGTGACAAGGTCGTCGTCTTTGCCTCAAAATCGAAGATAGCAATGAACAACCTCAAAGACGCTCTTGGGGTTGCCTCAAGTGCAGCCCGAATTGCGGTGATCCCAGGGTTATAGATCGGCTGGTCGGAATTATCGGAATACAGACAAATCTAGGATTACCTCGCACCATGCTCGATCGTAACAGGCAGCATCAAATTGCAGGCCCAGGACAAGGCCAAGCCTTGTCTGCCGACCTTTACTATGACGGTGCGCAAAACTATAGCGCGTATGGCCGCGATTACTCAGAGCAGGAAGAGGGCTTCAACCCGCTAAAGCTGCTCTTTTACGTTGTCCAGTACCGGTGGCTGATCGTCATGATGGCGGCAACAGGACTAGTTGCCGGCATTATCGTTACGATGATGCAGACGCCAAAATATCAGGCAACAACGCAGTTGGAAGTGCTGGTCCCATCCGCCAAGGTCTTCCAGGACATCGAGGTGGTTTCCGAAAGCAGCGACGTGCGGGCCTTTCTCACCGCTCGTGAAAAGCTCAAAAGCCGTGCATTGGCCCAGCGTGTGGTGTTTCAATTGGGGCTCAGCGAAAAACCGGACTTCCTGTTCCCGACGCCTGATTTCTCCATTAGAAACATCTTCTATCGCGCGTTCGGTATTTCCAAGTCGCCTTCTATCAAGGAGAAAACCCCAGAGCAACGTGAGGCAATTGCGATCGGGCGAATCCTAAATGATCTCACCGTCAGCCTCGTTACCAACACGAGCCTGCTATCCATCACCTTTGTCGATCAGAATCCGAAGTATGCTAGTGATGTCGCCAATCAGGTTGCGCAAAGCTTTATTGATCAACGCCTCGATCAAACCAGCGAGACCTCGGACCTGGCACGGCAATTCATTCAGGAACAAGTTTTGCAGGTGAAGCAGAAGCTCCAGAAATCCGAAGAGGAACTCGTTGCCTATGCAAAGGACGCGGGCATCACGATAACAGGCGACGACAAATCACTGATAGGATCGAACATCGAGGCTCTGAACACTGCTCTGGCGACTGCGATCCAGGACCGTCTCGATGCAGGGCGGGTCGTGGACCAGATAGACAAGGGCCGCGGATCAAGCCTCGCTCCCGTTCTGGAAAGCGAAGGTCTGCAGAAGCTCAGCGAAAAACTGGCGGATCTAAATGGTCAATATCAGCAGAAGTTGGGTGTTCTGAAGCCTGGTTTTCCTGAAATGCAGCAGCTGCAGTCGCAGATCAAGGAGCTGCAACGGGTCTATAACAACGGCGTTTTGGCGATTACGGACTCGCTGCGGCTGAAGTACCAGGAGGCACAGAACAAGGAGGCCGATCTCAAGGCCAAACTTGCCGAAATGGAAAAGCAGCAGGTCGTCTTCAACGACAAGAACATCAAGTACACGATCCTGAAGCGCGAGGTCGATTCGAACAGGTCGCAATATGATAGCCTCATCGCCAAACTGAACGAGGTTGGGGTCAGCTCCGAGCTCAAAACCCAAAGTGCCGGTATCGTCGATTTCGCGACGCAGTCGACGGTGCCTTATTCTCCTCGCCTAAGCATCAACCTTGCGATCGCGTTGGCTCTCTTTCTTGCCCTGTGCGCGTCGATAATTTATGTCATCGAGCTATTGAACAACACCTTTACCAACCCTGAACAGGTTGAAAGGGAGCTGGGCTTGGCGATGCTCGGTATCTTGCCGCTCGTGGATGATCGGGAATTCGCGGCCAGCATCGCCGATCAGAAGTCCGGATTGTCGGAGGCCTACCGTTCGCTCCGAACGTCGTTGCAGTTCTCCGGTGCGGAAGGCGCGCCACGATCGCTGGTTGTCACCAGTTCGGAGCCTTCGGAAGGCAAGTCGACCACCTCGTTCAAACTCGGGCAGGACTTTGCCGCGCTAGGAGCAAGAGTACTCATCGTCGACGGCGATCTTCGAAAGCCAAACCTTCATCGCCTGTTTGGTCTCGACAATACGATTGGCCTGAGCAATCTGCTCACAAATACCGTTCGCAAGGAGGATTTGACGAGTATCTTCAGGGCGACGAAATACCCCAACGTTACCGTTCTGACCTCTGGGACCATCCCGCCAAACCCGGCGGATCTGCTGTCGTCGCCAAAGATGGCTCTGATCGTAACCAATCTTGGCAAGCGATTCGATGTTGTCATCATTGATGCGCCGCCGATCGTCGGCCTCTCGGATGCACCCATCCTCAGCCGGCTTGCCGAGGGGACATTAATGGTCATCTCCACCAATCAGGTGACACGTAAATCGGCCAAGACAGCGTTGAAGCGCCTGCGAGCTGCTGGCTCGAACGTGGTCGGAGCCGCGATGTCCAAATTTGCGGTAAACAAGTTCGATTATAATTACGCTTACAAATATATGAACTACCAGTATTACAACTACGGCACGGACCCGAGTACTCCGAAGATTGAGGGCAGAGTCGATGATGGAGCAAGCCAGCCCGCTTATGCAGAGTCTCCGGCGTTCAGGCGTTTGGTTCGTCGCGTCCGTTCTAGTATTAGTGGCTTCCTCGATCGGGCTAAGTCGATTTCTTGAAACAGAAACACCAGCTGCTTCTCTTGGGCTGGATCCGTTCAACGTCGACGCGTTGATAGCTGAAATCAGCAGTGACCTGAACGACACGAACAATGCTCCCGATCTTGATGCATTGCTTGCCAAGGCCAGAGGCGGGCTCGCCTTCGATCTGGCTGACGCGCGCCTCTATAGCCTGATCGGCGAAATCAAATTTCGGCAGGGCGAAAAGGACGAAGCCTACCAGCTCTTCGATCAAGCCCGAAAATTATCCAAAACAGAGATCCACGCGCTACAGAGATCCATTGGCCGCAAGATCGAAACAGGTGATTTGCGGAGGGCCGTTGGCGAGATCGACATATTGCTGCGGCGATGGCCAGACCAATTTTCGGCGATCGCCGAGGGCCTGCCGACAATTCTCTCACATCCAAATGGGTACCAGGCCGTGCTGACGGCCATCAGGGCGGAGGCGCCCTGGAGAGCCAGTCTGATCTCCGATCTTAGCAAAACTCCCGAGGGAATCGATTTCGCAAATCGGTTGCTGCTCGATTTGACCGGGTCAAGCGCACCACCTAATTCCGGCGAACTGACTGCGGTCACCAGCGGCTATATTAGCCAGAAGGAATATGGATCGGCATATCGGCTGTTTCTTTTCAGTCTCACTGACGAAGAACGGAAGCTGGGGGGGTATATTTTCAACAGCACCTTCGAACCCGGGTCCAGCGGCAAGCCTTTCGAGTGGCAGATCCGCGATCAATCGGGCTTGGAAGTTGCATTTGCGGCATCTGAGGGGGCGGTGGAGGGCGAAGGTGGAGCGACGGTCCGGTTCTTGAACACACCTGTCAAGAACACGGCTCTCCAGCAATATACGGCACTGCCTCCAGGTTCGTACAGGATTTCCCTGATTGCCTCTGCACGAAACCTGAAGCTTCCAAAGGAATTGTTCTGGTCGATCAGATGTGTTGACCCGGCGGGGGAAGTAGCGCGATTTAGCATTCCGGAGGGCACCTATAATCGTCAGAATCTCAGCCAGGAGTTTTCAGTTGAACCGTCTTGTCCACTCCAGTTGCTGAAGCTGCAGACCGCCGCCATTGCCGAGAGCTGGCGATTTCGATATATCGGCACCTTGGTAATGCACAAATTGAGCA
The DNA here is from genome assembly GCF_040318825.1 of Mesorhizobium sp. M1006. Classification (NCBI taxonomy): domain Bacteria; kingdom Pseudomonadati; phylum Pseudomonadota; class Alphaproteobacteria; order Hyphomicrobiales; family Phyllobacteriaceae; genus Mesorhizobium; species Mesorhizobium sp. M1006. The sequence goes on from NZ_JAMYMZ010000084.1 coordinate 11,423, forward strand.
TTGAGAGACTTCCGTCTTGAACGGCCGACCGTCGGAATGGGATAAATATCTCCTCGGCTCGGTGCTGTTTGTATCCCTCCTGATCGGCGGTGGTACTGCAAGCGGCCTCTATACGGACGCGCTAATCGAAATTGCGGCGATGCTCTCGGCGGCGGCCGTCTTTTCGCAAAGCCCCGGCCAGAGAAGTCCCCATTCTGTTCTGTGCCTGGTGATCTTCGCTGTGGCATTGACCATCTTTCAAATCGTCCCACTGCCGGCGGCCATATTCGATGGGTTGCGACCGGAGCTGCTGCTCGGAGATCCCTGGATTGGAGACACTCGATTTCGCTTCATCAGCGTCGGCGTCGGCCGCACGGTCGAATGTCTGCTTTACCTTTTGGCCGCCGCGGCATTTTTTTTGGGCGTATTGCGGTTACGTGTCGAGCAGGTCAATGCGCTTCTTCCATTCTTTTTAATGGGTGTCATCTGCAACGGTTTGGCTGCAGCCATTCAATACTCGCTTTCCGACAACATCGCCATTGTTGGCCTGTTGCCTTTTACGATCAACGCCGGGCTTTTTGCCAATGTGAACCATTTTTCGGCTTTGCTTTTCGTGTCTATCCCATTCGTCGTCTATTATGGTCTGTTCCGCGGACACCTTTTGTCCGGATCCCTCGGCTTGGTCGCACTCTTGCTGCTGCTTTTGGCCGCCGGTTCGCGTGCCGGCGTTCTAATTGGGTTGGCGATCACCGTGTTGTCCGTCATCTTTCTTTCAGCCCGTTCGAGGGCGAGTGGGTTCAGCGTTCTCCTGGTTTTTATTGGGCTTTCGATCTACACGATGAGCGCCTGGACCAAGCTGGATGCACAGGTGCTCGATCCGGCTTTCGGGCGAGCAGAATTTGCCCGAACTACAATCGAGGGCATTAAGGACAATTGGGCGACAGGCGTCGGATTCGGGAATTTCCAGAAAGCCTATCAGATATACGAAAGGGAGGGCATGATTTTCAGGAACTACGTGAATCATGCCCATAATGAGTACCTTGAGATAGCCTTTGAAGGCGGGATTCCTGCTATCCTGCTGATGGTAGGTTATTTCTTGTTGCTTGTGGCTGCATTAGCCAGGGGTCGCCGCGACCCGCTTCAGAAGGCAGCATTTCTCTCTGTATCTTTCCTTCTTATTCATTCTCTGGTCGACTATCCGCTGCGAACTGAGGCGCTGGCGATCACCTTCGCCTATATGAACGCCATCATCTTTCACAAAGGATTTGCGGAACGCTTGAGCCGCCAGAGCGAAATGATCGAGATCGACCACAACGGTGACAAGCTTCTTGTTCCCATCGAAACCTCGTCTTAGCGACCTCGTCGCCACGATTGGCATCGCCTGAATGAGGCGGGAAGAACTATCAGCTGCGGCTTGCCGGTATGGCAGGTTCCGCTGCGAGTGCCCTGATCTCCGGCTCCTGGCGTTCGCCTTTCCGCGGCCCAGGCAATTTTCCGGGCCTCCCAAGCGCAACTGCTCGCTGGGCATGAATTTCCCGATTTTATCGGCTGTATGGAAAATTCATTCCCGAACCATTCGGCCGCTGGCTTGTCTTGCATTGTTCTGCGCAGGAACGATCTGCTAGAACGCCCGCACGAGAATAGATTGTCCAGAAGTGCAGCTTGAACCGGGCGGCTGAAGATCGCGCCCGTTTCAGCCCTTCTGTGGATGGCACGAAAGAACGCTCACAGTCCATGAACATCGCGCTTACGCACCTGCAGCGGCTCGAGGCCGAGTCTATTCATATTTTTCGCGAGGTGGCCGCGGCCTTTGCCAAGCCGGTCATGCTCTATTCGGTCGGCAAGGATTCGTCCGTGCTCATGCACCTGGCGATGAAGGCATTCTATCCGGCCAAGCCGCCCTTTCCCTTTCTCCATGTCGACACGACCTGGAAATTCCGCGAGATGATCGCCTTTCGCGACCAGATGCAGCAAAAGCTCGGCTTCGACCTCCTGGTCCATGTCAATGAAGACGGCGTGCGCGACAACATCAATCCGTTCGACCACGGCTCCAACACCCACACGCATGTGATGAAGACGGTTGCCCTGCGGCAGGCGCTCGACAAATACGGGTTTGACGCAGCCTTCGGCGGCGCGCGGCGCGACGAGGAGAAGTCGCGCGCCAAGGAGCGCATCTTCTCGTTCCGCAACGCCCAGCATGTCTGGGATCCGAAGAACCAGCGGCCGGAGATGTGGAAGATTTTCAACACCCGCGTCGCTGCCGGTGAATCGATCAGGGTGTTCCCGTTGTCGAACTGGACCGAGCTCGACATCTGGCAGTACATTCTCCAGGAAGACATCCCGATCGTGCCGCTGTATCTGGCCAAGGAGCGGCCGGTCGTAGAGCGCGATGGCATGCTCATCCTGAGGGATGATGAGCGCATGCAGCTGCGGCCCGGCGAAGCAGTGGAGAACCGGATGGTGCGGTTCCGCACGCTCGGCTGCTATCCTTTGACCGGCGCGATCGACTCGGAGGCCGACACTCTGGAGGCGATAGTCGGCGAAATGCTCACGGCGCGCACTTCCGAGCGGCAAGGTCGCCTGATCGACCGTGATGAAGCCGGCTCGATGGAAAAGAAGAAGCGCGAGGGGTATTTCTGAGTATGCGCCACATCATGGCCAAGAGCCTCGCCCCGACCGACGGCGTCCGCGACTATCTGGCGGCGCAGGAACGAAAGTCGCTGCTGCGCTTCCTGACCTGCGGCTCGGTCGACGACGGCAAGTCGACGCTGATCGGGCGCCTGCTTTCCGATACCAAGCAGATTTTCGAGGACCAGCTGGCCACGCTCGAGCGCGATTCGCGCAAGCACGGCTCCACCGGCGACGACGTCGACTTCGCGCTGCTGGTCGACGGCCTCGAGGCCGAGCGCGAGCAAGGCATCACCATCGACGTCGCATATCGCTTCTTCGCCACGCCAAAGCGCAAGTTCATCGTCGCCGACACGCCCGGCCACGAACAGTACACGCGTAACATGGCGACGGGTGCATCGACCGCCGATCTCGCCATCGTGCTGATCGATGCCCGCCAGGGGGTACTGCGTCAGACCAGGCGGCATTCGATCATTGCCTCGCTGCTTGGCATCCGCCACATCGTGCTCGCCGTCAACAAGATCGATCTTGTCGGCTTCGACGAGGCGGTTTTTGAACGGATCGTCGCCGATTACGCACAGTTCTCACGTGAACTCGGCTTCCAGACGATCGTCCCCATCCCTATGTCGGCCCGCTATGGCGACAACGTTACCGGCCGTTCCGACAGGACGGACTGGTATTCCGGCCCGACGCTGATCGAACATCTAGAAACCGTGTCGGTTGACGAGGCCGCGGTCGAATTGCCGTTCCGGTTTCCTGTCCAATATGTGAACCGCCCCAATCTCGATTTCCGCGGTTTCGCCGGCACCATAGCCTCCGGGTCGGTTGCGCCGGGCGACGAGGTGGTCGTCGCCAAATCCGGCAAGTCCTCTCGTGTCAGGCGCATCGTTTCGCATGGCGGCGACCTTCAGCAGGCTATTGCCGGCCAGGCCATCACCCTTGTCCTCGACGACGAGGTGGAAGTCTCGCGCGGCAATATGCTGGTCTCGCCGGCAGCGCGGCCGCAGGTCGCCGACCAGTTCGCCGCCAACATCGTCTGGTTCGACGAACACGCGCTGCTGCCCGGCCGCTCCTACATCCTGCGCACCGAGACCGACCAGACCAGCGCCACTGTCACCGACCTGAAATACCGGGTCAACGTCAACGACTTTGCCCATGAGGCGGCCAAGTCGCTTGAAATGAACGAAGTCGGCATCTGCAATATCTCGACGCGGTCGCCGATCGCCTTCGATCCGTTTGCCGAGAACCGCACCACCGGCGCCTTCATCCTGATCGACCGCATCACCAACGCTACGGTCGGCGCCGGCATGATCCTGCATTCGCTGCGCCGCGCCGAAAACATCCACTGGCAGTCGCTCGATGTCGGCAAGCGCGCGCGTGCCGATATGAAGAACCAGCGGCCGGCCGTGTTCTGGTTCACCGGGCTTTCCGGCTCGGGCAAGTCGACCATCGCCAATCTGTTCGAAAAGAAGCTGTTCGCCACTGGGCGCCATACCTACATTCTGGATGGCGACAACGTCCGTCACGGCCTCAACCGCGATCTCGGTTTCACCGACGCCGATCGTGTCGAAAACATTCGCCGCGTCGCCGAAGTGGCACGCCTGATGGCCGACGCCGGGCTGATCGTCATCGTGTCATTCATCTCGCCGTTCAGCGCCGAGCGGCGCATGGCGCGCGAATTGATGGCCGACGGCGAATTCGTCGAGGTGTTTGTCGATACCCCCTTCGAGGAATGCGCCAGGCGCGATCCGAAGGGTCTCTATGCGCGGGCGTTGAACGGCGAGATCAAGAATTTCACCGGCGTCGATTCACCCTATGAGGTGCCGGAGAAGCCCGAAATCCATCTCAAGACTCTCGGCAGATCGGCCGAGGAGATGGTGGACGCCCTGGAACACTGGCTGAACGAGCGGGACATTGCCGAAGACCAATATGACAGCG
>NZ_JAMYMZ010000085.1:0-14634 GCF_040318825.1 Mesorhizobium sp. M1006
AAGCGGGACACGCCAGCGTTTTCCACCCCCCCCCCGGACCATTGCACGGCCCTGTTGTACGCTGCCGCCGCCAAGGTCCACATCACGTACGCGTTCCGACCCGCCGCTCGGCGCCGCGCGGTCCGCCACTCCTTTCGCGTCGAAGGGAGGCTGCGTAACGCGAAGAGTGCGAAAACCTCTTTCCTGAGGGCCGCAAACCGGCCTTCAGGAAACGGGTTTTCTCCCGTTTCTGGCCCGCCGCCAATTGGCGCCGGGTGAAAAGACAAGAAGCCGCCGACAGGCGGCGGGCAACAAGGCAGGGCCGCCAAGGTGGCCCGAGATGCAAGGCGAGCCGCGGCGAGGCTCGTCCCGAGAATTGAGCTAAGGAGCGACGATGGCCCAGACCCAGACTTTCAATGGCCGCAGACGCGTACGCAAGTTTTTCGGAAAGATCCCGGAAGTTGCGGAGATGCCGAACCTGATCGAGGTTCAGAAGGCATCCTATGACCAGTTCCTGATGGTGGAGGAGCCCAAGGGTGGGCGTCCTGACGAGGGACTGCAGGCAGTTTTCAAGTCGGTCTTCCCGATTTCCGATTTTTCCGGCTCCTCGATGCTGGAATTCGTGAAGTATGAGTTCGAGGGACCGAAATTCGACGTTGACGAATGCCGTCAGCGCGACCTGACCTATGCGGCGCCGCTCAAGGTGACGCTGCGCCTCATCGTGTTCGATATCGACGAGGATACCGGCGCCAAGTCGATCAAGGACATCAAGGAGCAGGACGTCTACATGGGCGACATGCCGCTCATGACCTTGAACGGCACCTTCATCGTCAATGGTACCGAGCGCGTCATCGTCTCGCAGATGCACCGTTCGCCAGGCGTCTTCTTCGACCATGACAAGGGCAAGTCGCACTCGTCCGGCAAGCTCCTGTTTGCCGCGCGCGTCATTCCCTATCGCGGTTCGTGGCTCGACATCGAGTTCGACAGCAAGGACGTCGTGCATGCCCGCATCGATCGCCGCCGCAAGATTCCGGTGACGTCGCTGCTGATGGCGCTCGGCATGGACGGCGAAGAGATCCTGTCGACCTTCTACAACAAGATCACCTACAAGCGCGCCGGCGACCATTGGCGCATCCCGTTCAACGTCGAGCGTTTCCGCGGCCTCAAGGCCGTTGGTGACCTGGTCGACGCCGACACCGGCGAAGTCGTCGTCGAGGCCGGCAAGAAGATCACCGCCCGCCAGGCCAGGGCGCTTGGCGAAAAGGGTCTCAAGGCGATCAAGGCGACCGACGAGGATCTGCTCGGCAACTACCTTGCCGAGGATATTGTCAACTACGCGACCGGCGAGATCTTCCTCGAAGCCGGTGACGAGATCGACGAAAAGACGCTGAAAGTGCTGCTTGGCACCGGTGAGGATGAGATCAAGGTCCTCGACATCGACCACGTCAACGTCGGCGCCTACATCCGCAACACGCTCAACGTCGACAAGAACGAGAGCCGCCAGGACGCGCTGTTCGACATCTACCGCGTCATGCGCCCCGGCGAGCCGCCGACGCTGGAAACCGCTGAAGCCATGTTCAACTCGCTGTTCTTCGACAGCGAGCGCTATGATCTGTCGGCCGTTGGCCGCGTCAAGATGAACATGCGCCTCGAGCTCAAGGCCGAGGATACCGTGCGCGTGCTGCGCAAGGACGACATCCTGGCCGTGGTCAAGACGCTCGTCGAACTGCGCGACGGCAAGGGCGAGATCGACGACATCGACAATCTCGGCAACCGCCGCGTGCGTTCGGTCGGCGAGCTGATGGAGAACCAGTACCGCGTCGGCCTGCTGCGCATGGAGCGCGCGATCAAGGAACGCATGTCCTCGATCGAGATCGACACGGTGATGCCGCAGGACCTGATCAACGCCAAGCCGGCGGCTGCCGCCGTGCGCGAGTTCTTCGGTTCCTCGCAGCTGTCGCAGTTTATGGATCAGACCAACCCGCTGTCGGAGATCACCCACAAGCGCCGTCTTTCGGCGCTTGGACCGGGCGGTCTGACCCGCGAGCGTGCCGGTTTCGAAGTGCGCGACGTGCACCCGACGCATTACGGCCGCATCTGCCCGATCGAGACGCCGGAAGGCCCGAACATCGGCCTGATCAACTCGCTTGCGACCTTCGCGCGCGTCAACAAATACGGCTTCATCGAGAGCCCGTACCGCAAGATCGTCAACGGCAAGCTGACCAATGAGGTCGTTTACCTCTCGGCTATGGAAGAGGCCAAGCACCACGTCGCGCAGGCCAATGCCGAGCTCGACAAGAATGGTCATTTCGTCGACGAATTCGTCATTTGCCGCAACGCCGGCGAAGTGATGATGGCGCCGCGCGAAAACGTCGATCTGATGGACGTGTCGCCGAAGCAGATGGTGTCGGTGGCCGCGGCCCTGATCCCGTTCCTGGAGAACGATGACGCCAACCGTGCGCTGATGGGCTCGAACATGCAGCGTCAGGCCGTGCCGCTGGTGCGCGCCGAAGCGCCGTTCGTCGGCACCGGCATGGAGCCGATCGTCGCCCGTGACTCGGGCGCCGCCATCGGCGCCCGCCGCGGCGGCATCGTCGACCAGGTGGACGCGACGCGTATCGTCATCCGCGCCACGGAAGATCTCGACCCCGGCAAGTCCGGCGTCGATATCTACCGGCTGATGAAGTTCCAGCGTTCGAACCAGAACACCTGCATCAACCAGCGTCCGCTGGTGCGCATGGGCGACCGGGTCAACAAGGGCGACATCATCGCCGACGGTCCGTCGACCGAGCTCGGCGATCTGGCCCTCGGCCGTAACGTGCTGGTCGCGTTCATGCCGTGGAACGGCTACAACTACGAGGACTCCATCCTCCTGTCCGAGCGCATCGTCGCCGACGACGTCTTCACCTCGATCCATATCGAGGAGTTCGAAGTCATGGCCCGCGACACCAAGCTGGGGCCGGAGGAGATCACGCGCGACATTCCCAACGTCTCGGAAGAAGCGCTGAAGAACCTCGATGAGGCCGGCATCGTCTACATCGGTGCGGAAGTGCAGCCGGGCGACATCCTGGTCGGCAAGATCACGCCGAAGGGCGAAAGCCCGATGACGCCGGAAGAAAAGCTGCTGCGCGCCATCTTCGGTGAAAAGGCCTCGGACGTGCGCGACACCTCGATGCGCATGCCTCCGGGAACCTTCGGCACCGTCGTCGAAGTGCGTGTCTTCAACCGCCACGGCGTCGAGAAGGACGAGCGCGCCATGGCCATCGAGCGCGAGGAGATCGAACGCCTCGCCAAGGACCGCGACGACGAGCAGGCGATCCTCGACCGCAACGTCTATTCGCGTCTTTCCGACGTTCTCGTCGGCAAGGAAGCGATTGCCGGGCCGAAGGGCTTCAAGAAGGGCTCGAAGCTGTCGAAGGACACGCTCGACGAGTATCCGCGTTCGCAGTGGTGGCAGTTTGCCGTGGAGAACGAAAAGCTCCAGAGCGAACTGGAAGCCCTGCGTGGCCAGTACGACGATTCCAAGAAGGCGCTCGAGCAGCGCTTCATGGACAAGGTCGAGAAGGTGCAGCGCGGCGACGAGATGCCTCCGGGCGTCATGAAGATGGTCAAGGTCTTCGTGGCCGTGAAGCGCAAGATGCAGCCCGGCGACAAGATGGCCGGCCGACACGGCAACAAGGGTGTCGTGTCGCGGATCGTTCCGGTCGAGGACATGCCTTTCCTCGAGGACGGCACGCATGCCGACATCGTGCTCAACCCGCTGGGTGTGCCGTCGCGCATGAATGTCGGCCAGATTCTGGAAACGCACCTGGGCTGGGCCTGCGCCGGAATGGGCAGGAAGATCGGCGATCTGATCGATGCGTACAAGACAGCGGGCGACATCAAGCCGCTGCGCAAGACGCTCGAGAGCTTCATGCCGGCCAACGACCGCAACGAGCCGGTCCGCGAATATGATGACGAGAGCATCGTTCGCCTCAGCGAGCAGATGCGCCGCGGCGTCTCCATCGCGACACCGGTGTTCGACGGCGCGCACGAGGCCGACATCAACATCATGCTGGAGCAGGCGGGCCTGCACACCAGCGGTCAGTCGCAGCTCTATGACGGACGCACCGGCGAGCCGTTCGATCGCAAAGTGACGATGGGCTACATATATATGCTCAAGCTTCACCACCTTGTGGACGACAAGATCCACGCGCGTTCGATCGGTCCGTACTCGCTCGTTACCCAGCAGCCGCTGGGCGGCAAGGCGCAGTTCGGTGGCCAGCGCTTCGGCGAGATGGAGGTCTGGGCGCTCGAAGCGTACGGCGCCGCCTACACGCTGCAGGAGATGCTGACGGTGAAGTCGGATGACGTCGCCGGACGCACCAAGGTCTACGAGGCGATCGTCAGAGGCGACGACACCTTCGAGGCCGGCATTCCCGAGAGCTTCAACGTTCTCGTCAAGGAAATGCGGTCTCTCGGCCTCAATGTCGAGTTGGAGAACACCAAGCTCGACGACAACCCGATCCGGCTGCCCGACGCGGCCGAGTAAGCAAGACGTCCGGCCGCGGTCTTCCCGCGACCGGACGCACCAAATTCTCGGCCGATGGCCGATCAAGTCGGCGGGCGTTTGGCCCGCGCTAGATGCAAGGGGTTTTCGAGGACCCCGAAAAGGAGAACGGCATGAACCAAGAGGTCATGAATCTCTTCAATCCCCAGGCGCCTGCGCAGGTGTTCGATTCCATCCGGATCTCGCTTGCCAGCCCTGAGAAGATTCTGTCCTGGTCGTTCGGCGAGATCAAGAAGCCGGAGACCATCAACTACCGCACCTTCAAGCCGGAGCGTGACGGCCTGTTCTGCGCGCGCATTTTTGGCCCGATCAAGGACTATGAGTGCCTGTGCGGCAAGTACAAGCGCATGAAATACAAGGGCGTCATCTGCGAGAAGTGCGGCGTCGAAGTCACGCTGTCGCGCGTCCGCCGCGAGCGCATGGGCCATATCGAGCTGGCGGCACCGGTCGCCCACATCTGGTTCCTGAAGTCGCTGCCGTCGCGCATCGGCACGCTGCTCGACATGACGCTGAAGGACATCGAGCGGGTCCTCTACTTCGAGAACTACATCGTTACCGAACCCGGCCTCACCGCGCTGAAGGAGCACCAGCTGCTCAGCGAGGAAGAGTACATGATGGCCGTCGACGAGTATGGCGAGGATTCGTTCACCGCCATGATCGGCGCCGAGGCGATCCACGACCTTCTGGCCGGCATGGACCTCGAGAAGATCGCCGGCGACCTGCGTTCTGAGCTGGCTTCACCCACCTCCGAGCTCAAGCAGCAGAAGTACCTGAAGCGGCTCAAGGTCGTCGAGAACTTCATGGAGTCTGGCAACCGTCCGGAATGGATGATCATGAAGGTGGTTCCGGTGATTCCGCCGGATCTGCGCCCGCTTGTCCCGCTGGACGGCGGCCGTTTCGCCACGTCGGATCTGAACGACCTCTATCGCCGCGTCATCAACCGCAACAACCGCTTGAAGCGGCTGATCGAGCTGCGCGCGCCCGGCATCATCGTGCGCAATGAAAAGCGCATGCTGCAGGAAGCCGTCGATGCGCTGTTCGACAACGGCCGCCGCGGCCGCGTCATCACCGGCGCCAACAAGCGTCCGCTGAAGTCGCTGTCCGACATGCTGAAGGGCAAGCAGGGCCGCTTCCGCCAGAACCTGCTCGGCAAGCGCGTCGACTATTCCGGCCGCTCGGTCATCGTTACCGGTCCGGAGCTCAAGCTCCACCAGTGCGGCCTGCCGAAGAAGATGGCGCTCGAACTGTTCAAGCCCTTCATCTACGCCCGTCTCGACGCCAAGGGCTACTCCTCGACCGTCAAGCAGGCGAAGAAGCTGGTCGAGAAGGAGCGTCCGGAGGTCTGGGATATCCTCGACGAGGTCATCCGCGAGCATCCGGTGCTGCTGAACCGCGCACCGACGCTGCACCGCCTCGGTATCCAGGCGTTCGAGCCGATCCTGATCGAAGGCAAGGCGATCCAGCTTCACCCGCTGGTCTGCACGGCCTTCAACGCCGATTTCGACGGCGACCAGATGGCGGTCCACGTGCCGCTGTCGCTGGAAGCGCAGCTCGAAGCCCGCGTGCTGATGATGTCGACCAACAACATCCTGCACCCGGCTTCCGGTGCGCCGATCATCGTGCCGTCGCAGGACATGGTTCTCGGTCTCTACTATCTCTCGATCGTCAATCAGAACGAGCCGGGCGAGGGCATGGTGTTTGCCGACATGGGCGAACTCCAGCACGCGCTCGAGACCAAGGCAGTCACGCTGCATGCCAAGATCAAGGGGCGCTTCCGCACGGTCGACGCCGACGGCAAGGTCGTGTCGAAGATCTACGACACCACGCCTGGCCGCATGATCATCGGCGAGCTGCTGCCGAAGAACCACAACGTGCCCTACGAGACCGCCAACCAGGAGATGACCAAGAAGAACATCTCCAAGATGATCGACACCGTCTATCGCCATTGCGGTCAGAAGGAGACGGTCATTTTCTGCGATCGCATCATGGCCCTCGGCTTTAGCCATGCCTGCCGCGCCGGCATTTCGTTCGGCAAGGACGACATGCTGATCCCGGACGCCAAGATCAAGCTGGTGTCCGACACCGAGGCTTTGGCCAAGGAATACGAGCAGCAGTACAATGACGGCCTGATCACCCAGGGCGAGAAGTACAACAAGGTCGTCGACGCCTGGGCCAAGTGCTCGGAAAAGGTCGCCGACGAAATGATGGCCCGCATCAAGGCGGTCGAGTTCGAGGACAACGGCCGTCAGAAGCCGATGAACTCGATCTACATGATGTCGCACTCCGGTGCGCGCGGCTCGCCCACCCAGATGCGCCAGCTCGCCGGCATGCGCGGCCTGATGGCCAAGCCTAGCGGTGAAATCATCGAGACGCCGATCATCTCGAACTTCAAGGAAGGCCTCACCGTGCTCGAGTACTTCAACTCGACCCACGGCGCCCGCAAGGGTCTGGCCGACACCGCCTTGAAGACGGCGAACTCGGGTTACCTGACGCGTCGTCTCGTCGACGTGGCGCAGGACTGCATCGTCAACTCTCTCGACTGCGGCACCGACAAGGGCCTCACCATGCAGCCGATCGTCGATGCTGGTCAGGTCGTCGCTTCGGTTGGCCAGCGCGTTCTCGGCCGCACCTCGCTCGACGACATCACCCATCCGGTCACCGGCGAGGTTCTGGTCAAGGCCGGAACGCTGATGGACGAGCGTGACGTGGAACTGATCGAAAAGGCCGGCGTGCAGTCGGTTCGCATCCGTTCGGCGCTGACCTGCGAGGTCAGGGTCGGCGTCTGCGCGGTCTGCTACGGACGCGATCTGGCCCGCGGCACTCCTGTCAACCAGGGCGAGGCTGTCGGCGTCATCGCGGCGCAGTCGATCGGCGAGCCGGGCACCCAGCTCACCATGCGTACCTTCCACATGGGCGGCACGGCGCAGGTGGTGGATTCCTCGTTCCTTGAAGCCTCCTATGAGGGCAAGGTCGAGATCCGCAACCGCAACGTGGTGCGCAACTCCGACGGCCAGCTGATGGTCATGGGCCGCAACATGGCGGTGCTGATCCTCGACGAAGCCGGCAAGGAACGCGCCACGCACCGCGTCACCTACGGTTCGCGCATCTTCGTCGACGATGGCGACAAGGTGAAACGCGGCCAGCGTATCGCCGAGTGGGATCCTTATACCCGCCCGATCCTCACCGAAATCGAGGGCAGGGTGGCATTCGAGGATCTGGTCGATGGCATTTCCGTTCAGGAAACCGCCGACGAATCGACCGGCATCACCAAGCGCGAGGTCATCGACTGGCGTTCGACGCCACGCGGCAACGACCTCAAGCCGGCGATCGTCGTCCAGGATGCCAAGGGCAAGGTCGGCAAGCTGTCGAAGGGCGGCGACGCCCGCTTCCTGCTCTCGGTCGAGGCCATTCTTTCGGTCGAGCCGGGCGCACAGGTTCGCCCCGGCGACGTGCTGGCGCGTATCCCGATGGAAAGCGCCAAGACCAAGGACATCACCGGCGGTCTGCCGCGTGTTGCCGAACTGTTCGAGGCACGCCGTCCGAAGGATCACGCCATCATCGCCGAGATCGATGGCACGATCCGCTTCGGCCGCGACTACAAGAATAAGCGCCGTATCATCATCGAGCCGCATGACTCGACGCTTGAGCCGGTCGAATACCTGATCCCGAAGGGCAAGCCGTTCCATCTCCAGGACGGCGACGTCATCGAGAAGGGCGACTACATCCTCGACGGCAATCCGGCGCCGCACGACATCCTGGCGATCAAGGGCGTGGAGGCGCTTGCCTCCTACCTCGTCAACGAAATCCAGGAGGTCTACCGACTGCAGGGCGTGTCGATCAACGACAAGCACATCGAGGTGATCGTTCGCCAGATGCTGCAGAAGGTCGAGATCACCACGCAGGGCGATTCGACCTACATTCCGGGCGACCACGTCGACGTGATCGAGTTGGAAGAGGTCAATGAGCGCCTGGTCGAGGAAGGCAAGAAGCCGGCCGAAGGTCAGCCGGTGCTGCTCGGCATCACCAAGGCCTCGCTGCAGACGCCGTCCTTCATCTCCGCCGCTTCCTTCCAGGAGACGACGAGGGTGCTGACCGAAGCTGCGGTTGCCGGCAAGACCGACATGCTGCAGGGGCTGAAGGAAAACGTCATCGTCGGCCGGCTGATCCCGGCCGGTACCGGCGGTACGATGAGCCAGATCCGGCGCATCGCCACCTCGCGCGACGAGTTGATCATCGACGAGCGCCGCAAGGCGTCCGGCGTCGAGGTCGCCGAGCCGATGCTGACCGACATGGTTAACGCCGCGCAGTAAGCGCGCAAGCAAGAGAAGATAGAAAAGGGGCCTAAGTGGCCCCTTTTCGCATTTTGGTTCCTCATTCGGATGGGAGAAGAAACGATGAGCAGGAAGATTTGGGCTTCTGTCGACGACTACATTGTCGAAGCTCTTTTCGAGGCGGATCCCGCTCTTGATGCCGTTCTGGCGGCCAACCATGATCAGGGCCTGCCGCCTATCGACGTTTCCCCGGCACAAGGCAAGCTGCTCTCACTTCTTGCGCGAATGCAGGGAGCGAGGAAGGTACTCGAAATCGGCACATTGGGCGGTTATTCGACAATCTGGATGGCGCGAGCATTGCCGATGGACGGCAAGGTCGTGACGCTCGAGCTTGATCCGCACCACGCCAGTGTCGCGCGGTCGAACTTTGAACGGGCAGGGGTGTCTGACCGTGTGGAACTGCGGGTCGGACCGGCGCTTCAATCGCTTGCGGCCTTAGGCGCCGAGAATGCCGGGCCGTTCGACTTCATCTTCATCGACGCCGACAAGCCGAACAACCCGCACTATCTGTCCTGGGCCATGCGTCTTTCGAGGCCGGGGACCGTCATCGTCTGCGACAATGTCATCCGTGACGGCGCGGTGGTGAATGAAGATGGTCGCGATGCCAATGTCGAAGGGGCACGCGCGGCGTTCTCGTTCATCGGCAGCGACAAACGTCTGGAAGGCACCGCGATCCAGACTGTTGGCGCCAAGGGCTATGACGGCTTTGCAATAGCGATCGTTAATTGAATTTGTGCGGTGCGCCGGCCGGACCTGCGATCCGGCGGCGCCCACTGATCAATCGAAAAACGCCTCCACCACATTGCGCTTGCCGAGCATGAAGGCGTCGGCGACGTGCTGCAGGGGCGCGAGATCGACGTCGGAGGTGCCGGCGCGCACGATCTCGGCGAAGCGCTTGTAGAGCATCGGATATTCGGCTTCCGGCTCCTCGTGAACGACGCGGCCATCGATGGCAAGCTTTGAGCCGCCGCCAGAAAGCACCATCGATCCTGCCTCGGTATCGGCCAGGATGTCCCAGCTTTGCGGGCCGGTCTGACGCCAATCGAGTTCCATCGTCACCGGCAGACCGTTCGACGTGCGGAAGGCGATATGGGCGGCGATGGGGGCCGCGCGGTTTTCGGGGAAATCGAGTTCTGCCGAGCTGATGAACATCGGCGGCAGGATGTGGGTAGCGATCGACAGGGCGTTGATGCCGGGATCGAACACGCCAAAGCCGCCGGGAGCCCAGATCCATTCCTGATTCGGATGCCAGCGGCGCACGTCTTCTTTCCAATTGATGGCGGCCGACCTGATCGTTGTCGATCCAAGGAATGCGCGCGCAGCTTCGACAGCCGGCGCATAGCGTGAATGCCAGCTGGCGAACAGGCAGACGCCGTTCGCTGTCGCCAGCGCCTTCAGGTCTTCGACCTCGCTGACCGTGGCGCCGGGCGGCTTTTCCAGGAAAACATGCTTTTTCGCCGCCAGCGCCAAGCGCGCGGCGTCGTAACGAAACTGCGGCGGCATGCACAGCGACACCGCCTCGAGCTCCGGCGTTGCGTCGAGCATCGCCTCGATCGTCGGGAAGTTCGGGATGTCCTCGACTTTGCCATGGCGGCTGGCTGCAGCAACCAGGCGATAATCTTGGTCCTTCGCCAGCGCCGGCAGATGCTGGTCACGGACGATCTTCCCCACGCCGACGATGCCGAGCTTGATGGGATTAGAGGACATGGGAGCTCCGCAGGTTGAGTGTGCTTGGTTTTGCCAGAGGTCGCTTCTTAGCAGAGAACTTGTGCCGGGCAAGTCGCCGGGCTTTGTCGCCGGCCCGTGAGATCGACCGCGATTCAGATCTCTTCAGATCGGCACATCGAACGTCACGATCGACACTTCGCCTTCGAGCGCGCCCTGATAGGCGGACAGATGCGGCTCCTCGTCCGGCACGCCGTCCATGTCGCCGATCTGATCGAGCTCTGCCTCGGCATAACCTTCGGCGGCAAGCGATTCGAGAGCGCGGCGCACCGCCGAATCGTCGTCCGGCGCGACCAACATCACATGCACGCCTTCCGGCTTGCCGCCTTTGCGCTTCCACACCCGCCCGGTAATAATGGTGACCGGGCGCTCCTCATTGTCATTCACGGGTTCGTACCTCCGGGCGAGGGGTTTTGGGCTGTTCATGCCGCCTTTTCGCACGAAGCACGGCCTGGAAACAGCGGCAAGCCGGTCACTTTCTGCCTTCCTCTTGAAAAACGGCGCAAGAAAATTACATGCGCTTTTCGCATGGCTGCCAAGCCTCGGGTTCAGCGCAATATTTGCCGCCCCGGGGTTGACGGACAGTGGCCATACGAGTAGAAGCCGCCCAGTCAGAACCGATGTGAGGCTCTTGCTTCCGAAGCGACACGCTTTGGAGTTTGCCTCAAACAGGGTTCGTTTTACGAGCGAAAAGACATTTCCGGCGTGCACGAAGCGGCTTCCGCTTCCTCTGCCATTTGTTCGGGCAAGACCGCGAGGCGCGGTTTGTGGCCCGAATTTGCGTATGGAAGTGACGCTTTGAGCGGCCCTGACCGGGCGAGATACGGAATTGAGAGACAAGAGGGTTTAATGCCTACCGTCAACCAGCTGATCCGCAAGCCGCGCATTGCGCCGGTGAAGCGCAACAAGGTCCCGGCCATGCAGCAGAACCCGCAGAAGCGGGGCGTCTGCACGCGCGTCTACACCACGACGCCGAAGAAGCCGAACTCGGCGCTGCGCAAGGTGGCCAAGATCCGCCTGACCAATGGTTTTGAAGTGATCGGTTACATCCCCGGCGAAGGCCACAACCTTCAGGAGCACTCGGTGGTGATGATCCGCGGCGGTCGCGTCAAGGATCTTCCGGGCGTCCGTTACCACATCATCCGCGGCGTGCTCGACACGCAAGGCGTGAAGAACCGCAAGCAGCGCCGTTCGAAATACGGCGCCAAGCGTCCGAAGTGACCGAAGCGTAGCCGAGGTCGTTCCGGGCGGCGTCAAGCGACGATCCGGGATCCAGGCCACCGCGTAGAATTGAGGCAGAGAAAAAATGTCCCGTCGTCACAGTGCAGAAAAGCGTGAGATCAATCCGGACCCCAAGTTCGGCGATCTGATCGTCACCAAGTTCATGAACGCCGTCATGTATGACGGCAAGAAGTCGGTTGCCGAGACCATCGTCTACGGCGCGCTCGACCAGGTTCAGTCCAAGACCAAGCAGGAGCCGGTCACCGTCTTCCATCAGGCGCTCGACAATGTCGCGCCGCATGTGGAAGTGCGTTCGCGCCGCGTCGGCGGCGCCACCTACCAGGTTCCAGTCGACGTGCGCCCCGAGCGCCGTCAGGCATTGGCCATCCGCTGGTTGATCGCCGCCGCCCGCAACCGCAACGAGACCACTATGGTCGACCGCCTCTCCGGCGAGCTGATGGACGCGGCCAACAACCGCGGCACCGCCGTCAAGAAGCGTGAAGACACCCACAAGATGGCAGAAGCCAACCGCGCTTTCGCGCACTACCGCTGGTAAAGCGCGAACGAGACTGAAGAGGCACCTCCCATGGCCCGCGAATATAAAATCGAAGACTACCGCAATTTCGGTATCATGGCGCACATCGACGCCGGCAAGACGACGACCACCGAGCGCGTCCTCTATTACACGGGCAAGTCGCACAAGATCGGCGAAGTCCACGACGGCGCTGCCACCATGGATTGGATGGAGCAGGAGCAGGAGCGCGGCATCACCATCACGTCGGCCGCGACCACGACCTTCTGGAAGGGTCGCGACGGCAAGATGCACCGCTTCAACATCATCGACACCCCCGGCCACGTCGACTTCACCATTGAAGTCGAGCGTTCGCTGCGCGTGCTCGACGGCGCCATTGCGCTGCTCGATGCCAATGCCGGTGTCGAGCCGCAGACGGAGACCGTCTGGCGCCAGGCCGACAAGTATCGCGTGCCGCGCATGATCTTCTGCAACAAGATGGACAAGATCGGCGCCGACTTCTACCGCTCGGTCGAGATGATCGGATCGCGCCTCGGTGCGCATGCCGTCGTCATGCAGCTGCCGATCGGCGCCGAGACCGAGTTCAAGGGTGTCGTCGACCTCGTCGAGATGAACGCGCTGGTCTGGCGCGACGAGACGCTGGGCGCTGCCTGGGACATCGTCGAGATCCCTGCCGACCTCAAGGCTCGTGCCGAAGAATACCGCGAGAAGATGATCGAGGCCGCCGTCGAAATGGACGAGACGGCGCTCGAGAATTACCTCGAAGGCAAGATGCCGAGCAACGACGAGATCCGTGCGCTCATCCGCAAGGGCACGATCGCGGTGAAGTTCTATCCGATGTTCTGCGGCTCGGCCTTCAAGAACAAGGGCGTGCAGCCGCTGCTCGACGCCGTCGTCGAATATCTGCCGTCGCCGGCCGATGTCCCGGCCATCAAGGGCGTCGACGCCAAGACCGACGCCGAGATCGAGCGTCATGCCGACGACAACGAGCCGCTGTCGATGCTTGCCTTCAAGATCATGAACGACCCGTTCGTCGGTTCGCTCACCTTTGCCCGCATCTATTCGGGCAAGCTCACCAAGGGCATCTCGGTCGACAACACCGTGAAGGGCAAGAAAGAGCGCATCGGCCGCATGCTGCAGATGCATGCGAATTCGCGCGCCGACGTCGAAGAGGCGTTTGCCGGCGACATCGTCGCCCTCGCTGGCCTCAAGGACACCACCACCGGCGACACGCTCAGTGATCCGCTGCATCCGGTCATCCTCGAGCGCATGGAATTCCCCGATCCGGTCATCCAGATCGCCATCGAGCCGAAGACCAAGAACGACCAGGAAAAGATGGGTCTCGCCCTTCACCGCCTGGCCGCCGAGGATCCGTCCTTCCGCGTCAAGACTGACGAGGAATCGGGCCAGACGATCATTTCCGGCATGGGCGAGCTTCACCTCGACATCATCGTCGACCGCATGCGCCGCGAGTTCAAGGTCGAGGCCAATGTCGGCGCGCCGCAGGTGGCCTACCGCGAGACGATCACCCGCAAGCACGAGCAGGACTACACGCACAAGAAGCAGACCGGCGGTACCGGCCAGTTCGCCCGCGTCAAGATCCTGTTCGAGCCGAATCCGGAAAGCAGCGAATTCGAGTTCGAAACCAAGATCGTCGGCGGCGCTGTGCCGAAGGAATACATCCCCGGTGTCGAAAAGGGCATCAACAGCGTCATGACCTCGGGCCCGTTCGCCGGCTTCCCGATGATCGGCGTCAAGGCGACGCTGATCGATGGCGCCTACCACGACGTGGACTCGTCGGTTCTGGCCTTCGAAATCGCCGGCCGCGCCTGCTTCCGTGAAGCAGCCCCCAAGCTTGGCGTGCAGTTGCTCGAGCCAATCATGAAGGTCGAAGTGGTGACGCCGGAAGATTACGTCGGCAGCGTTATCGGCGACCTGAACGGCCGTCGCGGCCAGATCCAGGGCCAGGAAGCCCGTGGCGTGGCTGTGGTCATCAACGCGATGGTGCCGCTCGCCAACATGTTCAAATACGTGGACAACCTTCGCTCGATGAGCCAGGGCCGCGCGGCCTACACGATGCAGTTCGACCACTACGAGCCGGTCCCGACCGCGGTCGCCCAGGAAGTCCAGAAGAAATACGCGTAACTCGAAACGAGTTGCATCAGTAACTTAATTCAAGGCCCGCACGGGCTGGCAGGAATGGAGAGATCACATGGCAAAAGGTAAATTCGAGCGCACTAAGCCTCATGTGAACATTGGCACGATTGGTCACGTCGACCATGGCAAGACGTCGCTGA
>NZ_JAMYMZ010000086.1:0-13215 GCF_040318825.1 Mesorhizobium sp. M1006
GCCATTCGTCTGGAAAGCAGATCCCGATGAGATCATTGCAGCAGTCAAACGCGGGCACCAAGCGTTGGAATCAATCCACTAGTCTAAGTGCGGTCGCTTTTCGAACCAAGGCCGCACGGACGAAGTCGTCGGATCGGCCCGGCTCCATAAGCTCCGAGAAGGCCTGGCGAGCATTAGCTCCGTCGGTGACTGCTCCCGTCTCCAAGAGGAAGCGGATACCGAGCTGTCCGCTGACATCCGTTGGATCAAGGTGGAGATCTTCGAGCGTCAGAGCGGATTGCGTGGATTGCGATGTGCTGACGACGAATCTTCGGACGGAGGCGTCCCACGCAACTTTCCACGCTACACCAGGGCAATGTCTGACAGCTGACGCTCTCAACATAAGACCGGCCAAAGGGAATGCCATGGCTGATCGGGATACCAGCCCCAGCGGGCAGGGAGCCTGGGGAGCCGTGTCAGAGTTCCAAGGATCGAGGCTGCGGTCCACGGAGTCTCTCCCGGATTCTTAAGACGCCAGGCCAATTCCCTGCCGAGTGGCTCCGAAAGTGACGTCAGGGTTGCATAGTTTGCGATATCCTCGTCACCTACAAACCCTGGCCTCAGCACTCCTCGGACTAGCGCGTCGATCGACAGCACGCACCCCAGACGAAGCGCAGCATTGATGATATCCGCGTTTGTCGGGAGATTGCTCTCCGAGGAAAATCGAGCCTGCAGGTAACTGCCAAATGTTGGCGTGCAGATCCCGTACAGACCGTTGATCACGTCGGCGTGGTCACTCGCATCAAGTGCCACATTTCCCGCTGCTGAGGTCACTTCATCGAAGCTGCCACCAAGCCTCAACAGCGCCGCATAGCCAGCTCGTCGCACTTCCACGCGTTCATGGCGTAGGAGTTTTTTTAACCGCAATCGTCCCGTGTAGCAACGGTAGCGAATACCAGCGAAGCATTCAGCCTTTGTTCCGGAGATGCCGCTGGATCGTCTAGGATGGTCAATGTGATGCTGCGGGCCTCGCCGCTATTGCCTTGGTCGGCTCGCGCCGCGGCAACGTAGTCCCGACGGGCCAATCCTTCCAAGCGAGTGGCCAGCTTCTCACCCAACCCGCCCACGATCGGCAGGCTGGCAGCAGCCTGCGCTGTCAGCCGCTCAGGTCCATAGTCGGCAACCCATACGAGTTGCGGGTACCCCGGCAAGCTTAGCCGCGGGTGACCTTTCCGCACGACAATCGCGTTGCCGTCGACAGCGGCAAACTGAGTCGCATCCAGGACGCCATATGCGGCGATGACCGCGAACGCCAACGCCGCGCCCAAGGCAATTATGGTCTGCCTGATGCGGCGCCTGACGTATTCGGGAGAGAACCTTGCCGTTCGGAACTCAATGGCCTGCAGCGACTGACGGCGATGGACAAAGAGCAGCGGATCTTTCGTGGATGCGGTGATCCAAGTCATCTCCTGGGTCTCTTGAATCCTGGGTGCAGGGCGGTGCTTTCGGCGACGGCGCTGTCGAGAGCTTTCACCAGGTCCGCAAAATAAATAGCGCCTGTTCCATCTCCCGCTACGATTTCACCCTTCAATATCTTGACGAGCGCAGACGAGAAATGCGTCCCGCGACCGTCAGCCCTCTCCCATGATTGCTGGCCCGGCCGGGTTGAGGCCAAAAGCACTCGGTAACCTCCCCTGGGAAGATTCCGAAAGACAGCCGGGGCTCGATCGGCAGCCGAGCCGCCCTCGCCACAGTCTACCACGAAAAAGATACCGTCGGCTCTAGAACCGAACAATATGGCTTGCAGGTCTCTTCCGCTCAGTGCCGTCTCCGCCAGCCGGTCTTTCTCCGCATCCGACGTCAGAAGATAGAAGTCGTCTCCATCGTCGAGCCCGTGACCAGCGAAGTAAAAGAATAGGCTGGCCCCCTCCGGCAGTCCGGCAACAATCGAGCGCAGAGACTTAATGACGGCATCTCGAACGGCGGCTGGGCCCGCAAGCAACTCAACCTGTTCAGATGGAATCGCGCAGCCGGCCCCGTCCGATAGGGCCAGCGCGACGGTCTCAGCGTCGTGAGAAGGCGAGAGAAGAGCCGGGAGCCAGTCGTGTTTGACCCCGTTCGCTCCAACAACGACCGCGTATCGGCTGCGCGAAAAGCTTGAAGCCTTGGCGGACCGGCTGGACATCGGGCTGGATTAGAACCAGGAACTCAGGAAGCTCCGTTGGGGCGAAACCTGATCAGGCGCCGGCCCCCGTGGACCACCACGTGCGATGGCACTTTGTGGGCCCGCACCGCCTCCGAGAACGCTCGTCGCGCCGGCCGCCGAAGTGTAGACAAGACAGCCATTGATAAGTCCGATGAAATACTCAACTGGTGGTGGATTGCCGGTCAAGTAAACACCGGCGAGCACGACGACTTCTGCAACGGCTAATGCCAGCCATTTTGGGCTGAAATTCAGCGCTGACTGAAGGGCATTCGATACCATGAACGTAGCACCCGTCGCCCCACTGAGCGTCAACATGCTTTGGATAGTAAAAAAGTCTTTTGGGACTTCCATGACAACCCCCGATGGTTTTGTCGGAAAACGACAGCACAACGGATATCTATTAACATGCAAATATCAAGCAGCGCGAGTGGGTTTGCCGGCGCCCTCTCTGCAGGCGGAGTAATATTTGGTTCTGCAATCCATTGGACATTGGATGGCGCAAACTCGGCGGGACCGAACACCGCGGCCGGACGCACCACTAAGAATAACCAATCGTTGGCTACTGTTGGGGAGAGATCGAGCGAGGGTGCTGAGCGGCGGTGCAATTACTCTCGATCGGGGATCCGCAGGTGGTCGTCAGAAG
The DNA here is from genome assembly GCF_040318825.1 of Mesorhizobium sp. M1006. Lineage (NCBI taxonomy): Bacteria > Pseudomonadati > Pseudomonadota > Alphaproteobacteria > Hyphomicrobiales > Phyllobacteriaceae > Mesorhizobium > Mesorhizobium sp. M1006. The sequence goes on from NZ_JAMYMZ010000086.1 coordinate 2,829, forward strand.
CATTGAATACCGCCTCAATCGCGCCAAGCCGTCCACTATATCTCGCACCAGGTGGTGCCGAGAACGTTCAGGAGCATGGATAGAACCTGGCCCGCAATATCCGGGTCGCCGGTACCTCTATCTAGCGCCTGTCCCGCCTAGTCCACGAGCGGCAAGAGGCCAGCTGCGGTGACCGTCGAATTAATCCAATCGCGGAATCGGTCGGGCCGCACATAGATGCCGCCATCGCCACAATTCATCGTTGCCGCACGGGTCGCCCGGCTGGTCAGCCCAGCGAGCTTGAACACCCCGCCCACCGAGACATAGGCCGGCCCGCCGCTATCGCCATTGCAGCTGTCCTTGCCGAGCATCTTGCGCCCGGCGACAAACTCGTAATCGGGGTTGAACCCTAGCATCGCCGGCAATCCGCCCAGCGCCTCGCCTGGCGTTGGCGCCATAATCGCCGGTAGATCGATCGTCACCCGGCGCTTGGTGCCAAGCCCGAGCGGCCGCATCGGATCGTTGTAGCCGAAGCCAACGATCTCGAACGCCGCTGCTGCGCCGATTTCGGCCGGCGTCGCAAATGGCGCTGGCGGCACCAACGCCGGTGCGTCAAGGATCACCACCGTAATGTCATTCTCGTTGCGCGGATGCGCGCTGTAGTTCGGATGCACGGTGACCCGCCGGACGGACACGACCCGCGCGTCGGCGCTGAGCTGGGGAAGCACCATCGTTCCCCCCACCATTATCCGGCTGATCGCGCCGCCGCAGTGCGCCGCAGTCAGCACCACCTGCGGCGCGACGAGTACCCCGGTGCAGCCCCAGCTCGGGGTACCGATGCAGACACAATGAAGAAAGGCACCCGGCGGTACCAGCCCGCCGCCAATGACACGCGAATTCTCGCGCGCACTCGCCGGCAGGCGCTCGCCACGGGCCACTTGGCCCTGCTCGGCGACGCTGCGGGAGAAGGCGCGGACTTGGTCGCGCAACGCCGGAGGCGCTGCGTCCACCATCGCTGCAACATGCGGGTCCTCCGCCGCATCGTCGTCAGCAACCACGCTGCGGGGTCCACCGACCGTGCGTGGTGCGCGTGCCGCCGGTCTGTCCGCCTGCATCGCAACGCTGTCCACGAGCCGCGCCATGTCTGCGCTTAGCGCCGCGATCGCCGCCTCGGCATCAAATGCCTTGTGGCCGCAGCACCTCGCCTGAGATGGTTCCGCGGCGGTGCTACGCGTCCTGCTTGCTTCGCGCGCCGCCCTCAACCCGCGCGCACGCCGCTCATTGCCCGACCATTTGATGTCGCTCGCCACCTCGACCGTCGGCCAGACGTCCCCGTCCGTGACGCTCCGCGTCCGCACCTGATCAGCGGCAAGTTCGTCGACCTCTTTCAGCACCCCGAAATCAAGACCGGTCCACGCTTCGATTGCTGCCATCGTCACCTGATGGACCTTGAGATCGAGCAGCCGCCGTCCGTGCAGGTCGTTCCACGCCTCGCTCTGCTTGATCGCAAAGGCGATCGCCGAAAGATCGTCGCCGCCCGCCTCGGCATCGCGCAGCACGATGACCTTCCAGAACGCCGCCGGCAGTTGAGCCGCGCGCGACACTGACCGCAACTCCGGCGGCAACTCGGCCAGGGTCGGGTCGCTGTCGGTGAAGACCGGCCCCGTGAACACGCAGAGTCGGTACGACAAGTCTGTCGCTCGTTCGAGCACCCAGTCCTCGATTGCCCTCCACTCATCCTGATTGAAGTTTTTGTGCTGTGGACTCGCGTTGCTATAGAAATAGGTCGCTTTGTTGGCCGCTCGCGCTTCGGCCACCGTCCCCCACAATACGTCCTCGCGGCGCACCAGATGGCCCTTGTCGATCTGGTTGTGATCGTAGGTCTCGCGGCCGAGTTGATCCTCGCCCAACCGTTCGTCCATCATCCACGTCAAACCGCCGCCGATCTGCACCTTGTGCGCCGCGTCGATGTTGTTGGCGGTCAGCATGGCGGTGCGCCGGTCACGATCCATCACCAGCGAATAGTGGGTATAGTCAAAGACTTGCCCGCTCCCAACAGCCCGTGCTCGTGCCCCCTCGCTCAGCGTTGGCATCGGCACGCGGAAGCCATCCCCAAGGAAGCCGGGATCATAGGGGATGATCAGTTCTGGACGCGCCATGGCTCGATGCCTCAAAGCTTGATGTTGAAGTCCAACGCTTGGGCTTCCAGCTTGCGTGCCAGGCTGCCGACCGCCCGCTCGACCGTCGTCGGCGGCAAGCCCAACGCGCTGCACATCGTCATCAGGTCGACGGCGCTCGACCGCTTTTTGCTCTCATGCGTCTCCATCCAAGTCGCAACGCTGGCGAAGCGATCCTGCTGCTGCTCGTTGGCCGCGACCGGATAGAGCAACCTTGCCACCGCTGCCTCAGCCGGGGTGATGTGCAGTTCATCCTCCCACTCCAATCCCTCGAACCCGGTCCCCGACGAACTCCTCGCATCGCGGAACCACCCGCGCAACTCGGGGTGCGCCAGCCCAGCCGTAATCATCTCACTCGCCGTCGTGAACTCTTCCGCCACCTTCACTTCAGCCGGCGGCGCCATAGTCGTCGGTGCGCGTCGCTCCGAACGCGGCTGGACTGGCGCCACCACCTTGAGTGGCGCGGCGGTCCATGCCATCCACAGGCTCGACGACCACAGTCGGGAGGCTATGAGCTCGCTGAGCGACCCCGCCGGGATCAATTCAGGCCGTACCCGGGCAGCATCGAGCAGCGCGCCCCAACTCGCCGCGAGGAGCGGAGGGAACGGCACCGGAGGCTCATCTCCGATCGGCTGGCTGGTTCGCATCCGGAAGCGCAGCCTTAGCGCCGCAACGTCCGGATGCCTCACGGCCTCGCCGCCGGTCAGGTCGGCGAGCTTGTCCAGCAGCCGTTTCTGGAACGGCAGGTCATCGTCGTGCCCGCGATCGCACAGATGAGCGGCGAAGATTCCGAGCATCGGGTTCAGGGCCTTGTCGTCGGCCAGATTGTCGACCAGTTGCTCAATATCTGGCCCATAGAGCGCCCGACCGGAGCCCAGCGCCGCCAGCGCCGCCTCCTCGAAACCGGTGAGCGTCGCGTCCATCGCACCGGGCATGTCGAGGGGCAGCAGCCGTACCCGCAGCCGCTCAAGGTCGATGCTCATCTCCCCGGTAGAGCACAACGGCGCAACGATCTCGATCCGATAACCAGGGCAGACCGTCAGCGGTAGCTCGAACGGCTGGCGCTCGCCGGGGTCGCTGAGTCGCAGCCGCCAGTGCCCTGGCGCCACGGCGAAACGCCAGTTGCGCCACTCCCCGGGTACCAGGTTGGCGGCGACCGGCGCGTCAAAGTTTGCTCCGGTCAGCGTCGCGGTAATTTTTGGTGTCGTCGCGATGTCGGCCAACCCATGGGTCGTCCCGGTGAACGACACCACCACCGTGGCGTTGTCGTGCGGTTGGGGCAACGTTTCGGGCATCATCTCGAGCGTCGCTTCCCGGCCGTGTGACCGCGCAACTTGCACCACCGTTACCTCGCCGGCTTCGGGGGCGGCGATCACGTGCTGGCGCTCCCAGCCGTCGCCCTCCCTAAAGCCGACCTCATAGAGTCCTGGCGCAACATCCACGGTGATGCTGCCGGTATTTGAGGCCAACGCCACCGGCTCGAAGCGGGCGTCAAGCAGACGTATCTCGGTGAATGGCTCGACGCTCTGCACCTTGAGCGTTACCCGCTTTTGCGTTAGCGCAGCACTAGATGGCGACATCCATTCCTCCCTCGCGGACCGACACTGCTTGCGACCCGGTGATCAGCCCTGCTGCATCGATTCCGTCGAATAGCCATAGCCCCGGCTTCAGCATCACTGTTGCGGGCGCGGTTTGCGCCTGCCTGACGACACCGAAGTCGATGCCATCGCGCACTTGAAAGCGCGCCGCACCGTTGCGCAGCGAGACGTTGACCGGCACGCCACGAGGCGTCCCGAACACCATCGGCGTCGGCGCGCCAGGCTCGCCATCGTCGAACTCAATGCGCGGTCCGCCCGCCGCCGCCTCGATGAAGCGCTTCAGCGAGCTCGAGGTGATCCGTCCGGCGTCGTCAGATGCCGTCGTCAACCCGCGCAGCAGCGCATTGGTCAGCACCCCCTGCCAGCTCCCAGCCGCCCCCGGGTCAAGCGGGTCTGGCAACAGCTTCTCGGCGGCCGTCGCGTTCCACGACGCCGCATGGATATGCAGGAACGGCCGGCGCGGCGTCAGCGTAACGTCGCCGTAGAAGGGCAGGTTGCACAGGAGCTCGGCGGGTCCGGACACCTCGGCACAGGTGTCCATCACGAGCATGACCTCCTTGAACAGCCCGGTCAGCCGCATGCTATCCGCCGCCACCCCGCCGAGGAGCCCGCGGAGCAGGTTGGGGCGAGCATCGGCCATCACCAGAGCGCAGTCGCGGTGGTTCGGCGGCGGCCGCGACAGACCGTGCCCGGCGAGAAACAGATAGAGCCGCCGGCCCCCCAGCCAGCCGGTGTTGGCGCGATCGAAATAGGTGGCAAGAATGTCCTCGATCTGGTTTCGCACCGGTTCGGCCGGCGGCTGATGACCAGCCGAAACGACCAAGCTGATATTCGCGGGGTTGAGCCCGCCCATCGTCGGGTCGACCAGCCAGCGGCAGAACAGATTGCAGTCGTTGATCGCGCCCTGCAACGTGTTTATCCCGGCCACATAGTCGTTGATACCGACGACGAGCGCATGATCATCGGGATTGATGTGCGGTGGTGGGGTCGCTGGCAGCTGGACGAGCGGCATGCGGTCCTCTACTCAAGGCGTTCACACTGGAAGGTAGGAACTTCGCGACTATACGTAGGCTGGCTACAGCAATGCTGTTGGTATGATAACCCTCCTCTTGTAGTTGTGCTAGAGGGCGTTGTTAAGTTTGTTTCAGCTTTCGCCCCGTTCCATTTTACTCTCGGCGGTTGATATGAGTCCAGATAAACTTGGATGCCCGATGTCTAGTCGCTTCGATTCCCTAATCAGAAACAAGTGTTGCGAAGAGACGGACACGTCTCGTAAGGCTGCCGGTCAAGGGTGGAAGACGGCTGCTCACGAGATAGTTGAACCCCTTCACCACGTTTGAACTCCGGTCTTGCGGTGCAGCTCTCTGCCTTTGAGGCCACACTCAAAGGTCGCGCATTCGGTTTAGCCGCCTTCCCGCGGGGTCGATTCTGTTACTGCCGGGACGGCGGCATCGTTTCCAAGGAAAGCTTTCGCGCACCGTCTTCGATCGGCACGCTACACATTGGCCGATTGTAGAATCCGCTGGTGCGACAAACATTGGGTGTCGTGCCTCGTAGATCCCCGGCTTGGCATGCAACGCACATACGGAACACCGCCGCCTCTAGTTGGAGTGAATAATCGAGCGCTGAAACTGCCGGCTCGAAGGGCTGAAAAAGCTGCCCTCCCTTGATATTTTGGAACCAGGTGTCGATGTGCGCCTTGACCTTTGCGGGAACGGTCACTTCTGCCATGTTAAATCTGTTGTCGAGAATGCCAACCGAAGCACGAGGTGTTCGGGCTGACGCGTGGCAGGAAAGACAGGAGGAACGGATATTGTCGGCAGGCCCGTTGGCGCGGCCCATAAACCCCATCGTGAGTCTCTTGTCCCAACCGTAGGTCACTTTGTAGAGGTCGGAATTGATCCAACTTTCCTGCACCGACGTATCGTAGACCTTGGGATCATTACCCCACTGCAAGGAAACCGGTCCGAGATTGTCGAACAGCTTGTCACCTTTGGGTGGCCCTCTCCAGACGTAGGTGCCAAACACCCAATTGGTGTCCCTCGCTCTTGTATCCTTAACCGAGATGTCCACCTGAAGCAGTCGCAACGCGTGGCTGGATCGTTGATCAACCGGGCGAGATATGACTCCTGACCCAGGAACATCAATTAATGCATCAAATTCCGGAGCGTCTTTTAGGTAGGTGACCTCATCAGTGGAGGCGTCGGTGAACAAGAATTTGATGGAAACTGTATCTGCTGGAAACTTTAGCGCGACCGGTAGAGAGGGATTGCAGGGTTCAGCGAAGACATCCCCAAGGACGGCAGCTCCTGGCCGATTGTAGAAGCCTACAGCCCAGACCTGGTATCCATCTGCATTTGTCTCAGAAAGATCGCCGGGGTCAGGGCCCCGCTCTTTCGTGAGTCCCATAAGCGGCTCCCGCCCTGACGTCCCGTAGTCGAGCCATTCGGAAATCCACCAGGATTCTTGGCCGGTGCCGACCAGCTTGCGACCCGAAATATGGAACGACGTTCTTGCATCTATCAGAACGGCATTCATGTACTCGATGGGCTGGGTAGCGAAGTCGACGAGCTCCCAAGGTTGCTTGTCACGCGGGTTGGGATACTCCTTCGGGTAGTCCGTTCTCCAGTCGGCGGGAACGACTCCGTTCATCTTCAAAGTGCTTGCGGAGAAGTTTTGACACGTTTCCGCCCGAGCGGATGCACAGGTCACAACTGCGATGGTGAAGGCAAGCGCTACTGATTTCATCTCTGGCCCCATAATTTTGCGATCAACATTCCGGTTCGACAATATGACAGCTTGTGCAGATACATACTAGTACATCTGAACTGGTACACCTCGAAGAGTTCTGACGACCACTGAGATACTTCCTTGAACCAACGCGCGATTGGCGAAAGCGCTCTACAAACTGCCGCAACGGCGGAACCTACCCCGGTGTCAACTCGTGTGTTCTTGGACACCTCCAATCCATGAGCACAGTCAGCGACGGCGACCATTTTCAATTGCGGCCGCTTATGTCTTGTGCAACACTATATCAAAGTAATTTTGGATTTCGCACCTTTGCGGACGACCGCAGCTGATTACGTTGCGGCGCGGTTCTATTGGACTCTGTTCACCGGTAAATGAGCCGCAAGAATCTCTCGTAATAGTTCGAGACTCGTCGCGGGCGATGCGAATATGCACTAGTGCGAAGTGGGACATCTTGGCGCCGGGCTAGGTGGCTCCGGCGAAATGGCCAGGAGCACGACGTGGGCGATATGGATTGGGCCTGTGACCGCCATTGGTAGATCTGCTGCACGACATTGCCCGGACGCAGTTTAATGCAGTGGTGGACGGCATCCACCGGTATGCGGAAAATGCGACGTTCCATTGTTCGCGTGCGACCTGCTGACGGAGTTGCTAACTCGCCACCCGAGTCTTTCCGCATTCTGGATACAGAGCTCTCTGCAGCGACCGTGTGCTCTCAATTCGTGACGTAGCAAGCCTGACCCCGAAGGGAGATAGCCATGAACAAGGTGCCACTTGAAGAACTGCCGGTGAAACAGCCTACCTATATGGCAGACATTCGGCACTTCTTCGAGCCGGTCGACATCGAGCATATGGCACCAAAGGGCTATGACCTAAGCACTTATGCAGGTGTCAAGAGGCACGCGCTTGCCATCTATACTCATACGTCACCGCCCAATGCCGATATGCCCCCCGAGCCGGACCGCAAATGGAATCCAGCACGCTCAGAGACCTTTAGGAATTGGATACTCGCTGGCTACCCAGTCGGAGTTGCGCTTGCGCCAGGGCGGCCCGCTCAACTGAGAACCGCGGCCGCGGGTCGCATCCGGAGAAATGTTGCGGACCTCAGTAAAGCGGAGATAGCTGCGCTCAAAACTGCGTTCAGTTCGATAGTTGCGAAGGATCCGTCAGACCCGAACAGCTTCTATGCAATCTCGTCCATTCACGGGTTGCCCCAAAGCTATTGCCTGCATCATGAAAATAAATACAATCCATGGCACCGCGTATATTTAAAAGTTCTCGAAGATGCATTGCGCGCAGTCCCAGGCTGCCAAGATGTGACATTACCTTACTGGGACATTCGAACCCCGATACCAAATCTACTGAAAAAATCTCCGTTCGACAGCTATGTCGTCCCGGTCGAACTTCGAAATCCCTATGGCTCGGAGTACAAGACTCAGCGGTATGACCAAGCGACCATAGACGCAAACCTGCTAAAGTATGATGTCCGCAAGTATATCGATTCGGCGCTCGCACAATCGCGATGGGGTGCCTTCGGCGTCAACGGCTTCCAGGAGGCAAGCATCGCAGCGCACGATGGCGGCCACACGTCGATTGGGCCAACCATGGCTGACCAAAACGTCTCCTCGTACGACCCGATCTTCTGGTTCTTCCATTGTAATCTTGATCGTATATGGTTGAAATGGCAAAGGAATGTCGGTGGTACGACCCTTGCAGGATTCAAGTCGACGCTGTCTGGCAGCACGGACTGGCTATCAGGACCACTCAGCGTGCTCGAGCCATTTTTGTCGACACCCGACCAGACGATAGACTTTGCGGACGTCACCTATGAGGAGCCGGCGATGGTCGAGTCCACCGTAGCTTTCGAGAATATGGTCGGCAGCATCGAAGCGACGCGTGCGTTTAAGATTCGGCGCTCACCGGAAATGTCGATCACAGTCAAGAACATCGATAGGCTGAATATCCCGGGCACTTTTGTTGTGGTCCTTCTTGCCGACGGCGAGCCCGTCGCACATCGGGCATTTTTCCAACCCAACCCGCCACGTGAGTGCGCTACTTGTCGCAAGCTCGGGCTCGTCAGCATTAATTTCCGCGTGGAACAGGATCGGGTTTTCGATCGAAAGCTCTCGATTGCAATCGAGCTACCGGGCCAGGAGAGCATGGGTGCGCGTTTTCCGGTCTCAGGGGCAGGCAATCCCACCATCAACGCGCGGCTACTGCTCGAGGACGCATAGCGGCGCCGCATAGACGAGCCCCGGGGGCAAGAGACATCGGATAGTCGCGAGCGGAAGGAGAGAGACTATGGCACGGAAGCCAGTTACGGGACGTTCTAAAAGTGCGGGACCTCATAAAGGACCTGTGCGGTAATGCCGCACCACTACTTTTTGGCTGAGACTGACCCAGTCTATCGGGACAATCGGCGGATCATCGAGGCAACCACGAGGACCGCGCGGCTCGCGACGCGCACCAGCGTCATTCGCATTCCTGTTGTGGTGCACGTCCTTTTCCATACCGACGAGGAAAATATCGAAATGAGCCAGATCGAAAGCCAGATCGCTGCGCTCAATCGCGACTTCCGCATGCAGAATCTGGATCGGGACCAGATCCCGGTTCCGTTCCGCGTATTTGCCACCGATACGCTCATTGAGTTCGGGCTCGCCGTGCGTGACCCAGAAGGCAATGCGACCACCGGTGTCACCAGAACGCGAACTTCAAAAGCCGTCTTTCCGTATGACCCCAGCGACCTGCTGGCAACAAAGAAGCTGGACGACATGATCAAGTTCGGCGGTTTCGGCAAAGCCGCTTGGCCCCGTGATTCTTATCTGAACCTATGGACCTGCAGCCTTGGCGCCGGTCTCCTTGGATATGCTCAGTTTCCCGGCGGGGCCTTTGCCACTGACGGAGTTGTTATTCTGAACAAGGCATTCGGATCAAGCGGCACCGCCGCGCCGCCATACAATCTTGGCAGAACCGCCGTCCATGAAGTCGGCCACTGGTTGAACCTGCTGCACATCTGGGGAGACGATGAGGACCGGTGCAGCACATCCGACAATGTGGACGACACACCTAACCAGGCTGGTTCGAACGGTTCGGATGTCCGGATATCCAGTTTTCCGCACGTCACCTGCAACAACGGGCCGAATGGCGACATGTTCATGAATTACATGGATTACGTTGATGATGATACCATGTTCATGTTCACGGCCGGCCAGTTGAAGCGCATGAACGCGACCCTGGCCGGGCCGCGGGCGTCATTGTCTCAGTCCATGGGTTTGACTCCAGTGGACACACCGGCGCTCGCAGCCATCGCCTTGGCGGCTCCGTTTGCGCGGTCGATCCTTGGTGATGAGCGAGGTGAACATCCTATCCGGGAGTTCGATGGAATTGGGTGGGTCTAAAACGTCCAATCACGTTAAGGCCAGAGGCGCCCCCATGGCTCAATCCATCGACGTCAACCTGCTACACGGGCGATGGATCCGCGCCCGCGAAGAGGATACCGCCACGGAACAGGTCTATCGGCCGGCCGGCTTCCCGCTTCCTCCTTCGCGGGGGCGCTCCGGCTTGCAATTCAATGAAGATGGAACGTTTGAGCGGATCGGAATCGGCTCGACGGATATCTCCAATGTGAAAGAGGGGGCATGGCAGATTGATCGCTCTAATGCGGCTTGCGTCCGCGTCGAAGTAGACGGCGAACCACAACTGCTCGAGATCAAGGATCTCAAGCACGACCGCATGACGATCAAGCGTCCGACTTAGTTCCCGGCCGGGAGCTATGGCCGGACTACTCAGATTTCCAGATTTCTAGTGGATTGATCGAGACAAAAGAGTCCGATGTTGGATTCCCATCGGTTTTCGCATGTGCGACGATCGTGCATGCGCACCGGT
>NZ_JAMYMZ010000087.1:0-12851 GCF_040318825.1 Mesorhizobium sp. M1006
GAGAACACCCATGGCTGCCTCCAAAAGACAGCCTTGAATCTGATTTGCTCAGCCTTGGGAATCCCAAGAGTCCACACGACCTAAGCCCGATTCTGCTCTGCGAGGACACCAACACGATCCGCGCCGTGATGAACCCTCGTTGTCCGCTCAGCAAGCGGTCGCTGCCGATGCAAGCGGTCTTATGGTCCGGTCCCCGCAACGAAACCATTTCGGCTTCGTCGGTGCTCGAATTTTGCATGATTCTATTGCCTGAGCCGATTGGTGCTACACTGGCAAGCCAGTTAACGCGACGGACCTGTGTTCGGTGATATGACCAAAGTAACCGCTTTACCCGACAGAGTGGGTTTCGACGTGGCCGCAGATGAGACCTTGCTTGAGGCGGCTCTCAGATCGGGCGTGCCATTTGCCCACGCATGCGGCGGCAGGGCGAAATGCTCGACATGCCGCGTTTGGGTTCTCGACGGCATTGAGGCTTGCCCGGACCGGAATCCGGACGAAACCCTGATGGCGAACCGGTTGAGATTGGCCGATGAGGTTCGGCTGGCCTGTCAGCTCAGACCGGAAGGCGAGCTTCGCGTCCGACGCCTGGTGCTAGACGAAACCGACATGATGATCACCAGCCAGCTTGGCGCTTCTGCCGCGACGCGTTGCGGCGAAGCAAGGCATGTTGCGGTCTTCTTCAGCGACATTGTAGATTTCACAGCGCTGTCGGAGCGGCTTTCCCCCTACGACGTGATGTATCTGCTCAATCGTTACTTCGCCCAGGTCGGCGACATCATCGAGCAGAATGGCGGTTTCATCGACAAACTGATCGGCGATGGCCTCATGGCAATATTCGGCATCGACGACCAGCCCGACGCTCCGCTCCGCGCCGTGAACGCCGCACTTCAGACCCTCGCCACAGTTGATCGTCTGAAGCCGTTCTTTGCCTCGATGTATGGCATCGATTTCGATATTCGCATCGGCCTCAACTATGGCGAAGCCGTCATCGGCACATTGGGTTTTGCTGGACACAAACGTCTCACGGCCATCGGCGACATTGTAAATCTGGCCAGCCGGGTCGAGGCCGCCAATAAAGATGCCGGTACGCGATTGCTGATATCCGAGGCCCTCCGCGACCAGATCGCCGACAAGGTGGAAATCGGCGACTTCGTCAGGGTACGCCTTCGCGGTACCGGCGAGCGCACAAGCCTGTTCGAAATCGTCAGGCTGAAGCCCGAAATTGACGCCGAGCTGAATGCCAGACGGCCTCGCGAAACCATCCGTCAGGGCGGCAGGAGGTGGATTCGCGCTTTCGCCGAAGACGAGCTTCAGCCCCACGAACGCCGGATTCTCGATTTTGAAGATTACGACATCGTCGTCGTTCGCGGATCCGATAGCTATTGCGCCTTCAACAATGCCTGCCCGCATCTTCATCTGCCGCTCTACGAGCGCCGAAGTTCCGCTCAGGCCGAAAAGCTGAAGCTCCCACACATGGAGAGCACGATCACCGCAGATCTTGGCCTGGTCTGCCGCTGGCATCAGAGTTGTTTCGACCTGCTTACCGGCGAAATCAGGGAGTGGGCGAAGTTGGAGCACGATGGTACCAGGGCGGGCCTTGAATATTTGGGTGACATTTCGAAAAACCGCGCAAAGCTGATCGTATATCCCTGCCGAAAGCAGGACGGCTTTGTGTGGATCGGGCTCGAGTGAAAACGGTCCAATATTTCAGTTTTTCCGTCGCGGTCCCATGTCGCCCCTCTCTGAGGGACCTTCACTTTCTCAACTCTTCCGGCATCAACCTGCTGGCGAAATTTGCCATCGAGGTGCGCAAGCATCCCGATGTTCGACTCGTCGTGCGTGGAACGCCCGACATACCCTGGCAATCGAAAAATCGAAAATCAATGTCGAACCTGAAGAAGCGAAGAAGCGAAGAAGCGAAGAAGCGAAGAAGCGAAGAAGCGAAGAAGCGAAGAAGCTGCATCCCGCTCTGGACTGACCAGGCCCCGGACTGCGTGAGCTAGCGGCAATCCGGATGGCACATGCCAGTCGGACGGTGCAAGGCGCAAGTGCGCCGCACCGAGCGAGATATGTACGCCAAGATAAGTATTAGCCTGAATATCTCAAAGTGAGGGGTGCATCGGCCCCGAGAATCTGAGAAACTGCTTTTGCAACAAAGAGTCATCAGATCCAAGGACGGGGTCCGATGCACCCCTCACTTTGAGATATTCAGGCTAGCTGGTCGCTTGGGGCGGTGCTTCATTTTACCAGCCGGCTAGCTCTGGCAGATCGTCAAGCCAGCTTTTCTCTGGCATCGAGGCCTCGCCGGCTAGCGGCGCAGCCTCGGAGGCGTTGTGAATGAGCCAGTCCATCCACTTTCGATAAGCGGACGGTGCCAACTCGGGCGGCAGCACCTTGGCCTTGGGCAGCATGCGTTTGCGAAAACTGACTTGCCTGCGCAGTTTGATTGACGTGAACTTGATTGACTTGCCCTGGTATTCAACCGTCCAGCGCCCATCTCCGTGGCTGGTGAGCCTGTCGATGGCGAAATCGGCGTCGACCGGCCTGTCTCGCCAGGGAAGCTCGATGGCATTCTTCCTCAGATTGAGTGCCCATCGCCTGTAACTGGCCCCGGCACGCCGGGGCGGCAGCACGCCAGCCTGTTCGAGTATCTTCCTGCGGAAGGCAGGCTGCTTCTTGAGCTGGCCGGTCGACAGCTCGATGCGATGCTCACGGAATTCGACGTGCCAGCGGGTCCTGCCATTGCCGAAATACTTCACCAACCTGTCTATGACGAACTCGTCATCGGAAAGCATCACGCACCCCTGCTTGATACTTTCGAAAATGTACTGGCTATCGGTGGGCATGACGCGCCTCGTGCAGGACCTTTCAGAAGCTCAGAGCTCCAAAAAATCAAGGGCCAATTTCTCCACCGGCGCGCGGCGTTGACAGTGCGGCATGTCACATGGTTTAGTGTCCTCTGTCCGAGGACAAAGGACAGAAGCGATTACTATGATGAAGAGCCAGGATGTTGTCGTTCTGCTCAAGTTGGTGAGCTTGGAGGACGACGAGCAAAATATCGGTCATCAGCCGGCGCGGCAAGGGCTCGTGGGGGGAGAGGATCCTTATTCCGTCCGCGGCCTTGAGGCGGCGCTTGGGATCAGCAAGACCGAAGTCAGCGCCTCAATCAAGCGCAGTCTCGCATCTGGTATCGCGATCAAGGACAGGAAGACCGGTCGACCCAAGCCGAACCGGCGACAGCTGCGCGAATTCATCGTTCATGGCCTGAAATTCGTCTTTCCTGCAAAGCCGGGCACAATGCAACGCGGTCTACCTACGGCCTTTGCGGCACCTGTTCTTCGCAATTCCCTGCAAAGCGCCGGCAGCCTCATCAGCGTCTGGCCTTATGCTCGCGGTCAGGAAATGGGCCAGTCGGTCGAACCGCTCTTCAAAAGCGTGCCGGACGCTGCCGAGAAGGACGAGCGTCTCTACGCCTATCTCGCGCTCGTTGACGCCGTGCGTCTTGGCAATCAGCGCGAGGCCAATCTGGCCGCCAACTTGCTGGCAGAGAGGTTGGGATGACGGTCCAGGTTCAGCTGAAGACGGTCGCCGTTGCGATCGGCGACGAGCTTCGGGCGCGCCTGGTCTTTGTCGGCTGAGCCCTGCTTGTCGCTGCCAGCACCGATGGCGCGGCAGCAGCGACCCGTTCGGCCTGGCGCGACAGCTGGAGGGAGGCGAAGCAATTTTCGACATTTCCGTCAGATAGTGATTGAGGAGTGTCGCAGGGGCGGCCAGCTACTAACGCGAGCTCGCAGCTCATCGAATACATCGGCCTGCCCGCACTTGGCGTGCTCCCGGTGCCCCTGTCCCGGATGGTCGCACCATACGCCGAAAATCGCTCATCTCCAGCGGGGATCGGATGGCACCGTCATGATCATACCGGTTACGAACATGCTGGAGCGGCTGAACCAGGAGATCAAGCGGCGCACCCTGGTCGTTCGCATCTTCCCCAACCCGCGGAGCTGTCTGCGGCTGGTTCGGGCATTGGCGGTGGAGATCCACGAGAACTGGCTCGAGGCGACCCGCTACCTCAACATGGATCATCTGCGCGAGCACAAGAAGGAGAGCCTGAGGGCCCTGGCCGCCTGAGCACCGTCATGTGTCCGCCGCTCCGCTAAACACGGGGGCTGCGCGGCGGACACGCCGACGTCAACGCAATGCCACGCCATTTTGCAGAACTTGACGCACACAACTTTTCTAGCCACTTTCTTTGATAAGTGGCTTGGCTTCAATCGCTCCTTGAGGATAGATGCTTTGCTTCAACTTTAGTTGGCGACGCTCTTGATGCCAGATGCGACCGCTGCGTTATCAGCGGATTGGGTTATGCTGTTGAAAAGGACACACGCACTTTCTTTTTTGCGGAAATTGAACCCTAAGCAGGATTTGTCGTTTGCACATTGCAGTATGCAGTCGGGATATCGGAGCGGAGAGGTCCAATAGGCATTGCCAGAAATTTCCGTTTTTGTGGCGAACACCAAATTCGAGTAGCGCAAATTGCTCTCGACCACTTTCTTTGCGGCCATGATCGACTCTTCGCTTTTGACCAGTAGCGATGCGTCCCCTTTCATGAAACAAGCTCGAAATTTTGTGTTATAAGTAATCGCTAGACACCTGAAGTCGGTATCGCAGGCGGTTTGACACTGCTCAGAACTCACGTTCCTAATTGGCATATCCGGCAGGTCGTTTCCGATCGCGTCCCACCCGGACACGACAACAAATCCACTATCTGGATCGACCTCTGTCGCAGGAGTTTCTGCGGGGACAGTTGCGGCCTGCTCTCGTGACGGGTCAGGAATGATGTCTGAAGACGCAAATGTGCGACCATCCAGCCACGCGCATCTTGTTGCAAGATCGACGGCGGATGAATCATTAAGGCCGACCAACTGAAGCGTCTGAGCAGCAGCGCCAGGCCCGGCTGGTGGCGCTGTCGGGGCAGAACGAGCTGCCAATGATACATTTACGTCTACGCCGTTCACACTCCGCCGAGAGTAACACCACGCTCGGTCCCAGTTTTCGTCGTTCTCATCCTTGAAGTGGTGACCTGTGATTAACTCCCAAGTGGTGCCTTGGAACTCGACGTTCTTGGTGGCGAACTTGTTGAAGTCGACGGTCACTACGTCAGGCTTGGTAGGGACGTCAGCCTGGGGCGCCTGCTCCTGAGTTGGCTTTGGAGTTGGAACAGGAATAGGCGGCTCGTCTTTTGGGGAGGTGAGATCGCTTGGCTGCTCTATGGTCGGCAAAGCCGCCGGCTCCGGCAAGGTTTTGTCCCATAGACCAAGATTGATGCCTAGCCCAATCCCGACCGCCGCCACTGCAATGGCTCCGCCAGTCGCCATTCGGCGAAAGGCGGTCGCTCGGGCTGTCTTCTCTTGGGCCGCGGCTTGAGCCTGCAAGGTTGGAATCGCTGACCTTTTGACGGCGAGATCGACGGCTTGCTCAAGCAGGGTGGTGTTATGCCGGACGAGCACTTTTGCGACCCTTCATTGATACCGTCACGAGGTCTGAAACCTCAGGCGGCAAATCCTGGTCGAGGGCCTTGCGAAGGACTTCGGGATCATCGGTGAAGAGCGGAACATAGAGGATCTCTTTGACCACCTTTTCCACAGGCACCTCAACCCGCTTCTCAACCTCTTTCTCGACCATAACTTCAACTGGTACCTTAATCGTTCGAATTCGGCGCCAACGCCAACTCAGAAGCATTCTGCGGAGCAGCCTGGAAGTCTTGCTCTCTGAATTGTCCTCTTCTCGGGCGGCAATGCGCTGGAGCGCTAGAGCGACCATTGCCGTAATTGGTCCCGCGAGCGCGGCGATGAGCGCGAGCGAGCCGAACCAAATCACAGAGATTATTCCGGCCTGTGCCTCAGTCACCAGTTCAGGTTTGCTGCCGTACCAGCGGGAGGCAATACGGCGGACCTGATCTGTTCGCGCCATTGGGATCCGCTCCTTGGCCAAGGCGCTGAGGGCTTTGGCAATCTGGTCCTGTCTGACCTGGTTTTGCGCCGAGGTGTTTGCCTTGTTGGCTTCTGCCGCCTGGGCATCTGCGAGCCGTTTGCCCGCTTCATCCAATCGACGCTGCCAAGCCGCGGCATCACTATCGCGCGTTTGCTCCAGAGACGAACGCCTATCGACAAGCTTCTGCCTCTGGTCAGTAGTCATAGGAGGGCTATTTGCCCGCAAACGATCGAAATTTTCGCGCAGCGCAGCAATCTCTTGATCGAGCGGCTCAATCCGAGTGTCGAACTTGGTGATAATTTTCGTGCGGGGGTTGGCAAGTTTAGCCACTTCCGATTCTAGCCTGCGTGCCGAGTCGCTGTCGCCTGAATCGCGCGCCATCTTAATACGTTCAACAAAGCTGTCGCGTTGGCGCTCAAACTGATCGACAGCGTCTTTAACTTCGCGATCACGCTGTTGAATCAGCGCCGATCGAACCGCGTTTTTCTCATCCACTTGATCGCGAACACGCGAGGCCTCTGGAGTAAGGGCTGTCGTTCCCTCCAATTCCGCATTGGCCTCGGCAATTTGCGACTGAAAGGTCGCACGCGATTTTTCCGCAAGAGAGGTCAGCTGCTCAATTTCGGAACGGGCTTGATCGACCTGATCGGCTCTTCGACCAAGTTCGTCAGCAGAGGCGAGCTTTGTCGCTTCCTGCTCAAGGGCATCAATCTTGTTTACGAGCTCCTCATAACGCAGCTGACGCAATGCGCCTGCCCTCTCCATCCCCATAAAGACAGTTTCGAAAGTGATGCCTGCAAGAATCAGGAGGAAGACCAAGATTATGGGCTTCCAGAGCCAAGACGCGCTGAAAAGCAGTGTAGCTATCGGTATCTTGGTGAGCTCCGCGATTGCCACCATGAGAAAGGGTGCACTGGCGAGCGTCAAGTCCATTGCAGTGACAGACTCGCTTGCAGAAAACGCTTGTACGCCTAATGCTACACCTGTCGTAAGACCAATCGCTGCGGCCGCAATCTCTAGGGCCCAGGCACCACGGTAGGTCCACTGGCCATAGCTTGCCAGCTTTTGACTCATCACAGTCTGCATTTTACTCGCCCCCCCGACAGGGCAACATCACGCCTTGATCGCCTGTCAGCATACACTGAAAAATAACTATGTTAACGATTTTGAAAGTCTTAGTTAAGGCGTCTTCTCTCTATTGTCGCAACAACTTTTTCTGCCCTTCAGATATAGAATACCTCGTCAAAAAATGGGGCTAGCAGACCGCGCCGCCCATGCATGGTCTTCGTTGGATCGGTGTAAGCGGAAAGCCGAACAGGCCGTAGCGCGCTTACTCCGTTACATTTCAGCTAGCAGAGTGTTTCGCAGGGGATCCCATCCTTGTCGCGATCGAGTTTTCCGCCCCATGAGCAGTTTTGCAGGTACCAGTTGGCGTCGTCGCAGGAACCGATCTGCTTGCACGTTCTCCGCGGCTCGCAAGAATAGCCGCTCTGCGCGACCAGCTTACGGCTGATGATGCCCAGCGGGCGACTCGACGGCGCCGCGCCGTCGGCGTGCGCAGCGCGCCATTCCCAGGGTGCCTGAAACGTCCCGGCCCACAGGCCGATCTTTGAGGCTTGGGCTTGCGCCTGCTGCCCCGCATAAGCGCCCTGGCTGTAGTGAGGCCAATCCAGCGCCTGGCCGTGCTCGACCATCCAGGCGGCCACGCCCGCGCCGTCGGCGCGCCGACAATCGCCGACAAAGCGGTGGTAGCGGTCCCACGTCACGAATGTACATTCGAGCGGCCTCGACGCGGCTAGGAAAGTGTCCAGCGCTTCGGCCGATCGCCGGCCGCAAGGATACTCGGCGCCATTCGCATCGCGGCACAGCTGCCGGCTCTCTGGCGCGTCGATGCCGTTGAAGCGGACGCGCTGGCCGTGGATTTCGATCGTATCGCCGTCAATGACGGAAGCGACACCGGTAAGCGAAGCGGGCGCCACCCTTCGTGGGCTGGCCTTTGATGCATCGTTGCTACGTTGCGCGCTCGACGGCGCCAGGAAGGCGGCCACTGCCGCCGCTGCCGTAAGACCGAGCATTGCCGGCACGCTCGCAAGTTGGCGCCGCCACAGCTTGGCACCGGTGGGTCTCTGCCACCGATTGGATCGATATTTGCGGTATGGCCTGCTCATCCGCTACGCCGACCAGCCCGGCCATGCGCTGTCGACCATGGGCAGGCCGGCGCAATAGTAATCGTCAACGAACCGCCCGGTGGACCGGTCGCGGCAGCGCCAGATAACGCTGTAGTTCTGGCCATAGAATTGGTCCCACGCGACGCCATAGGTTTGTGGTGGCGGTGGCCGGTAATATGTTCCGCCTCCATAGCCGTTGTTGGCAGCGACACCCACAGCTGCGCCGCCGACAGCCGCGACCGCTATGCCCGTCGCGACAGCATTGTCGGTTTGCACAAGCCTGGTGCACTTCTCTGCTGTTGCGCCCCTGCGCACTAGAAGGGACGCTACCCGACTACGATACTGTTCGTCCGTGCTGCTGGCGAGAACGTGACATAGCGCAACGGTATTCATTGCCGTGAGATCGCTGTCCGACACGACAGTGCTCGTAGAGCAGCCGCTGACGCACAGGGCTGCACTTGCGATGAGTGCTCCAATTTTCATGTGAATTCCCCCAAACAAATATTGGGGCGAGTCCGACCTGGAAGTCCAGAGTTTTGTTTTTCACTTTGCTACGATTCACAGCATGCTGCGGCTAGCTGGCATCCACTGCAACCAACCCTTCCGCCGGTCGTTGACTGATGCTGGGTTGAACTCAGCTACTCCAGAACTTGCCCGCAGGCTCAAAACCGGCGGGCTTTTTTCCGCGACGCCGGAAAGCTCTATCTCGCCGCATGTTGTGGTCTCCCCGTCAGGCGAGGCAGGTAGGAACTTACCTCTGTTGCCCAGCGCACAAACATATCCGCCGGCTGAGACGGATCAGGCTCCGCAATACGGGGAGAGATCCGGAAACGACTTGAGCTGGCTACAGAGGGAGCGGCTACCGACCGCTCTATCAAGCAGTTCAACGCCGCTCGCTATCCGATCCAGTAGCGCTGAACCGAGCCCTCCGTGTTGTAACGACCTTCAATAGTAGATAGCAAAGGGACAGGGTGCAGGGTTCGCATAGGCGGGGATAGGTTAAGGTGCCGACAGTTTCACAATTCATTCAGCCGCCTCTTTACTGGCAGCAGTTTGAAGATCTCGCGCTCGGCATGTTGAGTGAGGCCTATAGCATTCCCGATGCGCAGCAGTACGGCCGCCCCGGACAGGCGCAGAATGGCGTCGATGTGTTTGGTCGGTCGAAGAGGTACGGCTGGATTGGCGTTCAGTGCAAGCGCCTCTCTGACTTGGATAAAGATGGGATTCCTTACCCCGGCGGGCCCATTACTCGGAAATTTCTCCGCTCCGCTGCGAAGGAGGCACTTGCGTTCCAACCGAGTCTGTCAATCTGGATCCTCGTCACCACCGCGCGGCGGGACACGGGAGTGCAAGGCTGGGTCAACCAGCTCAATGACGAATGGGCGAATGCGAACCTCGATCGTCGGGCCATTGTCTGGTCATGGGACGAGTGCATCGCGTATTTAAACAGCTTTCCCGAATTGCAACGCTGGTACTACAACGATGTGATCCAGGTTCGCGGCACAGCTGACCTCGATGAGTTGATCCTTCGCACGATAGCGTTGGCCTTCTCAAGGCCGGCGTTCGAGGTGCCATTGCATTGCGAGAGCCCTGCAGAGTTTCTTCAGGCTATATCTGACACGCAACGCGCCGTCCGCACCGGTGAACTTCTTGATCGCGAGAGCCGCCACGTAATTCGCAAATCCGTCGGGGGTTGGCGAGACCTCGACGACAAGGACGCTCGAGAGGGTCTTAGCTTCATCGACAAAAGGCTCCGGCAGTTGCGGAGCAAGCTCGAGCAAGGGCGCAAAGACAAGAAAATCAGAGAAGTCCACGGGTTTTTGGACTTCACGGATTCTGTGCTTGCTCATGATCTCGAAAAGCTACGCAAAGAGTGCATCGAAGCGCTGAACGACATACTCAGCCGCTGGAATCTGCCGGTCGTCTAGGCAAGCCGTTTCCAAGGGAACACTAAGCAGAAACTCGCGTCCCGACGAGGGCGGATCACCCGACCACGGGAGCGATAACGGTCGTCTCGAATGACTGGGTAAGGTCGTTGGCCGTACGGCTGTTTAATTCGATTTCATGCTGAAAGCAGACCGACCGCTGCCGTGAAGAGTTTCGGGCGCCGGCAGGCGTACGAAAGTCCCCGAGGAAGGAACCCGCGGGCCACAGGCGATGGTTATGGGGATTTCGATTTGCGGCTGGTGTCGGCGATGGCGCGACCGCCGCTGGGAAGCGGCGGGTTTGATGCGGACGGACCGTTTCGCGTTTCAGCCACGCGGTATTGTCGGCTCGTCGCGCGGCCGGACGCGACCCGTTCGGCGTCGATAATCACCATGGACACGCGTGGGTCCGTTGCCGGAGGCTGAGTGCCTGCGGCTGAAGGCTGGAGCATGCCATGCCGGGTCATGGAGAGTTCTCCCGGTTCGTCGCCGTGGTGTCCGGCGGTCCGCGCGGCTGTCGCCACCGTTCGAACGTCTCGATGATGATCATGCTTCCGCCGCAGCACCGGCATGGCGGACGGAAGTCAGTCGGTTCTACCGAGTTGTCGTCCTCCGACGGCGCAGCGACGTTCAGCAGTTCGCGGGCGCGTGCGAGGCTGGTCTTGCGAGCAGAGCCGGCGAGCAGGCCGTAGTGCCGGATGCGGTGGAAGCCACGTGGCAGGATGTGGAACAGGAATCGGCGGATGAACTCGTCGGTGGCGAGCGTCATGACCTGCTGCCGATCGGCGCCGTCGCGGCGGTAGTCCTTGTAGCGGAATGTGACGCCGCTCTTGTCGAAGGCGATCAGCCGGCGGTTCGAGATCGCAACCCGGTGGGTATAGCGGGACACATAGGCGAGCACCGCCTCCGGCCCGGCGAACGGCGCCTTGGCGTACACCACCCAGTGCTTCTTGCTGACCGGCGACAGGTGCCGCACGAATGCCTGCCGCGCGGACAGGTGCGCCATCGATCTGAAGAAGGCGAGCCGTCCTGCGTCGTGCAGCGCGACCAGCCGGGTGAGGAAGAGCCGTCGGAACAGCTTGCCGAGTACGCGTACCGGAAGCAGGAAGGCCGACCGAGAAGATATCCAGCGGCTTCCGTCCGGCGCGATGCCGCCGCCCGGCACGATCATGTGCAGGTGCGGATGGTGCGTCATCGCCGATCCCCAGGTGTGGAGCACCGCGGTGATGCCGATGCGCCCGCCGAGGTGTCTTGGGTCGGCGGCGATCGTCAGCATCGTCTCCGCTGCCGCCTTGAACAGCAGGTCGTAGACGAGGGCCTTGTTCTGGAACGCGATGTCGGCGACCTCGGCGGGCAGCGTGAACACGACATGGAAGTAGCCGACCGGCAGCAGATCGGCCTCGCGCTCGGCCAACCATGTCCGTGCCACCGCGCCCTGGCACTTCGGGCAGTGCCGGTTGCGGCAGGAGTTGTAGGCGATCCGCCATTGGCCGCAGTCCTCGCAAGCCTCGACGTGACCGCCAAGGGCTGCGGTGCGGCAATACTCGATCGCCGACATGACCTTGAGCTGGGCGAGGCTCAGGTGACCTGCATGGGCAGCCCGGTAAACGGGTCCGGCAGCACGGAAGATGTCGGCGACCTCGATCGAGGCGCGCACGGCTCAGATGTCGGGCGAGACCTCTCCCGGCTTGAACAGCCCGAGCTTGTCGAGCGGGCTCGTCACGGCACGCACCGTCCGGGTCGCCACCTTCGCGTAAAGGGCGGTGTTGTTGAGCTTGGCATGCCCGAGCAGGACCTGGATGATGCGGATGTCGGTGCCGTCCTCCAGCAGGTGGGTGGCGAAGCTGTGGCGTAGCGTGTGCGGCCCGACCCGCTTGGCGATGTCGGCGGCCTGGGCTGCCTCGACGACGATGCGATAGAGCTGCCGCGTGCTGATCGGCTTCATCGCGTGCTGTCCGGGGAACAGCCAGCCGTCGCGGTGCATCACGCCCTGCTGACGTCCGACCTTCCACCACTCACGCAGCAACAAGAGCAGGTCCTCCGAGAGCATGGCGTTGCGATAGCGCCCGCCCTTGCCACGCTCGACGCGCAGCAGCATGCGCTCGCTGTCGACGTCGGCAACCTTCAGCATCGACACCTCGGCGACACGCAGGCCCGCGCCATAGGCGACTGACAATGCGGCCTGGTGCTTGAGACACGTGGTGGCGTTGAGCAGCCGGGCCACCTCGTCGCGGCTGAGCACCACGGGCAGGTTGCGCGGATGCGCCAGCCGGACAAGCCTGCGCGCCAGGTCCGGGCGGTCGAGCGTTTGGGTGAAGAAGAAGCGCAGTGCCGACACGATGCTGTTCATCGTTGGCACGGGAACGCCGTCCTCCTGCTGCTCGATCTGGAACCGGCGCAGGTCGTCGGCGGTAGCGGTGTCTGGTGAACGCCCGAGGAATGTCGCCAGGCGTCCGATGTCGCGGAGATAGTTGCGCTGCGTCTCGCGTGAGAAACGCCGCATGTTCATGTCGTCGATCAGCCGCTGGCGCAGCGGGCTGATGGGTGCATCGAGAACGGGATGGGGCATTGGTCAGGCTCCTTGTTGAAGAAGCCCGTCATGCTCTGCCCCCGCCGGACGACGCTCAACGCAAGCGCGACGACCGGTTCTTGATCACTACCTCAACCGCAGGCGCCCCTCCCGCGCAGCGGGTCGTCTAATCGCTCGACCGTCAAGGGGGTGAGTGCAAGGCCGTCGTCCTTTCTGTCGATTCTCGTTCGTCCGAAT
>NZ_JAMYMZ010000088.1:0-11967 GCF_040318825.1 Mesorhizobium sp. M1006
ATTTAAAGCCGCTTGGAGATTAACGATACTGCACGACATCCAAACATAAATGTTTGGCCCGAGCGTTGGAGCAACCGGCCTTGCGCACCAGCGTCAGCGCCACGACCTGGTCGACCAGCCTGGCCTCAAGCGGCGCGATGCCCGGAGGCCGGGTCTTGACGCGCAGCAGTCCTTCGACACCCTCGGCCATGAAGCGTTCCTTCCATCGCCACACGCAGGTTTTCGACTTGCCGGTCGCCGCCATAATCGCGAGCGTTCCAAGCCCCTGATCGGGTCAGCAGAATGATCCGCGCCAGACATGCTTCTGCGGCGAACTCCGCCCCGCCACGATCGCTTCAAGCCGAGCCCTGTCCGAGGCCGTTACAGAAATGCTGATGCCAGTACGCATCCCCTAACGTCGCACGCTGCGGCGACAACAGAAATCCCAACAGGACTCTTTCGTCCCAATCAATCCACTAGAAGTGGCCGCAGATCGGAGTTGCCGGGCAAAGATGGAGAAAGCCAGCTTAGCGGAGTGAAAAACTCGACTAGAACGGTAATTGCGCGGCGATGAAACTAGCCGCCCAAACTACGATATTGCCGCCGTTTGTACCCCTCACTCCCACTCGATGGTGCCTGGCGGTTTGCTCGTCACGTCGTAGACGACGCGGTTGATGCCGCGTACCTCGTTGATGATGCGGGTGGCGGCTGCTCCCAGGAATGCCATGTCGTAATGGTAGAAGTCTGCCGTCATGCCGTCGACCGAGGTGACGGCGCGCAGCGCGCAGACGAACTCGTAGGTGCGGCCGTCGCCCATCACGCCGACGGTCTGCACGGGCAGCAGCACGGCGAAGGCCTGCCAGATGGCGTCGTAGAGTCCGGCCTTGCGGATCTCGTCGAGATAGATGGCGTCGGCCTCGCGCAGGATCTCCAGCTTTTCGCGGGTGATGCCGCCCGGACAGCGGATGGCGAGACCGGGACCGGGGAACGGATGCCGGCCAATGAAGCTGTCGGGCAGGCCGAGCTCCTTGCCGAGCGCCCTCACCTCGTCCTTGAACAATTCGCGCAGCGGCTCGACCAGCTGCATGTTCATGCGTTCGGGCAAGCCGCCGACATTGTGATGCGACTTGATCGTCACCGACGGGCCGCCGCTGAAAGAGACGCTTTCGATGACGTCGGGATAGAGGGTGCCTTGTGCCAGGAAATCGGCGCCGCCGAGCTTCTCGGCCTCCTCCTCGAACACTTCGATGAACAGCCGCCCGATGGTCTTGCGCTTCTTCTCGGGATCCGACTCGCCCTCGAGCGCGCCGATGAAACGGTCCGAAGCGTCGACCAGGATCAGCGGCAGATTGTAATGCTGGCGAAACATCTCCACCACGCCTGATGCCTCGTCCTTGCGCATCAGACCGTGGTCGACAAGGATGCAGGTGAGCTGGTCGCCGACCGCCTCATGGATCAGCAAGGCCGCGACCGAGGAATCGACGCCGCCCGACAGCGCGCAGATCACCTTGCCCTTGCCGACCTGTTTGCGGATCGTCTCGACCGCGTGCTCGCGGTAGGCGCGCATCGTCCAGTCGCCTTCGATGCCGGCGATGTTGTGGACGAAGTTGCGGAGCAGCCTGGCGCCGTCCGGCGTATGCACCACTTCGGGGTGGAACATGAGGCCGTACATTTTGCGCTCGACATTGCCGAAGATGGCGAAGGGCGAGCCCTCCGATTTTCCGAGCACCTCGAACCCCTTGGGCAGGGAGATGACGCGATCGCCATGGCTCATCCACACCTGGTGGCGCTGGCCGGGCGCCCACAGGCCCTCGAACAACGGGCTGTCCTTGGCGATCTCGACGAAGGCGCGGCCGAATTCGCGGTGGTCGGAGCTTTCGGCGACGCCGCCCATCTGCACGCACATCGCCATCTGGCCATAGCAGATGCCGAGCACCGGCACGCCGGCATCGAAGACGATCTGCGGCGCGCGCGGGCTGCCGATGTCGCCGGTCGAGGCCGGACCGCCGGACAGGATCACCGCCTTCGGATCGATGCGCTTGAACGCCGCCTCGGCCGACTGGAAGGGCACGATCTCGGAAAAGACGCCGGCCTCGCGGATGCGGCGGGCAATCAGCTGGGTGAACTGGCTGCCGAAATCGACAATCAGGACGGTGTCGGGATGATTGGCTGTTTTCATGGCGAGCGTTTAGAGAAAGAAACGAGTCGGCGCAATGGGTTGTGAGGTCGCGCTTTCACTTCGATTCCGGTGTGTTGTCCTGAACGCCAGAGGCTTTGTCCAATGCATCAGTTTGCGTTGTATCGAGTGACCGCAAGGCGCCCATCAGCGCCGCGAAACGCTCGTGACCAAGGCGGGCAACATAGCTCCGTTCGATCTGCAGCTTGATGCGGTCGCCATCGCGCAGGGCGTCCAGGCCCTTGCGGGTGTAGCGCACAAGCTTGCCGCGACCGTCTTGCGGATCGGGCAGACGGTGCAACACACCTTCCGTCTCCAGGCCATCGAGCAATTGCTGAATCGCCTGCTTTGAGATCGCCGAGCGCTCGATCAGCGCCGACTGGCGCATGCCGCCGCGCGGGATATGTCCAAGCAGGCCGGCACGCGCTTCGGTGAACCAGTGATGGCCGGCAGCGCGCATCGCAGCGGCGAACTCGGTCTGCCAGGCGCGGCTCGCCTGCCACAGCCGCCAACCTATGTGATCCGGCAGCGCTTCAGGTTTTTCGTCAAGGTCCTTGACCAAATTCTTCTCGCCCGATACATAGTCAAGCATCTTGACTACTAGTTCACTCTAAGTGGCGATGCCGGTCAAGGCAATCGGCGACTTCAATTCAGGAGGAAATCATGGCAGCACTTCAGAAGGAAGCCCTTGCAATGCTCATTCCGGGCATGACCCATGTGTTGGAACGAAACGGCAAGGAGGCTTACGTCTATTTTGAATGCGAGGGTGCCGCGCACATGCTGCTCGACGATGGCGAGGCGCGAAGCGGGCGCTGGCGGATGCTCGATGACGGTTATGTCGCCGACTGGGACACCGGCGCGACCGGACGCTGGACCCTCGATCACGAGCCCGGGTCAGTCACTTACATCAATCGCGACAACGCCGTTCGCTTCAGGATGATCGGCGTGCTGTTCGGCAACGCTAAGAACCTGCCGCCCCAACAAGCTTGAAGTCGATCGCGCCTGAGGCGATCGCCTGTTCCAGCAGTTGCACCGCCGCGGCCAGCTTCTCGTCGATGACGTGCAGATATTCGGTCCAGTCGCCAACGTGTCTCAGATCGGCCGCGCCGTCGGAAATGCCGCGCAGGCCGATAAGCGGAACGTCGAACAGCTGGCAGGCGCGCAGGCAGGCGAAGGTCTCCATATCGACCATGTCGGCGGCGATCGCGTCGTAGGCGGCGCCGGTGACGATTGCCGCCCCGGTCGACAGCGTCGCCTGTCTGACGCCTGGTATCCTGAACGGCAGCGGCACGCTGACAGGCAGGTCGAGGAACGGCGTGGCGCCCTTCTCGAACCCCAGGGGCGAGGCGTCCATGTCGCGGTAGCCAACCGAAACGGCCTGGTAGATTTCCGTCTGCTCCAGCGTCCGGCTGCCCGCCGACCCGAGCGACACGACGAGATCGGGCAGCGCCATCCCGGCATGCAGCCGGGATAGTTCGGCGCTGAGTCCGACGCCGGCCTCGACCGGTCCGACGCCGGTCATCAGCGGTGTGAACAGCCGCTGCAGGTGTGGACCGTATTCGGCCTCGGCCGCTATGACGAAGAGAACGGACTTGCCGGAGATCGGGGTGAGCTCACCAGGTGTCTTGCCGGCCATGATCGTCCATCCTCCCTACCCGCTCCTCAGCCCTCGATTCCGTCGCGGCCGAGCACTGTCATCATCGTTCCGGTCATCGTGGCGATCAGCTTGGCCTCGCCGTCGACGGCGAACGCATAGGCTTGTCCATCGGCGACGATGATGGTGCGGCCGGGCTTGGTCACCGAGCCGCGGAACAGGAAGCGCTCGCCCCTGCCGGGCGCCAGCAGATTGACCTTGAACTCGATGGTCAGCACGCCGGAATTTTCCGGCATCAGCGAGAATGCCGCATAGCCGCAGGCCGAGTCGAGAGCCGTCGAAATGACGCCGGCATGGAGAAAGCCGTGCTGCTGCGTCAGCGCCGCAGAATAGGGCATTTCGATCTCGATGATGCCGGGCGTCACCAGCGTCAGCTCGGCGCCGATCGTCATCATCGCGTTCTGGCGCGCGAAGGACGTCCTGACGCGGTCCTCATAATCGGGAGCAGGAACGATCTTTGCTGCCATGGCCGTCGCCCTTCGTTTCTCGGCAAATCTTATTGCAAAGGCATTTATCGCAGAGGGGTGGGCGGCAGGCAATCGCAAATGCTGCACTGCAGCATTCGGCTTAGCCCTGTATCGATGGCAACGATTCAGCCGGCCCGCCGCAGCGCGCAGAAGTAAAAGCCGTCGGTGCCGCTCAGCAATGGCGACAGCGAAATGCCGCCCGCAGCGCCAATGCGCATTGCCGCTTCGTGGCCCGCAAAACGGCTGTCCCAAAGCTGGCGGTGATCGAGCGGGACAAAACCGGGATGGCGGCCCCGGAAGGCCGAAACCTGGTCGCCATTCTCCTCGTCGAACACCGAACAGGTGATGTAAACCAGCAGGCCGCCGGGTTTGACGAAGTCCCTGGCGGCATCGAGGATCGTCTCCTGCTCGCCCTTGCGGGCGTCGAGCTGTCTTTGCGTCAACCGCCATTTAGCATCCGGCCGGCGCCGCCAGGTGCCGCTGCCGGTGCAGGGCGCATCGATCACGACGATATCCATGTGCTTGCCGAGCGGCGCCAGTTCGGCCGGCTTGGTGACGATCTGCACATTGCGGTTTTCCGAACGGCGGATGCGGTCGAAGATCGGCGCCAGCCGTGCCTTCTCGGCATCGTGGGCGAATATCTGGCCGCGATTGTCCATCGCCGCGGACAGCGCCAGCGTCTTGCCGCCGGCGCCGGCGCAAAAATCGAGCACCTGCATTCCAGGTTCGGCGCCGGCCAGTTCGGCCGCAATCTGCGAACCCTCGTCCTGAACCTCGAACCAGCCTTTCTGGAAGGCCGGTTCGGCCTGCACGTTCGGGTGCCTGCCATCGCCCTCGATCGGCGGGATGCGGATGCCGTGCGGCGCGACCCGGGCAGGCTTGGCGCCCGTCTCCGCCAGTTCCGCCAGCACCTTGCCGCGATCGGCCTTCAGCGTGTTGACCCTGAGATCGAGCGGCGGGCGCGTCGCCAGCGCGGCACCCTCTTCCACCCAGGCCGTGCCGAACGCCCGTTCGAACAGCGGCATGCACCAGTCGGCGATGTCTGCCCTTACGGCCGGCGGCGCATCGGCAAGCCGGCGACCGCCGAGCGTTTTCAATTCGTCGGCGGTAAGCAGCGGCGGCGCGAACTTGTCGCCCTCGAGCGCCTCGTTCAGCGACTGCGCCGTCTGGCCCCATTCGAGCAGCAGCGCGCCGAAGCCGATGGCGCGCGGTGTGTCTTCGCCCAACAGCCAGCCGGCCGAGCGCTTGCGGCGCAGCGCGTCGTAGACGATGTTGCCGATTGCGGCGCGGTCGCCGCCGCCGGCGAAGCGGTGCGACAGGCCCCAGTCCTTCAGCGCATCGGCCACCGGCCGGTGGCGACGGCCAATGTCGTCAAGCACTTCAATGGCTGCCGCCAGCCGCCCGCCCAGTCTCATTTGTCGTCTTCCATTACTCAGTAAATTAATTCCGGCCCTGCTCTTAGAGCTTTTCGTGCCCTGATTGAAACAGTTCTGTTTCGCCGACGGCGAGACGATCCATGCCGAGGGGTGACGAATGTGGATTGGTGCATCGCGAGCCGCGGCCACCAGGCGGGCGCCGGCATGCGGAACGAACAATTCGATCAATATATTATAAGTCTCTAATGTGCGTATCCGGCGCTCACAAGCATAGCGGCTTGCGAAACTGCTCTGCTTTGCAAGTTTTCCGGTTGCGAATACTCTTTGCGCGGTGATTCGCGTCGCAGAAAAAGCGGAGCCGCGGGTCGATACGAGGAGAGGGCAATGAAAACTTATCTGGCGGAAGTTCTAGGCACGTTTCTATTGGTGTTCATCGGCACGGCTTCGGTGGTGACGGGCGGCTTCGGCGGCGCGCTGCCGCTCGGCCAGGAAGGTATCGGTCTGGCGTTCGGCATCGGCCTGATAGCGGCCGCTTACGCGATCGGCCCGATTTCCGGCGCGCACCTCAATCCGGCGGTGACGCTCGGTGTGTTCCTCGCCGGGCGGATGCCGGCTAGGGACGTCATTCCCTACTGGATCGCGCAGGTCATCGGCGCCATCATCGCGTCGCTGGCGCTGTGGATCATCGTCTCCGGACAGGTCGGCGGCCACACCGGCGGCTTCGGCGCCAATGGCTGGGACGTGACGAAATGGGGCGTCAGCTCGGCCTTCCTGTGGGAGCTGATCGGCACCTTCACCTTCGTCACGGTGATCCTCGGCGTCACCAACGCCAAGCACACGACGGCCTTCGCCGGCCTGGTTATCGGCCTGACGCTCGCCGGACTGCACTTCGCCATCATTCCGGTGACCGGCACATCGCTCAACCCGGCCCGTTCGATCGGACCGGCGCTGTTTTCGGGAACTGCGGCGATCGGCCAGCTCTGGCTGTTCATCGTCGCGCCGCTGATCGGCGGCGCCATCGCCGGCGTGGTCGCAAAGGCCGGTATCTTCGAGAAAGACTGATTTTTCGAAGGCTTCATGGAAAAGGCGCGGGTCGAGGCCCGCGCCTTTTTTTGTTGCGTCGAGAATTCGTATGCCCGGATCAGGCCGCGAGGTCGAAACGGTCGGCGTTCATCACCTTGGTCCAGGCGGCGACGAAGTCCCTGACGAACTTCCGCTCGGCGTCGGCCGATCCGTAGACCTCGGCCAGCGCCCGCAGTTGCGCGTGCGAGCCGAAGATCAGGTCGGCGCGGGTGCCGGTCCACCTGACTGCCCTGGTCTTGCGGTCGCGCGCTTCGTAGACTTCATCGGAACCGGCGGCCGGATCCCAAACCGTGTTCATGGAGAGCAGGTTGACGAAGAAATCGTTGGTCAACGTGCCCGGCCTGTCGGTGAACACCCCGTGCTTCGACTGACCGGTGTTGGCGCCGAGCACCCGCAACCCGCCGACGAGCACCGTCATCTCCGGCGCCGTCAAGGTCAGCAGCTGCGCCCGGTCGACCAGCATCGCTTCGACCGACATCGGCGGCTTGCCCCTGACATAATTGCGGAAGCCATCGACTTTCGGCTCGAGCGCGGCGAATGACTGGACATCGGTCTGTTCCTGCGAGGCGTCCATGCGGCCTGGCGTGAACGGCACCCCCACGTCATGGCCGCCGTCTTTCGCCGCCTTCTCGATCGCCGCGACGCCGCCAAGAACGATCAGGTCGGCAAGCGAGACCTTCTTGCCGCCGGACTGCGAGTTATTGAAACCCTTCTGGATGCTTTCGAGTGTCTCGAGCACCTTGGCCAGCTGCGCCGGCTGGTTGACCTCCCAATCCTTCTGCGGCGCCAGGCGGATGCGGGCGCCGTTAGCGCCGCCGCGCTTGTCGGAGCCGCGGAAAGTCGAGGCCGAGGCCCAGGCGGTCGAGACCAGTTCTGAGACGGACAGGCCGGAGGCCAGGATCTTCGCCTTCAGCGAGGCGATGTCCTGCTCGCTGACCAGCTCGTGCTCGATTGCCGGTATCGGGTCCTGCCAGATCAGCTCTTCCTTCGGCACGAGCGGGCCGAGATAGCGGACGGCCGGACCCATGTCGCGATGCGTCAGCTTGAACCAGGCGCGGGCGAAGGCATCGGCGAACTGATCAGGATTCTGATGGAAGCGCCGCGAGATCTTCTCGTAGGCCGGGTCGACGCGCAGCGCGAGGTCGGTGGTCAGCATCGCCGGCGCGCGGCGCTTGGAGGGATCGTGCGCGTCCGGCACGGTGCCTGCACCGGCGCCGCCCTTCGGCGTCCACTGATGGGCGCCGGCCGGGCTCTTGGTCAGCTCCCATTCGTAGTTGAACAGATTGTCGAAGAAGTTGTTGCTCCATTTGGTCGGCGTCGTGGTCCAGGTCACCTCGAGGCCCGAGGTGATGGCGTCGCCGGCAATGCCGGTGGCGTGCTTGCTCGACCAGCCGAGGCCCTGCGCCTCGATGCCGGCGCCTTCCGGCTCCGGGCCGACGAGCGATGCATCGCCGGCGCCATGGGTCTTGCCGAAGGTATGGCCGCCGGCGATGAGCGCCACGGTTTCCTCATCGTTCATGGCCATGCGGGCGAAGGTTTCGCGGATATCGCGCGCCGCGGCCAATGGATCGGGCGTGCCGTTCGGGCCTTCCGGGTTGACGTAGATCAGCCCCATCTGCACGGCGCCGAGATGGCCCTGAAGTTCGCGGTCGCCGGAATAGCGCTCGTCGGCGAGCCACTTGGTTTCCGATCCCCAGTCGACGTCCTGCTCCGGCTCCCAGACATCGGCGCGGCCGCCGGCGAAGCCGAAGGTCTTGAAGCCCATCGATTCCAGCGCGACGTTGCCGGTGAGGATCAACAGGTCGGCCCAGGAGATTTTCCTGCCGTATTTCTGCTTGACCGGCCACAGCAGCCGGCGCGCCTTGTCGAGATTGGCATTGTCCGGCCAGCTGTTGAGCGGCGCGAAACGCTGCTGGCCGGCGCCGGCGCCGCCACGGCCGTCGCCGATGCGATAGGTACCGGCGCTGTGCCAGGCCATGCGGATGAAGAGCGGGCCGTAATGGCCGAAATCGGCCGGCCACCAATCCTGCGAATCGGTCATCACCTGGTGCAGATCCCTGATCACCGCATCGAGATCGAGGCTCTTGAATTCCTTGGCGTAGTCGAAGTCCTCGTCCATCGGGTCCGACAGGCTGGACTGCTGATGGAGGACGCCAAGGTCAAGCTGGTTCGGCCACCAGTCACGGTTGCTCCTCCTGGCCGATCCATGTGGGACCGGGCATTTGCCGGCGCTGTTGTCGTCGGTTTTCGCGTCCATCTTTGCCTCCGATTTGTTGATTTTTCGGGATTTTGTTGATTTTCCGGGCAGGGCCGGCGGCCGCGCCATCCTGGAATGGTTCCAGACTAGCCCGCCCAGCCGATAAAGACAAATTGCCTTTGCTGTTTATTCTGATAGGTTTTCCTTATGATCGGTTTGACCGTCCGGCAGATGCATTATTTCGAGGCGCTGGCGCAGACGCTGCATTTCGGCCGTGCCGCAAAACTCGCCGGCGTCAGCCAGCCGGCGCTGTCTTCGCAGATCGCCGAGATGGAGCTGCGGCTGAATTGCCGTCTGTTCGAGCGCGGCGGCAAGGTGGTGCGGATGACCGACGAGGCCGTGGCCCTGCTGCCGCGCATCGAGCGCATTCTTGCCGACGTCCGCGACGTCGAGGCGACGGCCCGGCGCGGCCGCCCGGCGCTGGAAGGCCGCTTCCGGCTCGGCATCATCCCGACGGTGGCGCCCTATCTCCTGCCGCATGTGCTGCCGGAGCTGAAACGGCATTTCCCGGCCTTGCAGCTGGAACTGCGCGAAGCCGTGACCGCCTCCCTGGTCGAGGACACCAGTTCGGGAAAGCTCGACGCCTTCGTTGCGGCGCTGC
This sequence comes from Mesorhizobium sp. M1006, assembly GCF_040318825.1. Classification (NCBI taxonomy): domain Bacteria; kingdom Pseudomonadati; phylum Pseudomonadota; class Alphaproteobacteria; order Hyphomicrobiales; family Phyllobacteriaceae; genus Mesorhizobium; species Mesorhizobium sp. M1006. The sequence continues at coordinate 9,594 of NZ_JAMYMZ010000088.1, forward strand.
CTCTCGATTACCCAGGCCTGGTTACCGAGGAACTTTTCTCCGACCGGTTCTTCCTGGCCGTGCCGGCCGGCGATCCCGCCTTCGCCTCGCCGCCGGTGCCACCGGAGAGCCCGGCGCTGGAGCGGCTGATGCTGCTCGAGGAAGGCCATTGCCTGCGCGAACAGGCGCTCGCCGTCTGCGGCAGCGTGCGGCCGGTGGCGATGGCAAGCTATGGCGCGACCAGCCTGACGACGCTCTTACAGATGGTGGCGCACGGGCTCGGCGTCACGCTCATCCCGGAAATGGCGGCCGGACCGGCCAGCACTATCCCCGATTTGAAGATCGTGCCGTTCCAGGAACCGATGCCGCAACGCACGATCTGCCTCGCCTGGCGGCGCAACAAGGTCCGGCACGACGAGTGCGTCGAACTGGCGAAGATCATCCGCAGGCTGGATGCGGCGGTGCTGGCGGCTTGAGCGGCGGGTCAAGGATCCGGTTTTAGCCCCGAAGCCAACCTGCAAGAAAACGACTTCAATCCTTTTTCCAGGCTGCGAGCAACGGGCCGTTGCTTCCATAGACAGGGTCCTTGCGCGGACGGCCGACCCTGGGGATCGAGACGACTGCCTTGGCATGGTCGGCGGCGGTCGTACACAGGTCATAGGTGCCGGATGGAGGATAGGCGCCGACAACCAGAAAATCGTCGGATGCGGAAAGACGCTGGTGCCCGGTGCCGGCCGGAAGCACCGCGACGTCGCCGGCCTTCAGCGGCAGCGTCCGCCCCTTGCTGCCGCCAAAGCGGACCTTGGCCGTGCCGCGCGCAACGCCCAGCACCTCGTGTATCCGCGAATGGTAGTGGACGTAACCGTAGATGCCGTTGCGCCAGCTATCGCCCCAGCCATTTGCCTCGAAAAGCGCCTCGATGACAGCCGCCGGATCGAAGTCTTCGGGCAGCGTCACGGCACCGCGATAGACGACCAGCGGCCAGAACGGATGGTTGGGCACCAGGCCATCATCGCTGAAACGAAACTCGTTCGGTTTGCGCGGCCTGAGGAGGTCGGCGACCTCTCGCCTGCCCGGCCTGGCGATACCGGTGACCTGCTCGACGGCTTTCTTCGTGGTTTGCAGAATGCTCATGGTGCGGCCTTGGATTGGTGGTGGCTTCATGCCGATTAACCGGCTGCATGGCGGGTCGGTTCCGCTGAGGGCAGAGTTCCGCGATCTGTGCGGTCGGCATTTGACGTCCGGGCACAGCGAAGCCGCCCAAGTTTCAAGACTTGAACACCGCAAGCATGTGAAGATCCAATCGGTCCCGCAGCTGTGTCGTCCCATGGCACGGATGAGACGATTACACTGTTTTGCCACAGCGCTCGCGACAGCTCGCGAAACGGGCGACCCGCAGAGGCTTTTTTCGTGTTATGATGCACTTGCAACGCGCGTAATCTCGACCTCGGCAATATGGCAAGGGTCGAACGCATTTTTGCCCCGGCGTCGCCCAGCATGGACTCAACTCCGGATGGCTGGGTGTGCTTATCCGGGGCGAGGAGGTTGTCCATGTCCACGAGTAATGTCGAACGCCCGCTGCAGCCGGGCGACCGGGCGCCGAATATTATTCTCGATGCGATCTCCCGCGAAGGCAAGATCGCGCTCGACGATTTTCGAGGCCGTAGCCCGTTGTTGATCGGTTTGTTCCGAGGCCTGCACTGTCCGTTCTGCCGGCGCCATGTCGCGGCGATGGCGCAACTTAAGCCGGCCCTGCGTGAGAAAGGCATCGAATGCCTGGCGGTGGTCAATACGCCGGTAGAGCGGGCGCGGCTCTATTTCCGTTACCACCCGGCACCCGATCTTCTCGCCGCATCCGACCCGGAGCGGGCCTCGCACCGTGCTTTCGGCTTGCGCGAGGTCGGGATGGACACGGTCATGGCGATCCGTGTCGATCTCCCGGGCGAGTTGCCCGAGCCTATGGACGTCATGGCAATGTACGAGTTTCTTAACAAGAAGGAAGGATATGAGATTACGGGAGCCGATCAGCAGGCGATGGCTTCCGGCCAGGGGCAGCTTGTCGGTCAATTCCTAATCGACCGGGCGGGCATCGTACGCTGGAACTTCACTGAAGTTCTGGAGGATGGCCTCAATACCTTCAAGGCGCCGAATCCGGAGGAATTGATGTCAGCGGCCTCCCAAGTTGCACATTGATGGGCTGCGGAAATAGGCGGCTGACACTCGCTCGACGACCGCGCCCTTCCCGCTCACTACCGGGGAACGGCCGTCCTGGGTCAGAACCTGAGGATCGTGGATGACCGCTTCGCGCCCAATGCACGAACCCGCTTCGCGGGAGGGGCGCCTCGTTCTGAGATGGCGCGACTGCCATTTTGACTTGAGCGGGTAGAGGGGTCGA
>NZ_JAMYMZ010000089.1:0-10971 GCF_040318825.1 Mesorhizobium sp. M1006
GATGCCGAGCGCGATGTAGACGGCCTTGTTCCTGACGAAGCCCTCGTCCCTGATCTTGACCCGGATGGCATCGAAGAAGACGAGCCGATAGACCACATCCAGCGGGCGATTCTGCCACTCTGCCACTTCCTCCAGGACGGCGTCGGTGACGCCGAGATCAGGTCCGGCGATACGTCGATACCATAGAGTTCTTCCAGGTGGCCGCGGATCTCGCGCACCGTCATGCCGCGCGCATACATGGAGATGATCTTGTCGTCGAAGTCTGGGAACGGCGCTGATATTTGGCGATCAGCTTCGGATCGAAGGTTCCGGCACGGTCGCGCGGGATCGTCAGCGTCATCCATGCCTCCTCTCATAACCGAGGGGGTCAGTTTCTCAATTCGCCCGACACGGGCAGCACTTCGCGGATTGCCGCCCTGAGCCCCGGATGGTCGTCGGAGACGACGAACTCGACGTCGGCGAGCCCGCGATTCTTGAGCCCCGTCACGAACTCGCGCCAGCTCGAATGGCTCTCCCGGTTGGCCAGCTCCACGCCCAGAACCTGGCGCCGGCCCTCCCAATCCACGCCGATCGCCACCAGCACCGCCTGGCTGGCGATCACGCCCACCTCTCGAGCCCGTTCATAGCGCGCGTCCAAGATGAGATACGGATAGCTTTCCTCGAGCCGCCGCGTGAAGAACGCCTTGAGCGCCTCATCCAGCCGCATCGTCGCCTCGCTCACCGTCGAGGCCGAGAAAGAGTGGCCGCACAGTTCCTCCGTCACCGCCTTCACCTTGCGGGTCGAGACGCCCTGCACGTACATCTCGACCAGCGCCGACACCAATGCCTTCTCCGAACGCTGGTAGCGCTCAAACAACTCCGTCGAGAACCGGCCAGCCCGATCCTGCGGAACGCGAAGCTCCAGCACCCCGCGACCCGCGTCACCAGCTTGCGCTCGTAATAGCCGGACCGGTAACTCGTCCGCTCCGCCGTCCGCTCGCCTTTCTCGGCCCCGATCGCCTCCGTCATCTCGGCTTCAAGAACCTCCTGCACGACACTCTGCAATGCCTGGCGAAAGCCGTCCTCATCCGACAACAGCAACGCTTTCAACTCGCCTCTGCTCAGTCTAACGTCTCGATTGGTCATGGCACTTCCCCTTCCACGGGAATCGGTGATCGCAACGTCACCACCGTGCCATGGCCGCTCGCCCCTCAGAGCAGGCGCCGTTCTCTCTCCAAAACTTTTTGCAGAACCTTCAGCACATCTGTGGACGCCCCCGTGAGCGCAAGAAGAATCTTGGCTTGCGGGCGAGCATGCGCCCAAGCCACGATCCTTCCCGAATGCCTCGCCGACGAGCATGACGCACGACAGCGCTCGCTCCGATGATAAGCAGGCGCCGCAATGTACGCTCGCCCATCTTCGATGTTGCACCGAGCTTCTGTTTACCGCCGGTTGAGCGTTGCAGCGGCGTCAGGCCCAGCCAAGCGGCGAAGTCGCGCCCCTTTCGGAAGATTGCGGCGCAAGGCGCCAGTGCAACCAGAGCCGTTGCCGTTATCGGACCAACGCCGGGGATTGTTGCCAACCGCCGCACGTCTTCATCCTCTCGGGCACGCCGTGCAATCTCGGCATCGAGCTGCTTGATCCTTTCCTCCAGCGATCTCAGCGTATCGACCAGCATGGTGAGGGCCAGGCGGGCTGCTTCTGGCAGATCGCTCTTAGGATCCTCTACCTTTTCCATCAGCTTGGCGGTGTGAGAAGGGCCCTGGGCAACGACCAGTCCATATTCTGCGAGATGGCCGCGCAAGGCGTTGATCGTCTGGGTGCGCTGCCGCACCAGCAGATCACGAGCCCGGAATACGGCCGCACTCGCCTGCTCCTCCTCACTCTTCACGGCGACAAAGCGCATGGTCGGCCGCTGCGCGGCCTCGCAGATCGCCTCGGCATCGGCGGCGTCGTTCTTCTGCCGCTTTACGAAAGGCTTCACATAGGATGGCGGGATCAGACGAACGGTGTGCCCGAGCTTGTCGATCTCGCGCGCCCAGTGATGCGCCCCAGAACAGGCCTCCATGGCGACCAAGCAGGCCGGCTGCCCAGCGAGAAATGCAAGCACCTTGTCGCGTCGCAGTTGCTTGCGGAAAACAATGGCGCCCGCCGCATCGGCTCCATGCGCCTGAAACACATTCTTCGCTAGGTCCAACCCGATCGTGTTAACTTCCATTGTGGATGCTCCCTCTCTTACGGTGGCTGTCAAGCACCACCATTCTGGCACATCGATGCCGTCGAGGGGGCGTCCACATGGGGTAATCGCGGGAGCGAGTTGCCCTGAAACCAATCATATCCTTGGAAGGTGGCTGTTCCCCGATAAGATGGAAATACGGGCTCACGACCTGACGCCGGGCCCAAGCATCTGATGGAGAACAGCCATGGAAGAATATATCGGTCTCGACGTGTCGATGAAAGAGACAGCGGTGTCGATCCGACGTGAAGGCAAGCGCGTCTGGCGCGGGAAGTGCGCCTCTGATCCAAAGATCATTGCCGAGCTTATCCGCAAGCGGGCGCCAGCCGCCAAACGCGTGGTGTTCGAGACTGGACCCCTTTCCGTCTGGTTCTATCACGCGCTACGCGCGGAAAGGGTGCCAGCGATCTGCATCGATGCTCGCCATGCCAAAGCTGCGCTCGATATGGGGCGAATAAGACCGACGCGAACGACGCCGACGGTTTGGCGCATCTTGCAGAGGTGGGATTCTTCCGTGAGGTGCGGGTGAAAGGATTTGAGAGCATGCTGACCCGCACGCTTGTGGCGGCACGCACCCGGCTGGTCCGGATCACCACCGAACTTTCCAACCAGATTCGTGGAATCATGAAAACGTTCGGGCTGCTCGTTCCTGCAGGTAAGGGAACCACGTTCGAGAAGAACGTTCGGCGCCTTCTTATCGATCACGAGGAACTTGCTCTCATCGTGCTGCCGATGTTGGAGGCCTGGCGCGGCATTCGCATCCGTGCCGCCGAGCTTGGGCGCCAGCTCGTCGCAGATGCACGTCAGAGCCAGGCATGCCGCATGCTCATGTCGATCCCTGGCATCGGCGCCATCACCGCAACCTCATTCGCCACTGCCATTGAAGATCCGAGCAACTTCAAGACGTCCCGATCTGTTGGCGCCTGGATAGGCCTAACGACGCGCCGCTACCAATCCGGAGAAGTCGATTATGACGGCCATATATCCCGACGCGGCGACCGCCATTTGCGAGGGCTTCTCTACGAAGCGGCGTCGGTTATTCTGACGCGTAGCTCAACCGAGAGCACCCTGCGGACATGGGGTCTCCAGCTCCGGGAGAGGATCGGCTTCAAATGAGCTGCCGTGGCTGTGGCGCGGAAACTGGCGGTGATAATGCATACGATGCTTAAGACCGGTGAGTTCTTTGATCGAAATGCAGGCGCCACAGCATGAAATCTTGCGAATAGCGTTCAGAATCTGAACGCCTGAGGCGTCCCTGCCGGGACGTGCGCCGAGCCATTCCGCTGATGGGGTTGCACCGCTGTCTCAGCAAAGTGCGTCGTCAACATTGAAGGCTCGTCCCGCGAATCTCCATCATGCGGCGACCGATGTTGACCGCGAAGACAACCGTGTACCCGGCCAACGCATCTCCAAGCGCGAAGATACTTGACGTCCCCACCGCGATTAGACAATCCCATCAGTCCCATTCGGGGACGGGCGTTTCGGCGGATGGGGTTTGCGCCCATTGCGACGAGGATCATTGCGTGAGAGACGTCGATGCGCTGCTCGTACTCGCGCACGAGGCGGCGCCATCGGGTCATCCAGCCGAAGGTCCGCTCGACGACCCAGCGTCGGGGCAAGACTTCGAAGCCCTTCTGGTCATCGGATCGACGGATGATCTCAACCACGAAGTCCAGATAGGCGGCCTTGTCCATGTGCTTTAGCCGATCATAGGCGCCGTCGGCGAACAGATGCTTCACCCAGGGCCAGCGCTGGCGAATACCATCCAAGATCGCCTGAGCGCCGGCGCTGTCGGAGATATCGGCCGGCGTCAGGTTGACCATCAACAGCCGCCCATCCGTATCGACTGCGATATGGCGCTTGCGTCCGACAATCTTCTTTCCGGCGTCGTAACCCCTTGTTCCAGCTTGCGGGGCCTTGACAGACTGGCTGTCGATCACCGCCGCCGACGGGCTCGCCTCGCGTCCGGCCCGCTCACGATCCAGCATCAGCGCCCATCGTGGACGGTCTGGAACAGAAACCGCCGCGCCAGCTCTCGAAACCAGCCATAGACCGTCTGCCAGGGTCCAAAGTGGATCGGCAGCATCCGCCAGCCGCAACCCGAACGGACCAGGTAGCGCACCGCATTGATCACCTCGCGAAAATCAACCTCGCGCGGACGGCCACGCCGCCCAGGCTTGGGCATCAGCGGCGCGAACTGCTCCCACTCCTCATCCGTCAAATCAGACGGGTAGCGCTTGGTCTTCTTGGCGATCTGGGCCATCCGGCCACGGCTCTGCTTTGTCCACTTCCACAGCTTGAATCATAACCCAGCCTCAGACGAAACCCCAGCAAGCCGATTTTCAAAACCGCCTCTAAGATTGTAGGCCAGGTACCAGTGCACGCACAGCAGGATCACTGATTGGTCGAACTGACGGCCTTTGAACATCGCAACCTCGGAATGATCGACGGTTCCTTGCCACAACGCCGGTAAAAAAGTTGCAACACATCCAATCTCCGCGGTAACAATCGGACGCTTACACCAGACCATACTGCCGCAAGCTGCTCAGCGCGTTCCAGATGCTGTTCCTGACCAGGCCGGTTCTCTCGGTAAAATGCTTGGCCGAAATATATCCTCCATGCAGGCAGAGCTCCCTCAGGAGACGTATATTCGACTCTGTCCCTAAGTTAACCGACGTACCTTGCATTGACCCCTACTGTCGGGGTCGTCGAGTCCGCGACACGGTGATGTCTGGCTGGCGTGCCGCCGCGCTCTCAGTGAAGCCATTGAATAATATGCAGAACAGTTTTCCTGGGTCGCTTCCTGTGCAGTTGGCACGACTCTTGATGTTCGTTGTACGGCGGCAAAAGCCGCTAAATGGCACACTGGTTCATCTTGTTTGATCTCTAGGAAAGGAGACAGCAATGAAGGTCGATATGTCAGAACTCGGCATAGTGAGGATACCGTGACCCAGATCAAAAGCGCGATCATCGTCAATCCCTATTTCGACGGCGTCTGGCCTTTCTCGGCGAATTACTTGCGCGACCTTTGGCGCGAGGCAGGCCCTGTGGAATTTGTGCGTCGCGACGGCACCGAACTCACAACATTCTTCCAGGACGTCCAGTCGGCCGACACCCGTCGTCTCGCGCTGCTCGGCGCTGAAATTGACTTGCAGGGCCTGGCAGCCTTCCCCCAACTCGAAGAGATTGGTCTCGGAGAGGTCGAGCTAAGCAAGGAGGTCGTCGAAGAAGCGCAGAGGCGGTCTATCAGAATCTACGCGCCCACTTCTGAAGGCTATTGGGGCCAGTCAGTGTCTGAGTTCGGCTTGGCACTTACGCTCGGGGCTCTGCGTCGCATTCCGCAAACTCACCATCAGATCCTGACCGACCTGTCCCCGTGGGACTATGAGCCGGCCGCCAGCGGTCCCTGGCACGGCAAAAGAGGGTCGCAATTCGGCGACGATGCAAATTTCACGAACGGCACGATTGCCGGGAAGCGCGTTCGTGTCGTCGGCGTCGGCAACATTGGAAGCCGCTTCGCTTCGTTCTGCCATATGCTCGGCGCGGATGTGGCAGCCTGGGATCCCTTCGCTCAAGACCCTTGCTTCCATAGGGCTGGGGCTCGTCGTGAGTGGCATCTGTCTCAATTGGTGCAAGACGCTGAGATTTTTGTACCGATGCTTCCGCTGACGGGTTCCACCAAGGGTCTCGTTACCGCTCCATTGATCGAAACTTTGCCAAAGGGTTGCTTGGTCGTACTCGTGACGAGGGCGACAATCTGTGACGTTTCAACGATCCGCCGACGCGTTCTTGCCAACGAGTTGGCGTTGGCGGCCGATGTGTTCGACATCGAGCCGTTGCCCCTCAACGATCCACTGCTGGGGCGTGACAACGTTGTCCATACTCCTCACAACGCTGGCCGCACAATCCATGCCAATGAGGAGTTTGTTCACAGCATCATCAGGCAGTTCCGCCCAGTTGACGTTTGAGGCGTTACGACGATGGCATCGAAAAAGCTCAATATTGCGATCGTAGGGCTCGGCTTTGGAAGCGAGTTCGTCGACATCTATCGGCAGCACTCGGACGTAGGTAACATTACGCTGTGCGACCGGCGGCAATCGCGTCTCAGGGACCAGAAAGCAAGTTTCGGTATCACTCGCCTTGCGAACAATCTCGACGAGGTGCTGAGTGATCCGGAAATAGACGCGGTTCATCTCTCGACTGGCATCCCGGACCACGCCCGTCAGACGATTCAAGTTCTTGGAGCAGGGAAACACTGCGCCTGCGCAGTTCCGATGGCGACCTCCATCAGCGAGATCCAGGCTATCATCGCGGCTGTCCACAAGTCCGGTAAGAAGTATATGATGATGGAGACCCAAATCTATACGCGGGAATTTCTCCATGTGAATGAACTCGCTCGACAGGGTGTTTTTGGACGAGTTCAGTTCCTACGCGGGGCCCACTATCAAGATATGGAGAACTGGCAGCCCTATTGGGCCGGTTTGCCGCCCATGTGGTATGCGACCCACGCCGTCGCGCCTTTGCTTGCTCTCACGCAAAAACGTGCGGTGAAAGTGCACTGTTTTGGCAGTGGCCATCTACGGGAGGAGCTGCATAAGTCTTACGAGAATCCGTTCCCCATAGAAACTGCCATCTTCTCCCTGGAAGGCGATGAACCGCTGGCTATGGAAGTCTCAAGGGCACTTTTTCATTCGGCGCGGGCCTATACGGCAGCATTCACGGTTTACGGAGAGGACGCAGCTTTCGAGTGGCAACAGATCGAAGAGGAGGCGCCAGTGCTCTTCCGCTTGTCAAAACTAGGGGAATTTCCTGGCGCCAGACGGTCCGAGGCCGAGCGCATAAGTTTGCCCAGCTTCTCGCACTTACTGCCTGCCGAATTGATCCAGTTTGCTGACGGCTATAACGGGGGAGCCTACCCACACCTCGTTCACGAGTTCGTTCGGAGTATTGTCGAGAATCGGCGACCGTCAATTGATGAAGTAGCTGCGGCGAACTGGACCGCACCTGGCATTTGCGCACATGACTCGGCAATTCAGGGCGGTGCCGCTGTATATATTCCGCAGTTTTGATCACCTTCTAGTGGATTGATCGAGACAAAAGAGGCCGATTTTGGATTCTAATTTTAGTCGGAGTATGCGACTATGGTGCATGCGCAAAGGTATTACATTTGAGGTTTCCGCGGCTGATCGAGTTCGTCTCAATGCAATCGTTTCGGCGGGCAGTTCGCCTCAAAAGCATGTGTGGCGGGCGAACATCATCTTGATGAGCGACGAGGGTCTGAACCGTCGCGATCATGGAGGCGACGGCCAAGTCGAAGACCTGCGTCTGGCGTTGGCAGGAACGCTTCATGGCGGAAGGTGTAGACGGTCTTTTGCGCGACAAGAGCCGGCCGCCCGGCACTGCGCCGCTTGAGGTTGACCTTGTCGACCGGGTGGTCACTCTGACTCTGGAAACGCCCAGGCAGGAGGCCACGCACTGGACCGTTCGTGCGATGGCAAAGGCCGTTGGGATTCGCGGCGTCTTCGGTCGTCAAGATCTGGCACGAGCACGGCCTTGCGCCGCACCGCTGGCGCAGCTTCAAACTGGCGAATGACAAGGCCGCATCGCCATGGTGATGCTCGTTTGGAGCGCGGTGGCGCGTGGCGCAGCTTCCGCGACATGGGCTGGCCCGGCTGGCTGTTCGCAGTCGTGTCAGCAGTCGGCATGATCTTCTTCATCATGTCGCTTAGACACACGACGGTCGCGCATGTAGCCGTGATCTATGCGACGGTTCCGTTCATGCCGGCCGCCTGACTGTCGGCGCTGCTGAGCGGACTGGTCTGCTGGCCGTTCGGAGAGCCGCTGGCCGTCTCCGGCTACGAACGGTTTCTGCTGGCGCTGTTCGGCCTCGTGACTCGGCGGTCGGCCTTGCACTGTTCACGCTCGGCGCAAGGCTTCTGCCCCTGATCGAGACAGCGTCAGAACATGATGTTCGGGCGATTGAAATCGGGAAGTAAAAGCGACAGCAACCGAGGCTTTGGCGCGGCTCGACGAGCGGCTGGCCCGCTCGCCCGTCCGCGACGGTTTAGTCGAGCGCCAGCACTTTGCCGACACGGCCGCAGCACTTTGGCTCGAGGGCGAGCTCGTCCACCTCGAGGACCTCGTCCTGCACGACGCCCACGTGGACATCCGCACCCCAACCCACGAGCTCACCCGGGCGCATGCGATCCTGCGACCCGCCGGCGGATTTTTGCGAACAAGCCGGACTGGGCACTCGGCCGCGACGGTTTTTTGGCCCTGACCGGCCGCGGCGGCGCGACGGCGGCATCGGAACAAAAAAGCCGGGAAGGGCAGGGGGTTCCTGCCGCCAGCGCCATTGAAGCCGATGCTCGGGATGACGCAGAGGACGACCTGCTGGCCGAAGAATTTGCCGAGATCGATGCCGTCCTGGCGCGCTCCTCGAAGATTCTCAGTGGCGCCGACGTGCCGGCGAAGACACAGCGTTCAGACGACCGACGGGACCTTATCTACGATCTCGATTGGAATGAAGACGAACGGCTGGCCGAATGGCGGGATGTGATTGCCGGGACACGCGATCTGCCGGTCGTCCTACGCGGCGCGATCCTGCTCGAGGCATGGCAAGACATCGAGGTGCTGCAGCACGCCGCCTGGATCGGACCGCTGCTCGTGGCCGCACTGTTGCGGCAGGAAGGTCTTGCCGCTGGCCATCTCGCCTGCCTGCATCTCGGCGCCAAAAACATTCCGCGTGTACGGCGGCGGGCGCGCAATCGCAGCGATCGGCTGCTCGCCTGCCTCGACGCCATCCACGACGCGGCAGTGGTTGGCCTGAAGGAGCACGATCGGCTGACGATGGCAAAAAGCCAGATGGAGCGGCGGCTGCGCGAACGCCGCGCCAGCTCGAAACTGCCTGACCTCCTCGAGCTTGTGCTGTCGCGGCCACTCGTCTCGGCAGGCATGATCCAGGAGCGCCTAAAAGTGACAAAACAAGGTGCGCTCAATCTCGTCGGCGAACTCGGGCTGCGCGAGATGACGGGCAGGGGAAGGTTTCGGGCATGGGGGATTGTCTGATCGGCCATGTCTGCTTTACGAAGTTATCGAACTATCCTTCCCTGTCGCTCTTGCTAGTCCCTATGATTGCTGGGCCTGGGGTAGCCCGTCATCCGATATGCAACGGTACGAGGGTTAAGCCGGCTGACCGGCGCAGAGCCTCATGCATAGGAGACGGGCCATATGGAACATATCAGATTTGTCAGTTTGGATATTCACAGGCAACGGATTTCGGTCGCGGTAGCGGAGAGCGGACGCTCCGGCTCGGTGGAATATCTCGGCGAGATTGCCAATGACGCTGATGCCATCAGCAAGCTGTGCGAGCGTCTCGGGCGCTCCGGCAAGCCGCTGGCGTTTTGCTATGAGGCCGGCCCGTGCGGTTATGGCGTTCATCGCCAACTCACAAGCCTCGGCCATCGGTGCGACGTGGTGGCAGCGTCGCTGATTCCGAGGAAGCCTGGCGATCGGGTGAAGACGAACCGCCGCGATGCCACCATGCTCGACCGTCTGGCGCGGCGGCATCACCAAGACCGGCAACACCCATGCCCGGCGCGCGCTGGTCGAAGGCGCCTGAGAGCGCGCATCGGCCGGCATAAGGTCGACCGGATCGAGGCGTCGCCAATAGTCGTGCGCGATATCGGATGGAAAGCGCAGGGTCGGCTGTGCACCCGATATCGCAGGCTGAGCGCGCGCGGCACGCCATCGCACGCGAGATGGTGGGCTTCATCTGGTCGATCGCCTGCACGGTTCAATCCGCGCCAAAGGCGGCGTGACCGCTATTTGACAGACAGCCAGCAGAGGAGATCGCAAAACCAACATCAGCCTCGGCGCGATATGCGGCGCTGGAGGCGGGACAATGCCGGGGAGCCCTCGTCACCACTATGAGCCGCGATGCTCGCCATCTAGACAGAGGCAGCCCCAAACGAAACTAGGATGCGGCCCGATCCGCGGATGAGAGATTGTTGACCGACGTTCAAGTCCCGCCTCTTGCACCTCATATCCGCCGTACAAGTGCCTCGACCGCCGATCGGATCGGCGGGCTGCAAACTATGCCAAAGGCCGTTGTCAGCAATCATGAGAGTGGTTTGATCAGCTCGACGCCATATCTGTAGACGAGGCCGCCTGCTCCAACCATTTCAGCCACATCGTCTCGATCGCGGCTAGCTTCGGCGGAGACCGCTCTGACGGAACCGACCCGTCCCGGAAGGTCTCATCCTGCCACCCTCCAAAATGGCGCTAGCAGCGATTGGCCGACACCAACTTCGATAAGCCGTTTTGCTGCTCCCGAGGGCAGCTCAATCCGCGGGGCGAGATAAGCGGCGCTCAGCTCTCGCAAGCTTGCGCAGGTGAGATGGCGCAGCGGATCGTAATACTCACTCGCTATCTCGTCGTAGCTCCCATGCCTCGGAGGGAAGGGCTTTGGGATCGCGTTCACTTGCCGGCATCCTTCAGATCGAGATTGGGTCCTGCGGCCCTGAGTGGTGTCATTGCCCTTTCGACGGGCCTCTGCCAAGGCCACCACAGAGCGCTGTGTCTCTAGCGTACGGGCGAAGGTTTGAGCTGCTGCATCATTGCCGAAGGCGTTTTCCTTGGAGGAATCAAGATAGAGGATGCCGCTTTCGGTGTAAGCGGGCAGCTGAGGCCGTTCAGCGCTGGTAATTCCATGGCATGAGGGCGTCGATATCGCTGTTTGGCCAGCCATTGGCAAT
>NZ_JAMYMZ010000090.1:0-10477 GCF_040318825.1 Mesorhizobium sp. M1006
GGACGGCTCCCTTGTTTGAGATCTCAACGAACTCATTCTGGCACATCCGATGCCGTCGGGCGCCGTCCACCCCATCATGCCGTGATAGTGATGCAGTGCGCCGGCGGTGCAGAACCGAACGCTCATCATCCCGTTCTGGGTAACGGGGCTATCCCGATCGGTGGTAGATCACACTAATCCTGATCCGCCGTGCCCTTCGGCAGAGGTAACGGCATGGATCCTAGGGTACTCCGCGACGTCGCTTCGCGACTGCTACGCCCTAGGATGACGAAGGACGAGCGCTTCAGCGAACCTCCCTACCAGTCGCTGAGCTTGGTGTCGGGGCCGTATTCCTGGCCCTCGATGTCCTTCACCACGGCCTGGCCGCAGCGCATGGTCTTGGCTTCCTGGTCATAGGCATAGGTCGGCGAGCCGAACAGGTGCCAGCCCTTGTTCAACGCCGCCGTCACCTTGTGGCAGAAGCTGGAATCGTCCGGACCGGACAGAAAACGGTAGAGTTTCATTCTTCAATCCTGTCGTCAGTTGCGTTAGTCATGCGCGAACAGCGGCGGCCTTCGCCAGCAGTTTTTCGGCCTGCGCCAGATGCAGCCGCTCGACCATCTTGCCGTTCAGCGCAACTACCGCCCTACCGGTATGTTGGGCGAGCGCGAAGGCATCCTTGACCGCGCGCGCTTCGGCTATTGCTTCGGGCGACGGTGCAAAGGCGCGGTTCGCGGCTTCGATCTGAGCCGGATGGATTAGCGACTTGCCGTCAAAACCCATGGCGGCCGCTTCCGTGCACTCGCGCGCAAACCCGTCCATATCGCGAAAATCATTGAAGACGCCATCGAGCAGGTCGAGGCCGCCGGCACGCGCCGCGAGCACCATTTGCATCAGCCATGGAACGAGATAGCGCCGGTCGGGCGTGGCGAGAATTCCGGTGTCCTTGACCAGGTCATTCGTTCCGGCAGCGAAACAAGCCAGTCGAGAGGCCGGATCGCGGCCGAGCTCAGCGATCGGCCCGATATTGAGCAGCGCCCTGGGCGTCTCGATCATCGCCCATAGCTTGACTTCGTCGGCGATAAAATTGTCGTCGAGCACGTCGCCGGCCTCGAGAATGTCGCGCGGCGTGTCGACCTTGGGCAGCAGGATGGCGTCGGGCGAGCATTTTGCCGCGGCCAGCAGGTCGGCGCCGCCCCACTCGCTCGACAGCGCATTGATGCGCACGACCATCTCGCAGCGCCGGTTGGAACGGCCGGCGAAAATCGCCGCCAGCTTTTCGCGCGCGGAAGGCTTGTCGGCCGGGGCGACGGCGTCCTCGAGATCGATGACGACGGTATCGCAGGCCAGCGATTGGATCTTGGCCAGCGCCTTGTCGTTCGAAGCCGGGACGTAAAGCACCGAGCGGCGCGGGCGGTAGCTTTCGGTGGTCATCTCCGATCTATGCCGTCTGCAGCCGGCCGAGGCAAGCCGTGCATAAAAACTGCACGCAATTTCGGAAAATCTCCTCGTCTCCGCCCCGCTTGCCACCCGACCGGATGCGACAAGGGCGGCATGCAAGAGCAAACGAACTCCCGTTGGTCCCTGCCGTACCGGCTTCGCCGCGAAAGCTGGTGGCTCGTCGATCCGCCCGGACTTCGGTAAACCTCCTCCCTTTCGTCCGGAAATCCCCGCCCACCGGCCGCATCAAAGCCGCCGAGAAAGCCCGATCATGATAGTATTCCTCTCGGCGGCGCCGAGCTATTGCTACCGCTTCGGCGTTGCCGTCCTGCTCGTCGCACTGGCCGATTTTTTCTTCTATGGCCAACCGGCGGGCATCACGCTTTTCCTGTTCGGCGTTGCGATTGCAGCGGCGAGCATGGCTCTCCATCCTCTCGGCGCCTTCAACGACGGCAGGTTCTGGTTCAAGCCGGTTGCGCTGTTCATGGCGCTGCTGCCGCTTGTGGAAAATGTCAGCGCACTGTCCGTCTCGATCGCGCTGGCGGCGACGGCCATCTTCGCGCTTTCACTGGCCGGACGGTTGCGGCTCGGCCTTGCCCGCATTGCCGGCCAACTCTCGCTGTTCCTGGTTGCAACGCCATTTCGGCTCGTCCTTGATTTCTTCCGCTGGCGCATGGCGGCGCGGCGGCTTGGCCGGCGGCGCGTGCGCCTTGCGGCGATCGCCGTCTGGGTCATGCCGCTGAGCCTCGGCACAGTGTTCCTCGCGCTGTTCGGCGCCGCCAATCCGGTCATCGAATATTGGTTCTCGCTGATCGACCTGATGGCACTGCTCGACCTCGTCCAGCTGCCACGTCTCGCCTTCTGGCTGTTCGTGCTTGCCTGCGTCTGGGCCTTTCTGCGGCCGCGCCTGCCGCGTTTTCTCCGCCGCCGCAGGGTGTCGCCAGCCAGCGCACCGGCGACGCCGGCCACCAGGACCACCATCGAGGACATCGTCTTCGGCAAGGCCGCTATCCTCCGGGCGCTCGTCGTCTTCAACATCCTGTTCGCGGTGCAGAGCGCACTCGACGCCACCTATCTGTGGGGCGGCATCGCGCTTCCCGACGGGCTGACCTATGCCGCCTACGCGCATCGCGGCGCCTATCCGCTGATCGTCACGGCGCTGCTGGCCGCCGGCTTCGTGCTGGCGGCGCTGCGGCCGGGAAGCGCGACCTCCGGCGATCCGCTCATCCGCCGGCTGGTTTATGCCTGGGTGGCGCAGAACATCCTCCTGGTGATCTCGTCGATCCTGCGGCTCGATCTCTATATCGGTATCTATGCGCTGACCTATTGGCGTGTCGCTGCGTTCGTCTGGATGGGGCTGGTGGCGGCAGGCCTTGTCCTGATCATGGCCCGCATCGCGCGCGAAAAGTCCAACGAATGGCTGCTTGCCGCCAATCTTCTGACGCTATCGGCGACGCTCTATGCCTGCTCGTTCATCAACTTTGCCGCGCTGATCGCCAACTACAATGTCGACCATTGCTTCGAAATGACCGGCCAAGGCACCCAGCTCGACGTCTGGTACCTGCGCTCGCTCGGGCCCGGCGCCTTGCCGGCGCTCGATCGCTTCGTCCAGCACCAGAGCAGGACGGTTTCCGCGGAGGATGCCTCCATCCGCGAACTCGCCGGCTGGTATGCACAGGACGAAGCACGCTTCCGCGCCGGCCAGGAGAACTGGCGGGGCTGGAGCTTTCGCGACTGGCGGCTCAACCGCGCCCTCAACAGGCGTGGCCCGTTCGTGGTTCCTCCGATGTCCGAACCCTTCATGCCGGGCCGCTGATTTGATGCCGCACCACATACTGGTCGCCGACGACGACCCGCACATTCGCGAAATCATCTGCTTCGCGCTGGAAAAGGCCGGCATGAAAACGCTGGCGGTGCCGGACGGCGCGGCTGCCTTGCAGGCGATAGAGCGCCATGCGCCCGATCTCGTCGTGCTCGACATCGGCATGCCGGAAATGGACGGGCTGGAAGTGTGCCGGCGGCTGCGCCACACATCCGACCTGCCGGTGCTGTTCCTGTCCGCGCGTGATGAAGAGATCGACCGCGTGCTCGGGCTGGAGATGGGCGGCGATGATTATGTCATCAAGCCGTTCAGCCCGCGCGAGCTGGTCGCCCGCGTCAACGTCATTCTGCGCCGCGCTCGGCCCACGCCGGAACCAGCCGACGACCGGCAATTCTCGCATGGCAGACTGTTGCTGGTTCCGGCAAGCCATACAGCCAGCTTCGACGGCAAGCCGCTGGCGCTGACGTCGATCGAATTCGCGATCCTGAAAGGCTTTTTGGCGCGGCCGGCGCATGTGCTTGGCCGCGACATGGTGATGGCCAACGCCTATGCGGCCAATATCCATGTCGCAGACCGCACCGTCGACAGCCACATCCGCAATATCCGCGCCAAGCTGGCGGCCGTC
The DNA here is from genome assembly GCF_040318825.1 of Mesorhizobium sp. M1006. Taxonomy (NCBI): domain Bacteria; kingdom Pseudomonadati; phylum Pseudomonadota; class Alphaproteobacteria; order Hyphomicrobiales; family Phyllobacteriaceae; genus Mesorhizobium; species Mesorhizobium sp. M1006. Next base: position 3,867 of record NZ_JAMYMZ010000090.1, read on the forward strand.
GGCTGCGTCGATGCGATCGAGACCGTGCACGGCGTCGGTTTTCGGCTGGGCGGATGCGGCGCGTGAGCGCCCAAGGACTGATTGGCAGCAAATGGCGGCCTCGCCTCGCCACGGTCGTCATCGCCATCCTGATCATGGTGATGGCGCTGCCGCTGGCCGGCCTGTTTTTCTTCCGGCTCTACGAGAACCAGCTGATCCGGCAGACCGAGGCCGAGCTGATCGCCCAAGGCGCCGCCCTTGGCGCGATCTATGCGCAAGAGGTTCGCGAGGCCGGCATTGCCCCGGAAAAGCTAGGCGCACCCGTGCCTTCACCCAACACCAGCGATCGGGCCTCTCCCTACCAGCCGATCGAACCGGGCCTCGATCTTGCGTCCGACGGGATCCTGCCGACCCGGCCCGCGGCCACCGCGGCCAGCGCCGATCCCGCCTTCGCTTCAATCGGCGCACGCCTGTCGGGCATTCTTGCCGAGACGCAGAAGACCACGCTCGCCGGCTTCCGGCTGCTCGATCCCAGAGGCGTGGTCATCGCCGGCCGTGAGGAGGCCGGCCTGTCGCTCGCGGCTGTCGAAGAGGTTCGCGCAGCGCTTGCCGGCCGCTACGCCAGCGCGCTCAGGCTGCGGGTTCCCGACCAGCCGTCGCCGCCGCTCTATTCGGTCAGCCGCGGCACCAAGGTTCGCGTCTTCGTGGCCATGCCGGTTGCGGTCTCCGGCAAGGTCGCCGGCGTCGTCTATCTGTCGCGGACGCCGAACAACATCGTCAAGCATCTCTATGGCGAGCGCGGCAAGGTGGCGCTGGCGGCAATCGCCATCCTCGGCGGCGCGCTGCTGATCGGGCTGGTCTTCCTGCGCGCCGTCAGCCGTCCGATCTATGCGCTGATGGAACGCACGAAACGCATCGCCGCCGGCGACCGCGCGGCGATCAGGCCGCTCGATCACCACGGCACGCGCGAAATGGGTGAACTCTCTGCTGCTTTCCTCGACATGGCCGAAAAGCTGCACGCACGCTCCGACGGCATCCAGACCTTTGCCACCCACGTCTCGCACGAGCTCAAATCGCCGCTGACGGCGATCCAGGGGGCCGCCGAACTGCTGCGCGATTCGGGCAGCGCGATGGACGAGGCCGAGCGGCGGCGTTTTTCGGACAATATCGTCACCGATGCCGGCCGGCTCAACCTTCTGGTGCGCCGCCTGCTCGACCTGGCGCGCGCCGAAAATCTCGAACCGAGCGGCGAAAACACGTCGCTCACTGCTGCACTGGCGCTGCTGCCGGCCGACCACAGGCTGGCGCTGCGCCTCGAGGCGGGCGCCCAGATCGGTCTGCGCATATCGGCCGAAAACGCGGCGATCGTGCTGGCCAATCTCATCGACAATTCGGCGCGGCACGGCGCAACGCTGGTTTCGATCACGGCCGCAAGCGCGGACGGCAAGGCCACCATTGTGGTGGACGACGACGGCGCCGGCATTTCGCCCAGCAACCGAGGCCGCATCTTCGAGCCGTTCTTCACCACGCGCCGCGATTCCGGCGGCACCGGCATGGGCCTCGGCATCGTGCTGGCCCTCCTGAAAGCGCATGATGGCACGATCCGGCTGGTTGACTCGGCGAGCGGCACGCGCTTCGAGATCATCCTGCCGGCGGCGTGACGCGGCGGTTCAGATCGGAAGGGCCAAAAGGTGCATTACGACATCGTCATCATCGGCGGAGCCATCGTCGGCTCCTCGGTCGCCTATTATCTGCGCGAGGAAGGGTTTTCGGGCTCGATCGCGCTTGTCGAGCGCGACCCGCAATTTTCCCGCGCCGCGACCACGCTGTCCTGCGCCTCAATCCGCCAGCAGTTCTCGATCCCGGAAAACATCCGGCTGTCGCAATTCACGCTGAAACTGTTCCGGCGGCTCAGGGAAGAGTTTGGCGCGGACGCCGATATCGGCTTTCGCGAAGGCGGCTACCTCATCCTTGCCGGCGAGAACGGGCTGCCGATCCTGCGGGCCAACCACGAGGCGCAGATGGCCGAGGGCGCCGACATCGTGCTCGAGGATGCCGAGGCGCTCGTCCGCCGCTTTCCGTGGCTGTCGGTCGAGGGCATTTCCGCCGGCGCCTATGGCCGCAGCGGCGAAGGCTGGTTCGACGCGCATGCGATGCTGATGCTGTTCCGCAAGGCACTGCGAAGCAAGAACATTGATTTCATCACAGCGTCGGTGACCGGTATCGAGCGGCAGGGGAAGCGCGTCGCCGGTGTGACCCTCGACAATGGCGAGCGGCTCGAGGCCGGCACCGTCGTTAACGCCGCCGGGCCGAATGCCGGCAAGGTGGCAGCAATGGCCGGGCTGGCGCTGCCAGTGGAGCCGCGCAAGCGCAACGTCTTCGTCTTCGAGGCGCGCGAAAAATATGACGACATGCCGCTGCTGGTCGACCCGAGCGGCATCTATGTCCGGCCGGAGGGCTCGGTCTACATCACCGGGGGCGCCGAGGCGGAAGAGGGCGAAGGACCGGCCGATCCCGCCGACTTCGACCCCGACTGGCCGCTGTTCGAAGAGGTGATCTGGCCGGTGCTGGCGACCCGCATTCCAGCCTTCGAGGCGATCAAGCCGACGCGCGCCTGGGTCGGCCATTACGACTACAACACGCTCGACCAGAACGCGGTGATCGGCCCGCACCCGGAGGTCGGCAATTTCCTCTTCGCCAACGGGTTTTCCGGTCACGGCTTGCAGCAGGCTCCGGCGGTCGGCAAGGCGCTGGCCGAACTGATAGTACATGGCGGCTATCGCACGGTGGATTGCTCGGCGTTCGGGTACAGCCGGATTGCCGACGGGCGGCCGTTTCGGGAATTGAATGTAATTTAACGCTGGCGCGAAGGGATGCTACCGTTGCTTGGTGGATTAAGCCGCCGCCAAGCCGCCCGTACCAAGATACGCCTGAAGCCAGCCCAGCACCCGGGCCCAGCCTTCGGCATGCTTCGTTGCGGCAGCAGCGATGCCGGCGAAGCCGCCATGGCAGATGGTGACGCGTGTGCCGCCGGCGATCGGCTCCAGCAGCCAGGCGACTTTGGTTTCGCGGCGGCCAAGCGTCGGATGGTCCCAGTCGTATCTCCGCGTCTGCACGATCCGGCGCGGCTCTTCGATCTCCAGGAATTCGCCGCTGGCGGGCAGGTGTCTGCCGGCCGCCGTCTCGACGGTGACGCTCCAGCGGCCGCCGACGCGGAGGTCGGCCGCCCATCCGGTTATCCTGTAGGTCCTGGCGGACCCCCACCAGCGCTCGACCTCGCGTGTAACGAGGGCGTCAAAGATCCGCTCGGGCGGCGCGCGAACATCGGCGCTCGCCATAACGGTCTCGCCATTGGTCATGCTGTGCACCGCGGAACTGTACATCGCCCTGCCTCCAGAAACGTTTCGCTATCGAAACAACCTCAAGCCTTCGACGCCGGGCGCGACAGGCCTTTGCCGGTTTCGAGCAGGCTCTTCAGGCTGGACAGGATGAGCGGCCAGCCGTTCGCCACATGGCCAAGCAGCTTGTGCGGTCCATCGGCTTCGTGTGTGATGGCGAGCTTCATCATCTCGCCCTCCTGCTCGAGGGCGAAGGTGCAGCGTGTGTAGCCGTCCGCCTTGACCTCGGGCATGAACTCGTTGCGCCATTTGAGCACGATGCGCTTGGGTGGATCGATCTCGAGGACCTCGCCGCTGTCGGTGACGCGGCCGTCGGTGTAAACCATCTTCCACGCCGAACCTTGTTTCCAGTCGCTTAGCATCTGAGCGCCGAGGAAATATTGCCGCTGGAACTCCGGCTCGGTCAGTGCTTGCCAGAGTTTTTCGGGCGAGGTGCGGATGTAGGTGACATAAACGAAAATGTTGCTCATCAGTCTTCCCTTTCGAGACGTTTCTTCAAATCGCCGAGGGCGCCCAGTCGCCCCCGCTCGAATTTGCCGATCCAGCGTTCGGCGATCTCGTTGATGGGAACGGGATTCAGATAATGTTGCTTCTCGCGTCCCTTGCGGATGGTGGCGACGAGGTTTGCTTCTTCCAGGATCGCCAGATGCTTGGTCACCGCCTGGCGCGTCATGTCCATCTCACCGCACAGCGCGTTCAGCGTCTGCCCGTTCCTGGCATGAAGGCTGTCCAGCAACCGCCGGCGTGTCGGGTCGGCCAAGGCGCGAAAGACGGCATCCATGCTCATGACTCTAATATGCAACCATTTGGTTGCATGTCAAGAGGCAGAATGCGCGGGTTGAGGTCGCTGGGAGTGGATTTCAGCGCTTGCGGCCGAACCAGAATGCGTTGGGCATGCGCTCCATGCCGATACGCTGATAGAAGCCGACGGCGTCGGGCATGGAGATCAGGCTGATGGCAACGGAAGGTCCGAGTTGCCGGCGTGCCTCATCCATCAGACCCTTGCCGATACCCAGCCCTTGCGCCGATGCAGAAACAGCGAGCTCGGAGATATAGCAGACCCAGGAAAAGTCGGTGATGCCGCGAGCGATACCAACCAGCGGCTTGCCCGGCGCATCGATGCGCGCGGTGAGCACCAGGTCGGCACTCGTGAGCATCGCCTTCAAACGGGCATGATCATCGACGGGCCGTGTCTCGCCGAGGCCGGATTCCACCAGAACGCGGCGGAACTCGGCGATGCCGAGGCCCGGTTCGCTGGCGTAAAGGATCGTGGATCGCGTTGTCATGTCGACAAAAGTGCACCATGGGCCGGTGGTTTTGAAGCTGTTTGTACCGATTTTGTGTTTCGATCGACGACGGAAGTCCAAAAACAGCCGTCTTTTATTTGCCCGCGGCATTGTGTAAACCGGGCGCCAGCAATTCCCCGCAACGAGAAGAAGACGGGCAAGAACCATGGAAAAATTCACCAAGCTCACCGGTGTCGCCGCGCCGATGCCGATCGTCAATGTCGACACCGACATGATCATCCCCAAAGATTATCTCAAGACGATCAAGCGCACCGGACTCGGCACCGGCCTGTTCGCCGAAATGCGTTACAAGGACGACGGTTCGGAAAACCCGGACTTCGTGCTCAACAAGCCGGCCTACCGCAAGGCGCAGATCCTGGTCGCCGGCGACAATTTCGGCTGCGGCTCGAGCCGGGAACATGCGCCGTGGGCGCTGCTCGATTTCGGCATCCGCTGCGTGATCTCGACCTCGTTCGCCGACATTTTCTACAACAACTGCTTCAAGAACGGCATCCTGCCGATCACCGTCAGCCCGGAAGACCTGGAGAAGCTGATGGACGATGCCTCGCGCGGTTCCAACGCGACGCTGTCGGTTGATCTCGAAGCCAAGGAAATCCGCGGGCCGGACGGCGGCGTGGTCAAGTTCGACCTCGACGAATTCAAGCGCCACTGCCTGCTCAACGGGCTCGACGATATCGGTCTGACCATGGAGAAGGCCGGCGCCATCGCTTCGTTCGAGAAGAAGAACGCTGCTGAGCGCCCCTGGGCCTGAGCGTAGGATGACCTGGCCGCGACAGGCCGGGTTCGTGGCGGCTGAACGGAGGGGACAGTCATGACACGTTCGCTTCTTGCCGGAGCCTGCGCGCTGGCGTGGATTCTGATGCCGGTGGCAGGCGCGCATGCACAGACCGACATGGTGCTCGTGCCGGCTGACGATGCGTCCGGCGGGGCCGCCGACCAGGGCGCGGTGAGCAATGCGGCCCTAGCCGACAATGACAAACAGGCGCCGGTCCCGTTCGAGGGCGGCCAGCTGACCATCACTCAGGAGGAAGAGTACGGGGAACGGGTGCTCGCCTTCGACGGCAAGGAACTGGCGCGCAATTACGACGTCTTCTTCGACAAGATCGTCGAGGTCGGCGGCGTCAAGGTGGCGCTGGTCGATGTCGGCGACGGCGGCAATCAATGCGGCCCGGCCAAGGTGATCGTGTGGAAGCCGGAAGGCGGCACGATCCAGACGACCACGGTCGAGCAGGATGAATGCGGCGCGCCGCCGGCCGCGATCTCCGACAGCGCCATCTATTTCGTGCCCTATCTTTTGCCGGGCGATTCCAAGCCGGCGCTGCAATGGTCGCCGACGGACGGACTGACGACGTCCGGCAATCTGACCTACATGCCGGAGCTGGGCACCGACTGGAAGGACGTTGATCCGTCGAAATACGACAACATCATCGACGCCTTCCACAATGAAGCGGTCTACAAACTAGCCGAGACACTGCTTGGCAAGGACATGCCCGACATGGCGACCAGCCTGCTGGTCGGCGGCGGCACGGAAAAAACCGCGTCGGGCGTCTTTTTTGCGAGCGGCTGCGTGCCGCATGATTGCGGCGGCAATGACGGCTTCATGGCGGTCGACCCGGTCAACCGGAAGCTCTATTTCGCCCGCCGCGGCGACAAGCCCGAGCCGGACGCGTGGCCAGCGGTGAGTACATGGCCGGCCGACGTCAAGGAAGCGCTGGACAAGGCGCTGGGGTCGGCGAATTAGGTTTTTTGCGCGGCGCGGCGACTACCCTGCTTTCGTCATCCTCGGGTGACCCGAGGATCCATGCCGTAACATCGGCCGAAGAACCGTTGTGTCGCTCGGATGTCACGGCATGATGGGGTGGACGGCGCCCGACGGCATCGGATGTGCCAGAATGAGTTCGTTGAGATCTCAAACAAGGGAGCCGTC
>NZ_JAMYMZ010000091.1:0-9791 GCF_040318825.1 Mesorhizobium sp. M1006
CATCACAAGGTGTCCACCTATTTTGGTGGACACCTCATGCATCAGAGCACTCAACAGCAAAAGGTGCGGGGAAATTCGCGCTTACGTTTCGGCGACACTTACGTTCATAACGACGCGTCTTCGAAGGGTTCACTTTCGTTCGTCTTTCGGACACCCACCTGCTCGGATCTCGTCCGAACTTTTCATCCAACGCTCACCACCACGGCTCTTTACCGCAGCAGCTTGGACTGGTTTGAGACCTGCTCCTGAAAGCCGATCCCGGAGGGCCGTCCCCCATCATTCACGCAGCTTTACGCTACGGTCTTAGTTCACATTGAACTCCTTCCGCTGCTCTGCAGCACACTCTCATCGATGAAGACGAGCTTTGCCGGATCGAGGTCGAGCTGGCCGTCGAACCAGGCACGCCGGCGCTTCAGGATGTCGGGACGATTTTGCTCCAGTGCGTGTGCGGACTTTTTTGAACGTCCAGCCGTGCCCCCGCAGCCAGTCGCTCAACGTGCTGCGGCCGATGCGCATGGACCGCTCGGCCAAGAGCTGCTCCACCATCTCGTTCAGCGTGATGTCCTTGCGCTCCTCGATCATCCCGACGATGAAGTCGGCATGGGCGTCGAGACGCGAGCCGCGCCGTCGTCCCTGCGGTCGCGGCGTCGTCTCGCCCCTCCGGGCTCTGCCGATCCAGCGGATCGCGCTCGATATCCCGACACCGAACCGAGCCGCTGCCTGGCGGGCCGATGCTCCTTCACCGGCCGCCTTCACGACACGTGACCGCAGATCCTCACCAAGTGCTCTCGCCATCGTCCACCTCCATAAAGTGGACGTTGAATCAGTCAAACCATTCGCGTCACATCACAGTCGATTCATCGATCCCCGGACGTGCTCTAGGCCCCGTTCGGCCGTTAGGCCGGGCCGTTGACGGCCACAACCTCGCGGTGGAGATTTGCCCTGTTCCAGAGGATTGAAGACCAAAGCGCAACACCGATAAGCGCTGCACCGAACAGACCCGTGACCACCTCAGGGATGTGGAACAGCGTCTGCGCAAACATGATCACTGAAAGGATGAGAATAGCCCAAAATGCGCCATGCTCCAGGAAGCGGTACTCAGAGAGCGTTCCTTTTTCGACCAGCATGATGGTCATCGAACGCACATACATTGCGCCGATTCCGAGACCGATCGCAATCACGAAAAGGTTCTGTGAAAGCGCGAACGCTCCGATCACGCCGTCGAACGAGAAACTGGCGTCCAGAACTTCAAGGTACAGGAAAGCACCGAGACCACCTTTCGCAGCACCAGCGAGCGCTTCATGCGATGCATCGAGAGCGCTGCCCAAGATTTCGACGACAAGAAATGTCAGTAGTCCGTAGATGGCTGAGTAAATGAAGGTCTCGGCGACCGACCGCTCGAGCAAGGAGGAGAAAACCAGGACGAGGATGAGAACGAATGCGATTTCGACGCCCTTTACACCTGCGAAACGTGCTAGCCGGTTTTCGATGAAATGCACCCAGTGGACGTCTTTTTCCTCATTGAAGAAGAACGACAGGCCGACCATCATCAGGAATGTTCCTCCAAACGCAGCAATGCTGACGTGCGCTTCATTCATGATCCGGGCGTACTCGGCTGGCTCATTGATTGCCAGCTGAACTGCAGCTACCGGTGCGATGTTCGCCGCGAGGGCGACAATGGCGAGAGGGAAGATGATGCGCATGCCGAACACGGCTATGAGGATACCCCAAGTCAGAAACCGGTGCTGCCATTTCGGGGTCATGTCCTTGAGCTTATTTGCGTTCACGATCGCGTTGTCAAAGGACAAAGAAATTTCAAGGACTGCAAGAACCGCGCAGATGAAGAAAATCTGCAAAGCTCCAGATAGCGTTCCGGTCGAGTTCCAGCCCAGCCAAGCGCCAAGCATCAGTCCAAGCACCGTAACGACGAATGCCCACGTAAAATATCGATAAGTTGCCATTATGATGCGGTCCCCAGGCCGAAGCTTATTGAGAGCTCCGGCAGTGTCGGAACTCCGATTGCAGATTTATCAATGGATGCTGAGCTAGCCCCAGATTCCTATGCCCCAAAGTCGCTTTAAACGAATTTCCTTTATCAGGAAACAACATATATGGCTGAAACAGGGTACGCCGCCGGTGACGCTTCCGATTACCCACATCGTCGGCAGGCCTATTGCCCCGAATGGATCTGCCGTGATTCTGTCCGTGACGCCGAATCACGGATGCGAGACAAGACCAGCAGCAGCGAAGCCGCTTGGCAGGAGGTAAGCTTTCTGCTGCGGCCCTTCCCAACAAGCGTTTGGCTCGTCGGCTGCGACGGTTGCTGGATCAGATGTCAGCTGCGCCGAGCAAGCCAATCCGGCGGCCTGCGGCGACTGGGGGCGGCGAAGGCGGCCTACCGCTTCTTTGACAACCCGCGTGTGACCGAACATTCCGTTCTCGCTGGCCATTTCGCCGCGACCGCGGCGCGCGTTGCGGCGAGCGAAGGTCCGATCCTTATCCTGCAGGACACGACCGAATTTACTACAGCCGCGCTGACGTTGGCCCCAAGTTTTATCCAATCCTGAGTTCGCTCCGGCGATCAATGTTGCCCTGTTGGACGTTGAGCGACGGGCACGGGCGCGGAGCTGATCATGGTGCGCCCGAGCGCTGCGTGCATGTGGGTGACCGGGACAGCGACATCTACGAGCTCTATTGCACCGCGCAGGACCTTGGTACCAGCTTCCTCGTGCGGGTGCAGACGAACAGGCTGGCCGAGCGGCCTGCCGACGCTGCCCACGCGATCCTGCTCATCGCGTCTTTGCCCAACTTGCGGCGGCGTCTTGGGCGGAACGTCATCGTATTACGGTCGATCAGGACGAGACGACCTGGCTGCAGGTGAATTTCGCCGCCATCAACACCTTGCCGCCGTGGGCAAGCAGATGCGCTACAGTCCGCAGGTTCTGAATTACATCCACTTCGCCGCCCGGTCGCGAGCCCGATCGACTGGAAGCTGGTGAGCAACTGAGCAACTTGCCGGTCGAAGATCTCTCCGTGGTGTCGATGCCGGCTCAATACTCCCCAGAAGTGCCGTTTGAATCTTCCCCAGTATAGCGCTGTCGCCGGTCTTCCGGAGCGCGCTCCGGGAGAGACCGGCGGCGCGTGATCGTTGATGCTTCTCCTGATGGTCGGGAGAGGGATTTCGGTGATCAAGATCGGGGAGATGATGATGATATTGGATTTGCATCGGCAGCGCCTGTCGGTGTCGGCGATCGCCAGGGAGAGCGGGATCGACCGCAAGACGGTGCGCAAATACATTGAGCGCGGGCTCGAGGCTCCGGCCTACGGACCGCGCAAGCCGCGTCAGGCGGTGATCGATCCCTTCACGGCCTATCTTCGCGAACGCGTCACGCGATATCCCGGACTCACCGGCAGCCGGCTTTTCCGGGAACTGAAGGACCTCGGCTATGGCGGCGGCTACACGGCCGTCACCGACTTCCTGCGCGACGTCCGTCCTGCCGCGGCGGAGCGTGGATACGAGGTTCGCTTCGAGACCCCGCCCGGCGAGCAGGCGCAGGTCGACTTCGCCCAGTTCAATGTCGTCTTTACCGATGAGCCGACGATGTGGGTAATCGGAAGCCACACCGGATGCTTACGAAACAGACGCGGTTTTGTGTGGTTATCCGGGAATGTAGAGAAACAGCTTCTCCGCGTTGTCGGGAGTCGGAGGAAACGCCATGTTTTGCAGCTCCTTCGCAAACTGCGCCAACAGACCTTCGGTGCTCACCTGGATCAATTCATTCAAGCCGCTGGAGCTTGTGAAGTGCGCTTCCTGGTAGGCGCACACCGGAATCTGACGGTTGTCTTTGAAACGCCTGTCGGGACCACCGTCTCTGTTCGGGTATCTCCAGCTATATCTGACCACTCTGGCGTCGGAAGGTACGAGGTCTTCTTCGATGAAATTTGTTGTGTTTACGTCTAGCCGCAGGTCCTCGTATTCAATAGCCCCAACTTTCTTGCCGTTTACAACAAGGACACGATCCGGAAAGAAGTGCAGCGTCTGACTTCCGACAGGTACTGTAGGAACCGAAATGTTTGTTTTGACGACGGCTGGCGAAGCGATGGAAATTGTCAGACCTTTTCTGTTTATCAATGTACCTGCGCCGGCATGTCGTTTGCGGTTCGTCACGTTTCCTTGTGCGGTTACGTGCCAGATTGCCTTGGCTGAGGAGATGCGTTCGAACGCTTCCACAAAAGCCCGATACCTATAGAGCACTTCCGGGTCGAATTCATAAACGAGCACGACTGCACGTCTGATGCCGTCCGCATAGCGCGCGGCACAAAAGACAACGATGATGACTCCGACAACAAAGGCTGTGAAGCCGCCACTCCCTGACATAAGCGACAGAAAAATCGCCGCAAATCCGAGCAACAGAACGACGGTACTCAATTTTGTGCGCTGGTTCATTTCGTTTATCTGGGACAGAAGCTCCGCTGCGGACTCAGGCACCATCTCCAAGACCGACCCGCTTGAAATTTCCCGCATGGTGACATCGTCAGATGTTCTGGGGGTCGGCAAATCCGGGATAGCGCTGGGGGATGGCAGACGATCGACAGATGAGCGGGACGGCTGAGTGCGTCCGGAAGGAAGTGAGCCGCGGTAGTAGAAGCCGCCAAGTCCGGCGTGGATATAATTCCCGCGAGGACCGCTGCCGATCCGCAATCCTCGAATGCCTACCGAAGCCCCGATCCCTGAGTTCGACAAATTGAATCTGAATGGACCGACCGATACCGACCTGCGAATATAGAACCCCAAGATTGCCCCCCGTTCCCGTTTTGGCCATGCAATTCTGCATTAATTGCAATTCATAAACAGAATACACTTCGTCATGCGATATACTCAAGGGATCAGCTGATAGATTGGGACGACAAATCGCTGTCGCTCACTGAGGCTTTTCCGATCGACAGCGGTTGGCTTCGGCGTGCGAGCCCCCGAATGATTATCGTTTTACGCAGCGTTATCAGATCACTGTAGGTTGCCACAATTTCCGATCTTCTATATAGGCCAAACCTTATGGGGTGCTGCGTATTTCGATCGTAAGGTTACGATGATTTGCGGTGGCTTTGATCCAACAAGGTTGGATTTCGGGGGACAAATTGCGTTTTGAGGCATTGAACCGGTTGGTGGACACCGCCCGCCAAAGCAGCCATGACTTTCGCGCATCTTCAGAACTGTTTCCGACACTTGACGTCGAAAAACTGACTCACACGATGGAGCTGGAAAAGGAAGGTGCCGAGCGTGGAGCTCAGAATCTGCCGCCGAAAGCCCAGAAGACGTTTGATGAAGTGGCACTGGCAATTGTCGAACGTATCGAGTCGGAGAAAAAGACAGCTCATCAGATCGTCGAAGATCAGATGCAGACTTTCCATGACCGCCTGACAAACCTGGATTTCGAAGGTCAGTTCGGAATGATCCGGCAGGCCAACGCCAGCAGCGTCTCCGACTTCGTTGTCGAGGCGACCAAAGGTGCCAATGATCTGCATGTCCTGCGCGAGCAGCTGCAGGAAGCGCACCGGTACAGATCCAAATTTCGCGAGCGGCACAATATTGACCGCCCGGCGAAGATATCGGGGTCGGCCTACACCACTTTTAAGTATCTCTTCCTTGCACTGCTCCTCTTGGTTGAAACGTTCCTGAACGGCAACTTCCTTGCGAAGGGCAGCGAGCAAGGCATTGTCGGCGGCATTTCAGAAGCGTTTGTTTTTTCGTTGATCAATCTCAGTCTATCGATAATGGCATCGTTCTTCGGATTGCGCCTGCTCGTTCACCGGTCGGTCGGCGTCAAATTACTGGGGCTGGTTGTTATTGCCGCATACATCGCGGGAGCGGTGCTGCTGAACATTGCGCTCGCCCATTACCGCGAGGTCTCCGGAACTCTCCTGACGGGGGCGACCAGAGAAGTAGTGCAGCGTCTGTGGACAGCTCCTGCAGGCCTAGAGGATCTCAACTCGTGGATGCTTTTTGCCTTCGGAATTCTTTGTTCGATTCTTGCGCTTATAGACGGCTGGCTCCTCAGCGATCCTTACCCTGGCTACACATCCGTCGAGAAAAATCTGCAGAGACGCTTCGAGAACTATAACTTCCGAAAAGAAGAGTTGCTTGAAGAGTTGACCGAGATCCGCGACGATCACAATTCTAAGGTCGAGGACATCATAAAGGGTCTCAGCAACAGGCGCAAAGAACACAACGCGATCATATCCCACAGACAGCGGGTGATCTCATTGTTCGCCGAACATCAAAACCAGTTGGAACGTGCGGCGAATGCTCTCTTGATCGCATACCGCGCCGCGAATCGTAAGGCCAGGACTGACGGTGATCCGCGGTCCTTTGTAGGTGGCTACAATCTGTCCCGTGTAAATGTCTCGGTGAGCTCAACGGGAGAGTGGAACGATCAGGAACTCGCCGCATCGATCAAGGAAGCTCAGGGGTTCCTGACCGATCAAATTCATCAGGTAGACAAGGAGTTCCTTGCGGCCGTCAGGCGCTACCGCGAGTTGGATGACATGTTCCCGGGAACGACGAATGGCTAGAAGAAGAAGATCACAGGGCAATACCGGATTGATATTGGCGTCGGCGGGGTTGGCGGTTCTGATCGTCGCCCTGCTCGGCGGGTTTGCTTATCTCAAGATCAAAGCGTCGGACCACGTCCCATTGGACAAGACGACAATGTGTCCTGAAACGGGTCCGATTGCCGTAACGGTTGTGCTGATGGACACAACGGATCCGATCACGGATATAACGAAGAGCAAACTCAAAACCGAGTTTGATAAAGTCGTGTCGTCGCTCCCTGTCGGTGGTCTGATGGAAATCTACAACCTCACCGATGTCCAAAGCCAGCTCACCCCGTTGTTTGCCGCGTGCAATCCGGGGGACGGTTCGGAGGTTGATGAGATGACTGACAATCCGCGACTTAGAAAAAAGCGGTGGAAAGAAGCCTTCGATGATCCTCTTCAGAAAATCAGGACCGACGATATCGGAAATGGCTCGAGCGGCACCCAGTCACCGATCATGGCCGGTATTCAGCGCGTGAAAGTTGACCTGTTTGATCGCAAAGACGTCGCGGATATCCCGAAAACGCTGGTAATCGCGTCCGACATGATTGAACACACGAAGTTCTATTCACAGTATTCCTCCGGAATCGATTATGCCGTGTTTGACAAGTCAGCAGCAAAGCGGGAGTTCCGGACGAATTTGGACGATGTAGATGTCACGATCTTGTACTTTGAGCGCAGCGGAGTGAAATTCAATCCTCTCGAACACGTTAGATTCTGGGCCAAATGGTTTAGCGAACGGGGCGTTCGTAACGTAGCCACCGTTCGTCTGGAAGGAATGAACTGATGGTTGCCCGGTTTTCCACGCGCGAGTTTTTGGAACAAAAGGGTCCGATAGTTGTCTTCGGCTTCTTCACCTTTATCGGATGCGCCTTTATCTGCTTCTCAAAATACCTTGGCTTGTCACCATTCATCGTGACTGGAGTCCCCATAGCCCTCATGGTCGCTTACTGGATTGTGAACATGGCCGCGAAGATACTGCACATCCATGATGAACAGGCGGGCGACAACCTTTACTATATCGGTTTCTTGTTCACGCTTACCTCGCTGGGCGCATCGCTGTTTCAGTTTAATACCGTGGATTCCATTGATGCGATCGTTCGTAACTTTGGCGTAGCGGTAGCCTCAACCATTTTCGGGATTTTGCTGCGGATCCTATATAACCAGATGAGGCGTGACCCCATCGATATTGAGCGTACCACCCGGCATGAGATGGCCGATATGGTCCGCAAACTCAGAACTGAGATGGACACTGCTGCGTTGGAATTTGCCAGCTATCGGCGCGCCAGCAATCAGATGCTTCAGGAAGGGTTTGACGAGATCGCAAAGCAAGCCGAAATGACCGGCCAAAAGATATTGAAAATCATGGAAAATCTGAGTCAGGAATCCGTGAGACCGATACAACTGGCATCTAACGGGTTGCAGGAGGTTCTGGAAAAGCATTCCAAACTCTTCGACGATCAATTTGCCAGCAACACCCAACGTGTCGGTTTATCGTCGGAAAACATCACTAAACTTCACACTACGCTGGAACAGTCCATCAAGAAATTCGCTGAATCCATTGAGCTTACGGGCAAGAAGCTTGAAGCTATGAAGACTCCGGAAGAGGTTCTTAAAATTGAATTGGGCTCGGTTCTAACAGGCGTGGGGAAAATCACCAGTGAGCATACCAAGCGGATGGATGCGGCTGCGGAAGAGCAAAGAAGCCAATTCCAGCAGATCAGGGAAACCTTTGGACCTGTCCAGCAAATCCTATCCGGCCTGGAAAGATCAGCAGACTCTACTGAGAGCCTGATCCGGGTTATGTTGATTCACAACAACAACTATCAGCATCTAGTTCAGAACCTGGCAGGCCACAGGCCTCCACCTCTGCCAATCGAAACAGTACGTATAAACGGCTCGGTGCATTCAACATCGGCAACAGCTGGTTTGCCGGAACACGCAGAAGTCCTGGTAGGCTCGGAGGAAGTTGCCTTGAAACCCGCTGAGCCCAAAAGAGGTTGGTTTACGTGACAGCCGTCGCCTCTGAACGAAAAGGTTACAGGCGTGGTTTGATCCTTGGCCTGACGATGGCTGAATCGATGCTTTTGCTGGTCTTTTGCCTTCTTCTTGTCGCTGCTGCCATAATCAGCCAACAACGCAAGGAAAATGAGGAAGCGCTAAGAAAGATGAGCGATCAGGTTCAACTGCTCAAGCAGAACGAAAACGCGCTGATTGAGGCTAACGAGGAGTTTGGGGCTCAATTGGTTGAACTGCAGGCTCAAGCCGCCGGGAATACCAAAATCAGCGAAAACTGGAGTGAACTGAACTTCGCGAGAAAGCTCGTCCAAAAGTACAAAGGTGAAGGCGTATCCGGCGATCAGCTATTTGCCCTTGTTGAGGAAGTTAAAGCCGTGATTGCGATGCAGGCGCAGGGAATTTCCGAGACTGATCTCAAAAGTGCGCAGACAGATCTGGTCCTAGTTGACAAGCTCAAGGCCGAAGGCATTACGAGCCAGGAGCTGGAAAGGTTGGCTCCGGCGTTGGTTGTCTTGAAAGAAAAGCAATTCGCGAAGCTTGAAGCTGCCGAGGTCAAAGAGCAGCTGGCGCAAGCGATAGACAAGAATTCTGCCGCCCCTGAAACAGCCAAAGCCCATCAATGGCCGCCGATAATAAATTTGAGCGAAGCCGAAGGTTACTCTTTCAATGTGGGCAGCGCTCAACTGGATAAAAAGCTCAAGGAACAGCTCGAGGGTAACATCACGACGAAGCTTACCAAGCTTCTGAACGACTACGACGTAGATCTGATCGAGGTGATCGGGCACACAGATGAGCAGCCCCTGGCGGGCGTTCCCTCAAACATGGACCGCGAATTGAACCCCGTTCTAAGCGGCAAAGCTGACGTTGCGGCCCTTCGGCCCGGTGACAATGCGGGCCTGGGACTCGCGCGGGCAGTGGCTGTCGCGCAAGTCTTGCAGCGGCAACCGGGATTGAAAAACGCTACGGTGCTGCCCTATTCGGCAGCCCAACTTATTCTTCCAGGGGACCGGATAACCCAGTGGGTGTCAAAAGACGATAAGTCCCGCCGGCGGATTGAAATCCGCGTCCGGCGGAGGGGGACGCCGGAAGCTCTGCACTAGTGGATTGATCGAGACAAAAGAGTCCGATGTTGGATTCCCATCGGTTTTCGCATGTGCGACGATCGTGCATGCGCACCGGTA
>NZ_JAMYMZ010000092.1:0-9512 GCF_040318825.1 Mesorhizobium sp. M1006
GACCCAGAACACGATCCACCATCGCGAATCTCCCTGCTCCAACCTCACAACAGAATCACTGATCGGCTTCTGTGCAAAGATCTCCTTGTGGGAGAAGGTGTCGCCGAAGGCGACGGATGAGGGGGGCTCCAGTTTGGCACCGCCTCATTTCTTCCAACACCCCTCAACCGTCTCGGCGCTAGCGCGCCGATCCACCTTCTCCCACAGGGGGAGAAGGGGACGCGCTCCTATCGCCGGGTCTGAAAATCCGCCGCTGCGGCGCATGGCCGGCGCCCGGACGTGCACATCCGTCTTGACGCAAGCCCGAACTGCGCCGCACAATCGCTCGCAGCAGGCGAAGGGAGGCCAGTCGCCTGCGGGAGGATATACCCATGACGGAAGCGATCAGGCTCTACTGGGGCCGGTTCGGACATGTTTCTGTCCTGAACGTCGCCAGCGACTTCGTCACCCACGCCCATGTCGAGGCGCATATCATCATCTGGCTGGAAGGCACCGCCGGCGAGATCACCATCGGCCGTGAGACGGTGCGGCTTGGACCGGGCACCGCCGCCGGCATCAATTCCTTCCAGCCGCACAGCCACGCTCTCTCCCGCGACGGCACGCCCGGCCTGTTCCTCGCCTTTTACATCGATCCGGACTGGGCACGGAAACGCCGCGAGCTGCCTTCCGCCGCGCCGCTGTTCTCCGCCCCGGCAATCACGCTCGAGCCTTGGCTGCACAAGGCAGCGGCTAACCTCCTCGACCATCTCAGCGACAATGAGAGCATCGACGACATCGCCAATTACGAGATCGAGCGCTTCATCGACAGCGTGCTCGATGCCGCCGACGCGTCCGCACCGCAGACCGTGCGTGCCCGCGTCAGCACCATGCAGGATTTCCGCGTCCGCAAGGCGATCCAGCTGATGAAAGCCAATGTCTGCGAGCGCATCTGCTTCGACGACGTGGCGCGCAGCGTCGGCCTGTCGCGGCCGCATTTCTTCGCACTGTTCAAGGAACAGACCAATCTGACGCCCAACGTCTATTGGAACACGCTGCGCATGGAGGAAGCGGTGCGGCAGTTGCAGTGGTCGCAGGAGCCGCTGATCTCGGTCGCCTGCAATCTCGGCTTCACCACGCAAGGCAATTTCTCGCGCTTCTTCCGCGACCATGTCGGCGTCCCGCCGACGCTTTACCGCGAAGCGGCGCGGGCGATCAGCTGAGCGCCTGTTTTTCAGACTATTTGATAGGCGTTCAAGACGCATTGATAAGCGCCGCCGAGCCTGCCGCCCTACCCTCCCAGGCAGCTGATTTGCGAGGGAACGTTCAAATGGCGAAAGTCACCATCTCCAGCGTCATCGACGCGCCGGTCGAAAAGGTCTGGGCGCGCATACGCGACTTCAACGGCCTGCCGACCTGGCACCCGCGCATGGTCGAAAGCCATATCGAGGACGGCAAGGATGCCGGCACGATCGGCTGCGTGCGCAATTTCCAGCTCGCCAGCGGCGCCCGCCTGCGCGAAAAGCTGCTCGATTTCTCCGACGAGAACTTCCTCGTCAGCTACGCCATCCTGGAGACGCCGCAGCCGCTCACCAACCACAAGGCGACGCTGCAGTTGCGGCGGGTGACCGACGGCGACCGCACCTATGCCGAATGGACCGCCAGCTTCGACGCGCCCCCAGAGGAAGCCGACAAGCTGGCCGAAGGCATGGGCGCCAACGTCTTCCAGGGCGGCTTCAACGCCCTGAAGGCCCATTTTGCCGGCCAGAGCCAGGCGTAAAGGGAGCGTTCCATGACGCTTGCATTGCAGACTTTCGCGACGGTGAAGGACGCCGGCGCGGCGCTGAAAGCCGCCGGCACCCGCTACCTCGGTGGCGGCACGTTGGTCGTGCGCGCCGCCAATGAAGGCGACGTGTCGATCTCCGGTTTCGTCAGGTCGACCGAACCGGCGCTGTCGGTTATCCACATTTCCGGCGGCGAGGTCCGCATCGGCGCTTCGGTGACCATGGCGGCGATCGCCCGCCATCCGGATCTCGCCCCGCTGGCCCACGCCGCGCGCGCCGTCGGCGGCCCGGCGATCCGCAACATGGCGAGCGTCGGCGGCAATCTCTTCGCGCCAACGCCTTACGGCGATTTCACCGTTGCGCTGCTGGCTCTGGACGCAACGGTCAGCACCAGCGACGGCGAGCTGCCGATCGAGACATTCCTGGCAAGGCGCGAGAGCAATGACGCTATCGTCACCGCGGTCGGCTTCACGCTTCCGACCGAAGGCGGCTTTCGCTTCCTGAAAGTGTCGCGGGTCAAGCCAAAGGGCATTTCGGTGCTGAGCATCGCCACCGTGCTGGAACAGGCGCCGGACGGCACTGTCACGTCAGCGCGGATCGCGCTCGGCTGCATGGCCGACCGGCCGATCCGTGCCAGGGCGGCGGAGAAAGCCTTGATTGGCCGGAAACTCACCAGCGAGGGCATCGCACCGGCACTGGCCGTTGCCCGCGACGGCACTTCGCCGCCAACCGATCCGATCGCCAGCGCCTGGTATCGCAACGAAGTCCTGCCGGTCCATCTCGGCCGGCTGCTGCTCGCCTGAAAGACCGTGGCGCATATGTCCGCCTGGCTGCGGCGCAAGGAGTAAAAAGATGGCAAAGGTCCCGATTCAGTTCACGCTCAATGGTGCGGAGAAAGCCGAGTTCATCGACAGCGGCACGACGCTGCTTCATGCGTTGCGCGACAAGATCGGCGACACCTCGCCGAAGGGCGGCTGCCATCAAGGCACTTGCGGCGCCTGCTCGGTCATCATCGACGGCGAGCTCAGGCTGTCCTGCCTGACGCTGGCCGAGACCTGCAATGGCGCAACCGTCACCACCACCTCGGGACTGGCGGAAGGCGGCGTGCTGCATCCGCTGCAACGCGCTTTCCTCGATGCTTTCGCCACCCAATGCGGTTTCTGCACGCCGGGCATGATCATGGCCGCCAAGGTGCTGCTGGATCACACGCCGAACCCCAGCCGCGAGGATGTGGTCGAGGCGCTGTCGGGCAATATCTGCCGCTGTACCGGCTACGAGCCGATCATCCAGGCGGTGCTGAGCGCCGCGCGGTCCAATTCGCAGAACGCGGCTTGAGGGGAGTCAAGAAGATGGAACTCCGCAAGAGCTACTTCGCCGACCAGCGCAAGGACGATCTGCACGAGATCGGCCAGCCGCGGCCGCGTTCGGATTCGCCGGGCCATGTCACCGGCAAGACCGCCTATTTCGCCGACCGCAATTTTCCCGGCATGCTGCACCTGAAGATGGTGCGCAGCCCGCATCATCACGCCCGCATCCGCAGCATCGATACGTCAGAGGCGGAAAAGCACCCCGGCGTCGTCAAGGTGCTGACCGCCAAGGATGTGCCGCACAATGTCTACACCATCCTGATCCTGATCCAGATCGGGCCGGAGGACGAGACGGTGCTGGCCGACGGCAAGGTGCGCTGGAAGGGCGAGGCCGTGGTGGCGGTGCTGGCCGAGACCGAGCGCGCCGCCCAGGAAGCCGCCGCCAAGGTCAAGGTCGATTACGAGGTGCTGCCGGCCGTCTTCGACATGGACGAAGCGCTGAAGCCCGGCGCTCCGATCGTCAACGAATATCACGGCCGGAATTATTACCTCTACGACAGCGGCGAATGCCGCAAGGTGCGCTTCGGCGATGTCGAGGCAGGCTTTACAGGAGCCGACCACGTGCTCGAACAGACCTACCAGTCTTCACCGATCGAGCATGCGCCGACCGAAACGACCGGCTGCATCGTCGCGCCGGAGGGCAACGACCGCTTCACCTGCTACACCAACACGCAGGCGATGTTCTTCACTCTCGATAGCGCCTCGATCATCCTGCAGATGCCCGGCAACAAGCTGCATTTCGTCGGCGGCACTGTCGGCGGCGGCTTTGGCGGCAAGGTCGACGTCATCGTCGAGCCGATCGCCATCCTTGGCGCCAAAATAACAGGACGACCGGTCTGTTTTATCTACAGCCGCGAGGAAGAGATGCAGATTTCCTCGCCGCGCGCCGCCGAGAAAGTCGTCATCAAGGACGGCGTCATGAACGACGGCCGCATCGTCGCGCGCAAAGTGACCGGCTACACCGACGCCGGCGCCTATTCGCGCCATTCGCCCTACGGCGCGCAGAAGGGCGCCGGGCATTATCCCGGCCCGTATACGATCCCGAATGTCTGGATCGACACCTACTGCGTCTACACCAACCGCACCCCGTCCTCGGCGATGCGCGGCTTCGGCGTCACCATCGGCGATTTCGCGCTGGAGGTGCAGATGGACAAGCTCGCGCGGCTGATCGGCATGGACCCGCTCGAATTCCGTTTCATCAACGCCTATCGCGATGGCGACATGAAAGCACATCGGCAGCCGACCGAGGGTGCTGCGCTGATCGAGTGCATGCAGGAAGCCTCGCGCGCCGCCAACTGGCCGGTGGCGGAAAAATTCATGGCGATGTCCTCTTACGCGAAGGGAGTTTGAGATGGCGATCAGGCGCGGACGCGGCGTCGCCGCGATCAATTATCCGACCGGCATGAATCTCGGCGGCGACCCGACCCAGGCGCTGGTGCATTCGACGCCGACCGGCAATTTCATGGTGACGCTGTCGAGCGTCGATCTCGGCCAGGGCATGAAGCAGATCATGGCGCAGATCTGCGCCGAGACGATCGGCGTGCCGACCGACCGCGTCGTCGTCGACACCGCCGACACCGACACCGGCCCGCATTGCATGGGCACCTTCGCCTCGCGCGGCACGCACCGCGCCGGCAATGCGGTTATCCAGGCGGCCAGGGAAGCCCGCCAGGTGATGCTGGAAGTGGCGGCCGAGGAGCTGGAGGTGAATGCGTCCGACCTCGAGACCGACGGCCAGGGCAACATCCTGGTCAAGGGCGCGCCGCAGAAATCGATCTCGATCTTCGATGTCGCGCTGTCGGCGCATTTCAAGCGAGGCCGTTCGATTTCCGGCCGCGGCATGTTTTTGATCCCCCGCTCCTATCCCGAAAAGGAGACCGGCGCGATGAAGCCGTCGACCTGCTACGCGCACGCCTGCACGGTTGCCGAGGTCGAAGTCGACGACGAGACCGGCGAAGTCACCGTGCTGACCGTGAAGAACGTCTTTGAGATCGGCCGCGCGCTGAACCCGAAAATGGTCGAGCAGCAGCTCGTCGGAGGCTCGTGGATGGGCATCAGCCATGCGCTCTACGAAACGACCGAACCCTATTATCCCAATCGCGACCATGGCGGCACCGACTTCAACCAATATCTGATGCCGGGTCCTGGGGATCTCGCTCAAACCGATATCATCGTGCTGGAGAGGCCCTCGGCGGACGGGCCGTATGGCGCCAAGGGGCCGGGCGAAATGTGCGCCAACCCGCAGATCCCGGCGGTCGCCAATGCCGTCTTCGACGCCGTCGGTGTGCGCATCGATACACTGCCGATCACGCCGGAGCGCATTCTGCGGGCGCTGAAGGCGCAAGCCCCGAACTGAGTGCCGGAAATGCCCAAGAGAAGCGCCCGGACTTCAAGCGCAGAGACAGTCGCGACCTCGCCGGAGGCGGTGGCGTCCCGGCTCGCCACCTCGCGCTATCTCGCCGATGAAAGCCTGGCCACCGCAATCTTCCTGGCAATCAGGCTGGGTAAGCCGCTGCTGCTCGAAGGCGCGCCCGGCGTCGGCAAGACCGAAGCGGCGAAGGCGATAGCCGAACTGCTCGGGCGCGATCTGGTGCGGCTGCAATGCTATGAAGGCATCGACGCCGCGCATGCGCTATACGAGTGGAACTACCAGCGCCAGCTGCTCGCCATCCGCCATGCCGGCGAGCACGAGGTCGACATCTATGACGACCGTTTCCTGATCGCGCGGCCGCTGCTGCAGGTGCTGAAGGCGCCGGAAAAGCGCGTCCTGCTGGTCGACGAAATCGACCGTTCCGACCATGAATTCGAAGCGCTGCTGCTGGAGTTCCTGTCCGATTTCCAGATCAGCATTCCCGAGCGCGGCACCATCCGCGCGACGGCGCAGCCGATCGTCATCCTGACCTCGAACCGCACCCGTGAACTGGCCGAAGCGCTGCGGCGGCGCTGCGTCTATCACTGGATCACCTATCCCGACGCCGGGCGCGAGGCCGAGATCATCATGCTGCGCGCCGGCGATGTCGCCGAGGCCACGGCGCGCGCCGTGGCTTCCGCCGTGCGCGACATCCGCGCGCGTCCGCTGGCTAAGCCGCCAGGCATCGCCGAGGCGGTCGAATGGGCCAATGCCGCGACCATCCTCGAAAAGGGCGGCAGCCCCTGGCCGGAAGCCTTCCGCCGCGCCATCGGCGTGCTGATCAAGGACGAGGAGGACCTTTCCTGCATCGCGCCCGAGCTCGGCAAGATTGTCGAGGAGGCGCTGGCGTGATGCACGATCGAAGCGCGCTAGCGCGATACCCCAGGGCTAGTGCGCGACGCTGGCGGGACAGCGCCCCCCTCTGTCCTGCCGGACATCTCCCCCTCAAGGGGGGAGATTGGCAGTTTGGGCGCTCCGCTCAATTCTGCAACGTTGAAGATTGGCGAAAGCCGGCGAGATGTCTGATCTCCCCCCTTGAGGGGGAGATGTCCGGCAGGACAGAGGGGGGCGCGAAGGAATGATGCGTCCGGAAAGTTTGCCCCGTGCGACCACGCCGTTCCTCGGCTTCGCCCGGCTGCTCCGCCGCTACGGCTTTGCCATAGCACCCGAGCAGGTCTCCGGCTTCATGCAAGCGGTAACCCTGCTCGGGCCCCGCTCGATGAACGACATCCACGAGGCGGCCCTTGCCACGCTGGCGCCGCCGCCCGACCGCCGCGACGAATTCGAGGCGCATTTCCGGAGCCATTTCTATGGGGACGCCGCGGCGCTGGTCGAAGGCGAGGCCGACGAGGAAACCCGCATCAAGGACGATGGTGCAACGAGCGAAGAGGAAATCGAAGTGGTCCGCCAGGAGCAAGGCGGCGAACTGTCTTCGGCCAGCGAACAGTTGAGCGTCCGCGAGTTCCATCGCGACAGCGACGGGCTTGCCGCCTTCCGCCGCAAGCTCGCCACCGCTTTGCCCGCGCGCCGCTCCTTCCGCACCGTACGCACGCATGCGCGCGGCAAGCTCGATCTGCGCCGTTCGCTTAGGGAGATCGTCAGCGCCGACGGCGATATCCCCTCGCCGCTGCTGCGCCGGCGGCAGGCGGTGCCGCGCAAGCTTCTCATCCTCATCGATGTATCCGGCTCGATGAAACTCTACACATCAGACTATCTCAAGCTGGCGCATGCGGCGGTGCAAGGCGCCGACCGGGCGGAGGTCTTCACTTTCGGCACACGGCTGACCCGCATCACCTCGCCGCTGCGCATTCGCGACCGCGACCAGGCGCTGGCCCGCGCCGCTGCCCAGGTCGACGACTGGGACGGCGGCACCCGTATGGGACCGACGCTGCTCGCGTTTCTATCGGTGCCGCGCTTCTCCGCCTTTGCACGCGGGGCGGCGATCGTCATCCTGTCGGATGCGCTGGAGCGCGGCGATCATGCCGAGCTGGAGACGGCGATGCGCCGGCTGAGCGCCCGCGCCTTTCGGCTTTCGCTGGCGACGCCGTTGGCCGGCGATCCGCGCTTCCGGCCGGCCACGGCAGCACTTCGCGCCATCCTGCCGGTGCTCGACGACCTGGTCGACGGCTCGTCCATCGCGGGCCTCACCGAGTTCATCCTGTCGCTCGCCCGCCCCGCCCCGGCGGCCGCGGCAATCTGGAAGAGGGTTTCGTGATGCAGAAGGCGATCGACGCGCATTTCCACATCTGGCGCCAAAAGGACCAGCCATGGCTGGTCGGGCCGATGGTGCCGCGCATCTTTGGCCCTTACGAGCCGATCCGCCGCGACTATCCGATCGAGGAATTCCTCGCCGACCAGCAAGGCTCGGGCGTCGAGAAGGCGGTCTATGTCCAGACCAACTGGGCCAAGGAGGATTTCGAGAACGAGGTCGCGTTCCTGCAGAAGACCGCGGAAGAAACCGGCTGGCCGCACGCCATCGTCGGCTATGCCGACATGACCGTGGACGACGTGCGTTCCCAGATCGACCGGCTGATCAAGTATCCGCTGCTGCGCGGCGTGCGCATGCAGCTGCACTGGCACCAAACGCCGGCCTTCCGCTTCGCCGCCTCGGCCGATCAGGTCATCGACCCGAAGGTGCGGGCCAATGTCGCGCGGCTCAAGCATTACGGCCTGTCCTTCGACCTGCAGCTTTTCCCCGCCCAGATGAAGGATGGGCTGACGCTCGTCGGCGAGAACCCCGAGACCAATTTCATCCTCACCCATGCCGGCATGCTGACCGACATGGAGCCCGAAACCACCGAGGCCTGGAAGGCAGGCCTGCGCACGCTGTCAGCGGCGCCCAACCTCTATGCAAAGCTGTCCGGCCTCGGCACCTTCGTCCACCACAACGACCCGGCGCTGATCGGCTATATCGTCGACAACACTATCGACATCCTCGGCAGCGACCACCTGATGTTCGGCTCGAACTTCCCGATCGAGAAGCTGTGGACCAGCCACGCCGAGCTGATCAGGGCGCACCGGGAGGCGGTGGCGAAACACGGCGCGGCGGCCGAGGCCGATATTTTCTGGAACACGGCGGAGAAGGTTTATCGGCCGGTGTAGCGCGCGTCCCTTCTCCCCTTGTGGGAGAATGTGGATCGGCGCGTAGCGCCGAGACGGATGAGGGTGCTGGAAGAAACTAGGCGGAGAAAATCCCAGCGATTTGAAGCACTTACGTCTCCAAGGCCGCGATCCGTCCAGCACCCCTCATCCGACCGAGCTTCGCTCGGCCACCTTCTCCCACAAGGGGAGAAGGGAAGGCGCCGCGCCTCACCTCACCGCACCTCGAACTGCGGATCGACCGGTATCTGCATCGCGGTGACCATCTGGTTGGTCTGCCCGGCCAGCCCGATGATCGAGACCAGTTCGCCATGCTGCGCATCGGTCATGCCCTTGGCCCGGGCTGTCGCCGTATGCGAATGGACGCAATAGGAGCAGCCATTGGCGGTCGAGACGGCGATGTAGATCATCTCCTTGGTCAGCGGATCGATGGCGCTGTCGGCGACCATCACCGCCTTGAGCTGTTCCCACACCCGCTTCAGCGACGCCGGATCATTGGCCAGCCCGCGCCAGAAATTGTTGACGAAATCGGATTTGCGCGTCGCACGGATGTCGTCGAATACCGCCTTGACCGCCGGGATTTTTTCCACCTCGGCATCGCTCAGAAGTTTCGTCGTGGCCATGGCTTGGTCCTTTCGTTTGGATCGTTATGCGAGGTCGTTGAATCAGGTCGGGAGAAAAGGCGGCTAACCGCCTTGGATGAATCAGCAATTGACGCGCTGAGGCAAGACCGTAAGGCTGGCCGAGGCCCCTCACCCTCGTCATCCCTGGGCGAAGCAGGAGCGAAGCTCCGTCGCGGAGACCCTGGGATCCATATGTGGACGGCGCCCTGCCTGCAACGGTTGTTTTGCGTCGTTTTCGATCGCTTGCGTCCAT
>NZ_JAMYMZ010000093.1:0-9138 GCF_040318825.1 Mesorhizobium sp. M1006
TTTCCTGGCCGGCTGCGGTTTTGCCTTGAATGATCCGGCCTGGCATGCCTCCGTTGGCGATATCCTTCACAAGCGCGACATTCATTGCGGTGACGCTTATGTCGGTCGGATACAACATCGTGCGCAGCATCGGGCCGGCTTTGGGCGGTCTTATCATGGCCTTCTTTGGACCGCTGGCCGCTTTTGCATTGGCTGCGGTGAGTGATCTGGTGCCTCTAAGCGCACTATGGCGCACCAAATGGAAGGTGCGCACTTCGCCTCTCCCTCGTGAGAAAATGACGACGGCGGTTCATGACGGCCTCCGCTTCACGGCGATGTCCTTGGAGATCCGGGCGGCGATCGCCCGTGCAGCCCTTTTCGGGTTGGCCAGCATCGCCATACTGGCGTTGCTCCCTCTCGTCGTCCGGGATCAGTTGAAAAGTGGGCCAATCGTCTATGGCATCCTGTTAGCCGGCTTCGGCATGGGTGCTTTCATTGCAGGCATGAGCAACGGCTTCCTAAGGCGGATCACGTCTCAAAACAGGCTGGTGGCCTTGGCCTCTGTCGCTTGTGCGGTCTGTTGCCTCTCCCTGGCCCTTACATCGTCGGTCGCTGTGGCGGCGATTTCGCTGGCACTCGGCGGAGCGGGTTGGCTCATCACCTGGACCGGCATTGACGTGTCGGTGCAGCTGGCAAGCCCAAGGTGGGTTGTAGGCCGCACGCTCTCGATCTACTACGCCTTGAGCGCTGGCGGTATGGCCGCCGGCAGCTGGATCTGGGGTTCTGTCGCACAGAACTACTCTCTGACATGGGCTTTGGAGGGTGCCGCAATAGCCCTGTTGCTGGTCGCAGCTGCGGGGATAGTGTTGCCGCTGCGGCCTTGGGAAGAAACGGATCAGGAAAGTTCGGAGTTTCTAGCCCCGGAGCTGGCGCTCGATCTGAAGCCAAGGAGCGGCCCGATCGTTGCCAAGGTCGACTATTCCATATCCGAGAAGAATACCGACGCTTTTCTCGCCTGCATGCGTGCAAAGCGCCACGCTCTTAGCCGTTGTGCCGTCCAGAATTATCTGTCGTTGTCCGGAATTAAGCCGGGCTTCGTGAGGTCGTGTGCGGTACTGTGCGCACCATGGCAAACCGTGGATCTACGCAGGCGGCCTTGTGGCCGCCGGCCGCCGGCCGCCCGGATGAAACCATGGATGGCTGATTGAGATTGGAACCTGGTCACCTCCGAACCGCGACCGGCGGCTCGTATTCAGTACTCTACGCGACAACATGGTTTCCCGTTCGCGCACTTGCTTCTCCTGGGCGCTTGCGGTTCGGGGCTGACGGTCGTTTCGGCGCTCGTGCAGAAGCTTGAGCACATCGCTGGCGCACGACATGCCGCGAAGCGTGGTCTCGATCCGGGGAAGACGAATGCTGCCGAGCCCGCTGGAAGCGGCAACGCAGTTCTGGAGAAGGTAGCAAAGCGCTCGTAGGGAGGTGTTCTCACCCTAGACGGCAATCGCTTCGTAGCTGTCGGTTCCCTCAACGTTGTGTTCGACGCCGATCCTTATGCAATCCTCCCGCGTCGGCTGCCCGATTTCGAAACGCATGCCGATACGGCTTTCGATCTGATCCATAGCGTGGGTGTCACGCCTCGTGCCCGCTAACCGATGAGTGTTACCAGCGAGCAGCAACGCGAAACCGCAGCGCTCCTGAAGATGCAGCAGCTCCCGCAGCACGGTGGGTGTGAAGTTCTGATATTCGTCTACAAGCAACGGACGCGTTGGGTATCGGGCGCCCAAGAAATTGATGCAATCCTTCGCTAGGCCGTATGTGAACTTGCTGTCCTTTTGAACGCCGTAGGCGTCGTGCAGCATCTTGAACATTGGCCTGATGGCCTTGTATGCTGCGCAACCTCACAGTAGGCAGCTCCACTCTGGTCGGCTATCCACCTGAGCGCAACAGTCTTTCCGAGTCCGGCTTTGCCGACCGCAAGCACTGGATATCGCATCTTGACCGCCGTATCGAAGGCAGCCCGCACGGTGAGCGCGGCGCGGGTTTCGATAAACTCATTCGACGATCCTCTTCGCCAAGTCCATCTGAGCGGCTATGCGCTCGTCCTGTTCGCGTCGGCGCTCTTCGGAGGGCAAAGGCCTCTTCGGCATCACGATCCGCGCCGGCCGCTTCGCCGGATCGTAAGAGACGATGCCGAACGGCTCGTAGGGAATCGTGTCAGGCTGGGCTTCGCCGCGTGCGATCAGGCGTGCAGCCACATCGATATCAGGCGCTGATCGATCGAGGTCACGCACCGCCTGCCGATGCACCCTCGCGCGTTCCGCTGCTGTTTTTGCGCCGCGCTTGTCGAGCGGATGGAACTCGACATCGGGAGAGGCTATGCCGACTCGTTCACCATACCGGTCAAGCAAGAGCAACTCGGCCGGTGTGTGATAGGCCGGCACACGGACCCAAATCTTCTCGTACTGGTACGCCTGCAATTCCGGGCATGTCCAATGGCGGCCACCGACCGATATCGCACCCTGAACAACCGACCGCTCTTCGGTTCGGGCACATGCCGCGCGCACTTCATCGCGGCTCATCGCAGTCGGCGCCCATCCCGCCTCGAGGTATTTGCGGTATGTGGCTTCAGGTGAGAGACCTTTGAGCGCGCTCTTCTTGCCCTGCGCAGTGTGATTATAGGTGCGCACGAAGCGTTCTATGGCTGGCACCACATCCTCGAACGCGCCGAACGGAGCGACCGTCCTGCCGATCGCCTCCTGCTTCTTGCTCATTCGGTTGCCGCCGATGTGGCCGCGCGCCGTGCAGAAATAGCGCGTCTCCAAGTCACCGAATAAACGCTCAATCGGCTTTGCGGAGGCGTTGTAGGGCAAAGCGTTGATGACGCGGGTTGATCGGGAGGGGCCATGGAAGCCCGGCACGGTAAGCTGCATGGCATCGTCCAGAAAAGCGGCGAAGCCGAATTCCTTGCCGTTGTCGACATAGAGCGACTGCGGCATGCCCCACGCTTCGATCATGGCCGCGAAGACCTCGATTACGTCGCGATTTTGCACGCCGCCGCGCTTTTCGAAAAAGATCAGCCCGATCCAGAGGCGCTGCGTCGCCCAGTCTAAGAATCCGATCAGCCTAGCAGTCGCGACTGTGCCGTCAGGACGAGTGAGGTGAATGTCCACAGGGTGAACATCGCCTACCACCAGCTCCATCGGCTGCATGCCGGCGATGGTGCGGCGGATGCGCGGCCGGCGATCATCATAGGCCTTATGGTCGCGCTTAAACTGGTGGACGTTACGGAAGTGGAGTTCCACCGAGACGAGTTGGGTTGGGATAGAACAAGCGCGCTCCAGCACGTTAGCATCGTCGGACGGAAGCCCCAGGCGAGAGTCGCGTCAATCAGGAATTTCTCGGCCTCTTGCAGGGTGTGGCCCCACGACATGCCGCCTTTGAGGAGGCCGCGGATTTCCTGTTTTAGGTCCTCCGCGATTTTCGCCCTGGTGGGGGCGTCGAACGGAACCAGCTCGTCCCACTTTCGGCTTATGACGACACGCTTCTTGCCCTTGTCCGATCGACCATGCCGGCCGACTTTCATGCCTTCGTCAAAGCGTGCGGCATGACGGTGCAGCGTGCGCAGGGAATAGCTGACCGCCCTACCCTCCCAGTCCCGCGTTGGCTTGTCTGCCAGTTCGGCCAGGGCGTCGGCGCGGGCAGTCGAGTTAGCTGGATGCTGAAGCGCTGACCTTAGGTAATCGAGCCACCATGCGTGCCCTGCCGTCCTGCCGGTGATCGATTTCCAGTGATTTTCAACGCGGGTTTGAGAGGCCTTTAAACGGTGCTGGTATTCGAGCGGCAGAGAGGTGGAATTGACCTGATATTGCTCCCCGGCGTTGCCGCCGCGCCGACCATTGACCTTCCGCACTTCGAGCGGGTTTTTGCGCCAGCGACGCCGAAGAAGAGCGCGGTGAGCGACTTGTCGCCTAATGCCGACCAGCGCAGCAAACTCAATTGTCGACAGCCACTCACCCATAGCATGGCTGCTGCTGTCGCGGCAGAGCATCTCGTGCAGGGCCAGTGCGTTCGGCCCGTTGCGCTTTTCGGTCACCGCATAAACGGCTAACATTCGGCAAATGCCGTGATCCTGGTACCACCTGTTTAGGGATGAACCTTGCGCCACAAACCCCGCACGCACTTTTACGAGGAGAGCGGGGGAACCTGTTTGCATGCCCTTTTGAAACCCGGTTGCAATTACTTTGCAATCGTGATTTCAAAACGAAACGCCGTCAACTCCCCCAGATGACAGACTCGATTGTTGATCGCTACATCCGCGAGCTAAAGCGGCACTTCAAGGTAACTAGCGACGACGACCTCTCGCGCAAGGTAAACATTGGCAAGTCAACGTTAGCAAGCTGGCGTCGGCGCGGGGCAATTCCTGAGGATTTTGTGGAGATATGCTACATGACGAGCGTATAGACTCTTTCAAGATCGTCCGAGACCGTCGACGTCGCGGAGGCAATATCAATGTCAGCCGCCGGCGAGAAGATACTCTTAAGCGCTGCAATATCGCTGGGCCGTCAGCTCGATGACGCGTCCGCTAGGGACTGGGCCATTTGGATCGCTGATAACCGCCTTCGAATATTCCCGGAAATCGTAAAGCTCGATGAGGCAGAGCGCATCGACGAAACGATCAATGACCAATATGTGGCGAGCCGTGTTGTTGCGTTGGCCATGCGCGCCGTGGACGGGAATATGCTAACCGCAGCAGAACTGAAACGAATCCGCCGAGAGGTGCGAGCGGGACTCACTCGATAAGGGTTACCAAACCTGTTCCTGTGGGTTACCAATCCGCGTCTTGGGTGGCTTTAGGTTCCCAATCAGGGCCGCAATAAGCTTAATGAAGACAGATCCTTAGGGCCAGTTCGGAATTGATTGTCGTTGGGGCACATTGGTAACCTGTTGGCCGAAGGGCATTGGGAACCTCTTCGGGCGAAAGGGGTGGTATGTGAGCCACTTAGAAGTCCGGCCGACGACAAATAATTCTGGACTCGGAGTCTCACCGACGACAAATAATTCCGGACATCACAACCTGCGCACAAAAACGCACAGCCTGTCGTGGATACAATACGAACGATAATGCATTATCGTTCGTTTTGTGAGACCCCTGGGAAATGGCCTCTCTCATCGATCAAAACCCCGAGAGGCGTGCCCGGCACCGCTCCGCTGAACCACAGGAAACGGCGCCGGGTGTCGACCAAACCGCGCCAGCAGGCTCGGCCGAGCCCGACGTCTCGATCGCCGACGATATGCCGGACATCATCGACGTCGTCCTGGAGATGAGCAGGACGCCGAAAGAGCCGCCGGCCGACGCCCCCACCCCTCTTCCGGCCGTCGCGAACCCTCGCCTACCGGCGCATCTCGACGCACTCGCCGGGCGCGCGCGCGACTATGTCGAGGCGGCAAGCTCTGCCAACACTCGCCGCGCCTATACGTCGGACTGGCGGCAGTTTGCGAGTTGGTGCCGGCGCCAGGGAGTCGAGACGTTCCCGCCGGATCCCCAGGTGGTCGGGCTCTACATCACTGCGTGCGCCTCTGGCGCGGCGACCGGCGACAAGAGGCCGAACTCCGTGTCGACCATCGAGCGCCGGCTGTCCTCGCTGACGTGGAACTATGCGCAGCGCGGCCAGCCGCTTGACAGGAAGGATCGCCATATCGCTACCGTCATGGCCGGCATCCGCAACAAGCACGCCGCCCCGCCCCGGCAGAAGGAGGCGGTGTTGCCCGAAGATCTGATCGCCATGCTGGAAACGCTCGACCGCGGCAGCCTGCGCGGCCTGCGCGACCGCGCCATGCTGCTGCTCGGCTTCGCCGGCGGCCTGCGCCGCTCCGAGGTCGTCGGCCTGGACTGTGGCCGTGACCAGACCGAGGATGGCCGCGGCTGGGTGGAGATCCTCGACAAGGGCATGCTGGTCCGCCTGCGCGGCAAGACCGGTTGGCGCGAGGTCGAAGTGGGGCGTGGCTCGTCTGATACGACCTGCCCGGTGTAGCACTGGAAACCTGGCTCAAGCTCGCACGTATCGCGCACGGTCCCCTCTTCCGGCGCGTCACTGGCCAGGGCAAGGCGGTCGGCGCGGATCGGCTCAACGACCAGGAGGTCGCCCGCCTCGTCAAGCGGACCGCACTGGCCGCCGGCGTGCGCGGCGATCTGTCGGAAAGCGAGCGCGGAAGGCTCTTTGCCGGCCATTCGCTGCGCGCCGGCCTTGCGTCGTCGGCCGAAGTCGACGAGCGCTACGTGCAGAAGCAGCTTGGCCACACCTCCGCCGAGATGACCCGTAGGTACCAACGGCGGCGCGACCGCTTTCGGGTCAACCTCACCAAGGCGTCGGGACTCTAGAAAAGCCCCCTCCCCTCCCCCGCTGACACCCTCCCGACGGCGCAGAGATGCCGATCCGATCGTTTTTTGATATCTTCGGTGTTTGTACAACCGCCCCTTTCCTATGCTGAGAGACGCCGCAAATGGCCCGTGAAGCGCAAGATCGACGCTCCGGACGACCAAAAGGCCGGCAAATCGGCTACGCGCGCGTGTCGACGGACGAACAAGCGACGGAAGCGCAGGAGATTGAGCTGCGATCGGCCGGTTGTGACGTCGTCGTTCAGGAACATGGATCAGGTGTGTCGAGAGCCGCCCGGCCCTACTGCGGTTGATGAGCGACATCGGCGCCGGCGATGTCCTGGTCGTCGTGCGTCTCGATCGCCTTGCGCGCTCGGTCAGCCACCTTCTTCAGGTGATCGAGGATCTGACTGAGAAGGGCGCGCATTTCCGATCTCTCCGAGATCCAATCGACACGTCGACGCCACAGGGCATGTTTTCGCTACAGGTACTCGGCGCCGTTGCCCAGCTCGAGCGTGCGCTGATTTCGGAGCGGACCAAGGCCGGGATCATCGCTGCACGATCGAAGGGGCGGCTGCCAGGCAATCCTGGTATCCGGGAGCGCAGGCCCGAAGCCCTGGTGAAGATGACAGCGGTGCAAAAGGCAGCCTATGGCCGACGGCTACAATCAACGATGAACCAGTGGCTTCCGACGGTCCGCCGGATGCGACCAGACCACAACTGGGACGATATCGCTCGGGTCCTGAAGCAGCGCGGCCTCGAGTGGACGCCTGAACGACTGCGGCGGGCAGTGAGGTGGCTCGTCACCGAGCACCTGGCCGAATCCACACTGCTAAAGCGGGCGTCCCCTCTGCCTCCCGAAGATCGCCTGATGACTCTTGTGGCAGGGATTTCGCAGTCTAATCCAGACCTGTCGCTCCGCGACATCGCTGGCGAGGATCTGCGGCAAGCGGTGGCGATGGTTGCCGGTCGTGCGATCACCGAGGCATCCGGCAGGATCACGCTCGATACGGCGGCGGAGATTGCCGCGACGGGCGTCGATCTGATTTCCATCTGACCCACAGCGCGCCGATCCTGGATATCGGCCTCGACTATCGTGACCCATGACCGCCTGGCGAACGAACGGCAGCGGGTTGATGCCCGTTCCGATCGCCGTCAATCAGCCAGCAAAGATGCCTAAAAGACAGAACCGAAGGAACAGGATGGAAATGCACGCACCGAATTCGACGAAGGCAATGCCAGAGGCTCAATCCACTGATAACGCGACGTGGACCCTGGAGAAGGCTCGGGCACTTCACGACGCACCCTTCAACAATCTCCTCTTCCTGGCGCAAACTGTCCATCGCGAGAATTTCGATCCCAACAAGATCCAGCTCAGCCGGCTTCTCAGCATCAAGACAGGCGGATGTCCGGAGGATTGCGGCTATTGCAGCCAGTCCGCGCATCACGAATCCGGGCTGAAGGCATCGAAGCTGATGGAGGTGCAGCGCGTCATTGCCGAAGCGAGCAAGGCGCGCGACGCCGGCGCCACCCGCTATTGCATGGGCGCTGCCTGGCGAAGCCCCAAGGCGCGGGACATGGATGCGGTCGTCGCCATGGTGGAGGGCGTGAAAGCGCTCGGCATGGAAACCTGCATGACACTCGGCATGCTTCGCGCCGAAGATGCCCAGCGCCTGAAAGGCGCGGGCCTCGACTACTACAATCACAACATCGATACGTCGGAACGTTACTATAGCGAGATCGTCAGCACGCGGAGCTTTGCGGACCGGCTGGAGACGCTGGCGCATGTTCGCCAATCCGGCATCAAGGTGTGCTGCGGCGGCATTGTAGGCATGGGCGAAGACCCCATAGACCGGATCGACATGCTGGTGACGCTGGCCAACCTGCCGGAACATCCGGAGAGCGTCCCGATTAATATGCTGATTCCGATCGCAGCAACGCCGCTGGCTGAGGCAAAGCCCATCGAGCCGATCGAGTTCGTTCGCATATCGCGCTCGCACGCATCATGATGCCGAAATCGCATGTTCGCCTGTCCGCCGGCCGCACCGCCATGACCGATGAGATGCAGGCGGTTTGCTTCTTCGCGGGAGCCACTCGATCTTCGTCGGAGATACGCTGCTGACGGCCGACAATCCCGGCGAGGACAAGGATATTTTGCTGTTGCAGCGTCTCGGCATCGGCCCATGGAACTTGAAGCGCAATGAATGCTGCGTTTCTCGCACGCTATGACGCGACCTTGCGCGGTCTCGCGCGAAGGGACCGGCTGAGAACGCTGTCGCCTCGCAAGGGGTTCGACTTTGCGTCGAACGACTATCTCGGGCTCGCGGGATCCGCGAGGCTCGCCAATGCAGTCGCCGCAGCGCTCTCCCGTGGCACGCCAGTCGGAGCAAGCGGTTCGCGACTTCTTCGGGGCAATGCGCCCGAACATGAGGAGCTTGAGGCCAAGGCAGCCGGGTTCTTCCACACGGAGCGTGCCCTCTTTTTGGCGGCGGCTATGTCGCCGCGCCCTTACGATCGCATTCGCCGCATTCTTGACGGCCCTGGCGTCGGTTTCGGAAAAAAGGTCTTCGATGTTCTCGATCGAGGCGGCCGCCATCTCCGCATAAAGCTTGGGTAATTTGCCGCCCGCTAAACCCGGTTCGGAACCGTGGCTGCCCAGTACTTGCCCTCGATCAAAGTCTTTACAACCTTGGGGATTAGCTTGCGGACCGCCGATACGGCTGGAGAGCGCTCATCCTTCGGGTTGACGGCAAGCACAACGGAACGGGTAATCACCGGATCGA
>NZ_JAMYMZ010000094.1:0-8833 GCF_040318825.1 Mesorhizobium sp. M1006
CTTCACGATCGCTACGGGATCTCAACTTCCGAGCTCGTGCGCCGCGTCCGCATTTGGAGCGAATGAGAAGTAAGAGCTCTCCCCATGCAACAGTTGAGCCATCGACTTGAACTGTGAGCTGGCTAACCCCGCCGCGGTTGTCGCGCTCGTCACAGCGTTGTGGACTAAGGACCTGGGCTTCCCTGATGCCTGTCAATCGGGCACATCCTGCGCGGCACTGATTGAGCACCGGCCTCCTGTTCAGATGCGGCTGGACGAGCTGTCTTCCAGTGGTAAGGAGAGAACTTCCTAGGATCTTGAACACACATCGAGGGCATTCGAGGACTTGGTGTCAGGCCCCCTGGTGCCGGTCTCCCGCGAGTTCGACGTAAGCAAGTTTCGGGATGTTGGCTCGTCTGTCCTTCGCGGCATATGGACCGGCGCGCGGCTCGCCTGTTCTCGGAACGGGTGTCACGGCACCGGTTTGGTCGAAGGTTGGTGGCGCGAAGCGAAAGAAGCTGGCCGCAACTACCTCGCCCGCCAGCAGGGCGACGCCGTCCTGGCCCCCGCCGGATACAACTTCTCGCTCCTGCTCCGGTGGCGGAAGGCTCTTTTGGGGCTACTCATCGCCGCCCTCAAAAGTCAGCCGAAGGAGCTCGAAGCCTGACGGCCGATTACGGACATCTGCTGTTCGAGCAGGCAATCCCGAGCGACAACGGTGTCGTTGACGAACTGCGGCCTCATTTCGAGTCCGCCCATCTCGACGCACGGGAAGTGTATCATCGTACATCAGGATCGACTTCCATCCTGCGCCAACGGGCCCAGACTCCGGTATCATGCAGAGGTGGAAAGCTCATCTTCGGTCTGGCTCGCGATCCGGCTCGCGTTCGTGAGATTTCCCTGCGCCACCGGTCGCCGGGCTGAAGCGTCAGGATATCGGCGAAGACGCGGCATTCTTGAGCGTCCAGCTTGGGCGCGAGCCAAAGAGTAAATTCGGATCGCAGCAATGTTACGATCGCAAGCGGTGACACTCGGTCCGTAGGCCCAACTTTGATCAATCGCGGCCGGGCGCCAATCTCTCACCGCAGGTCCCCGAGTGCGCGCATGCAGTGCCTCCCAGCATTTGTCGGCCGGCGAGCAACGAATTTGCCCTGCAGTTGATGACATTTAGCTGGCCAATCTGCTTGCGGTGATCGATGCGGGGGCAGCATTGTTGGGGTTTGCACGGAATCCGCGTCGCACTGAGCCGGCATCAGCCGCCCCGATCTCGCCCAGCAACAAGGACAGGCCGCACCTAACCCAAGGCCACCGAAGCGGCACGGACGTTCAGTCGATGTTTACCATTCGCTATTATCTTTCGCGAAGCGGCAAGGTTCTGAGTACCGCGCAAGTCAAAGGGCCTGCTCCAGACAATGGGGCGGGCCTTTTTGCGTCACTTTGGAGAACGGACTCCAACGAATTGCCGGTTACCTGAAAAATAGGCCCCAGGCTGTGAAACGTCGAACGTGGCCGGGTTGTTGGTGCATCCGCAATCGGTTGGAAGGCAGGCCCCATTCTCGCGATACTCTGCCAGCGTCAGGGCTGGGCCAGCGGTAGGTTAGGGCGTCACGACCCGCAACATGGCGGCGTCATAGACGAACGAAACACGATTTCGTCCATGTTGTTTCGCTTCAAAAAGGCACCGTCCGGCAGTGCGAAGGACGTCCTGAGCATCTGCATTGGGAGAAATTTCCGCGCCTCCAATGCTGACAGTCACTTTCACCCATGAGAGCGCGTTTAATTAAGTTGGGGTCAATTCGTGGCAGCAGGGTTCGTGCTATGAAGAAGGGACCGGTTCCCAACCGCGGCGAGGCACTTGCCTTCATCAGTGCCAGTCTCAAAGAACTGGAGGCACTGCGCGGCGGGTCTCGTGTATTGTCGCGTCGACTGACCAGTGCGCTTGATGCGCATGGTGGATGCGGTGGCTTCACCTGGGTGACCGCGAGCCCCATCGATGTTTCCTGGTCCAGGGAACCAAAACCTTTAACCGGTGCGAAGAAAAGGCATGACGTCGGCGCGAAAAAACAGCCGGACGGTCACTCCCTCCGCCAGATGCCCTTGATTTCATTAAACCTTTTGTCGGTATCTTCTTGCGGCCCCAATTTCGGCCCTAACGGACAGACTCGTCAGTGAGTCGTGGGGCTCGGGAACAGGAACTTGTACCCTTCCTTGAGAATCCACCGGGCGCGGGCGAGATGAGTTTCCCAGGCTCGGTGCGCCCGCTTCGGTTCCTTCTCGGGATCGATATGCAGCACAGTCCTGGCAACCACGCGCCAATCCTCGTCGTCATAGGCGGCGTCCAGCAGCCACATATACATGGCGACGCGTTTATTGTCGTATGGGGTGAGGTAGGGCTCGCTTGGCGCTTCGTCTGCGACCTCGGGATCCGGAAGCGGGCTGACCACTACGCCGCCTTCTTCGGGTCGCCGATGACGCGCGCCGGCAGATACGCTGGAGCCGGAGGCGGCAGCAAAAAATTGTTGTCAGCTGCAGTGCTCATGGGCGCAATATACATTGCGAATAGTGCCCATTCAACGCTGCGATCAAGATGGACGCGGCACGAGTCTTGCATGGCGCTCAACACGGCGAAGACCAAAGAAAACCGCGTGCGCTCCCTCGGCCATATCAATCGATTTTATCCGACGTGTCACATCCGCGTGATCTAGCGACACCTAATTAAAGCGGCTAAGGGGGACCGTGGTTTGGGGAAAAATTCTTATGAACAGCCAAAAAGACGCAGAGCGTATCCGGGCCGAAATGTCGATCGCACAGGCGATTTACGACGCCATTTGCGAGATGAACGGATCTTCGTACAGGCAAGACAAAGTACCTTTGCGGTGGGATACTTCGTCAGGCACACCGTTGAGCCTGATGAGTATTGACGGCTTTTTCGAATTGCGGGAACTGGCCCGGCGGATAGCGTCGAAGATCGACACGCCTGCGCTCATCAGTCTCAAAAGCCACACCGCGCAGCCGTCGAAAAAGATTGACTTCCACTAGGGTAGATTTGCCATCGCCGTGAAAAGGTTGCTCGAGATCACGTCGAGGATGGCATCCACCTGGCCCGTGGCGCGGTTGTCGCGCTGGTCGACGCCATCCGCGCCTGCGAGGTCGGTGACGCTTGCGCCGGCCCAAGCACGCGCGCATTCTGCCCCGAACCAAAAACTGGGGAGGGCCGAATGTTCGAAATCGGAAGAGATTACCGCATCACCATGATTGTAGCCGTTCCGGGCGACTGGAGCGACGAAACTGGCGTCTGGACGGTCGCGGAAGTTGATGGGACGCTAGTGAAACTCACCAATCCCTACACCCCGGACACGATCATTAACACGGCGTCATGGCATTTCGTCCGCGCCGAGATTGTCTAGGCGCAACTTAGAAGTTGTCGAACAGCCCCGCCGCCATCATGCCGCCGATCAGGTCCTGTCCAAGATTGTTGGGGTGAGTTCCGTCTCCAGGACCCATCCAATGAACGTAGTTGAACTGGTTGATGATGAAGCGGCGGTACAGATCGACCACTGGCACCCTGTTTAGGGCGCAGACCTCAAGCATGGCGTTGGCGTAGTCGATCAGCTGGCTTCCGGCTCCTCCCGCAGTGCCGTCCAGCGTCCGCCATATCGGCGTCGTGAAGATGAGCTTCAGGTTCGGCCGGGCGGTCATGATCGTCTGGATGCCGTAGTTGATGGCTCCCTTGAAGGTCGCCCCGGTTATGTCCGCATTGGTGCCGATGGGGCACGTCGGGCCGGCGCCGGTGAAGTCGTTGGTGCCGAACGAGGGGATCAGGTAATCCAGCAGGCTGTAATCCACCGATGCCATGCGCGCTGCAATCGCTGGAAAGGTGCCTCCGATGACCGTTGCTGCGGCTATCTGTTGGGAAAAATCACCGGAGGCAATGGCATCGGCCAGCCGGTAAAACGAGAACTTGTCATAGTTCGCAGCATGGTTGGCCATGCGGGTACCGCCGCCGCCGCAGTTGGTGATCGTCATGCCGGTGCGCTGGGCAATCTTGGCGGTCGGCGTGATGCCCGGCCAGATGACACTTTCGATGATGCTATCGCCGAAGTGCGCACCGATCTTGCCGGCGAACTGCGAGGCCGGCACGGAGGCAACGTCCTTGGCCAGTTTGTCAAACCGGCCATGGTTATCGATCAGCCGGCCCGGTGCCTTCTGGATGGCCCAGCCGGGAAGGTAGGCATCCGCGGCCAAGGCCCCTGTCGGAAGGATGCGGAGCTGGTGATTAAGGCCGTAGGTAACGTCGTTCTGGGTGACCACGATGGGCAGCGAAATATACGTCAGGCCATTGACCGTTTTGGTTATCTGAACGGTCTGGGTCACCCCGGACGACACCGGAATGTAGTGGATGAACTGGATGGACTGGGCACTCCCCGCCATGAAGGCGATGATACACCAGACAGTTTCTCCCACCGTCAACCCTGCTTCGGCTACGGGCGTCTTGATGTCGTGCAGCGTGGCCGGCCGGCAGCTTGATGGCCTGGTGCCGAAGGGCGAGCCTGCCGGCGCGTTGACCAGAACAGGAGGAAACCCGCCAGCCGATGCTCCGATCAGGGGGTTGCCAGCATAGTCGTTGGTGACGCCGCTGGCCGCAATGCGGAAGAACGGGTCGATGTTAAGCTTCGGGTGCGCATCCTCCGCCACCATGGCCGCAGATTGGAGAGCCCCGCCGATGTAGGTCAGGCGTGACTTGGCCTTCTGGACAGCCCAGCCGAGCACGAACAGGCATTCGCACCGACGCCGGCAGCGATGTTGAGCCGAACCAGCAGGCTCGTGCCAAACGTGACATCGTTCTGGGTCGGCGTGACGGTCAGCCCAACGCTCATGTAGCCCAGCCCGCCCGCCACTGCCGGGTTGACCGTGTTGCTCTCGTTGTGCGCCACCCCGGATGACACCGTGATGCTGCCGATGATCTGAAGGCTTTGTGCGGCGATCAGATCAACGATGATTTCAACGGGTTCACCAACCCGCAGGCCGAGGTCGGCAGCGGACACTTTGAGGTCCAAAAGCGTCGCCCCGACCGACAGAGACAAGGCGCCACGCCTGTCGTTCAATTTTGGCGAGGTGATATTCGGAAACGGCTTCGTGTCGGCGAGGGTGCGGCATCCCGCAGAATAGGAATATATTCCGCATGCCGTCAAGCACATAGACTTCGTCCTGCCCTCAGCGCCTGCTCGCCGCGGGCATTTTGGGGGGAAGCATGAATCAAGTTACGTGCGTTTGTAGCCATCAGCGTTTTGTCGGGCTGCGCTACTCGCCCAGCCGACATCAAGCCCATGCTGGTTTCGTCCAGCGTATACGCGGGCAAGTCCTGCAGCCAGTTGGAAGCCGAACTTTACCGAACGAGTTCCGACCTCGCGCCGATAATGGCCGTACAAGACAGAACCGCCCGCCGTGACGTGGACGGCGTGTTTTGGCTTGGCTTGCCGGTTGGCAGCATGATGCGACAACACGACATCAAGGTACGTGAAGCCAAGACCGGCGAGCTGAAGGGCAACATGAACGCGATCAGCGCAGCCCGACGAAAGGGCGGCTGTGTTGCAGTCTGTAAGCCGTTCCAACGTTAAAAGTTGTCGGGTTGCTCCCCGCCCTCGCGACTGCGGAGTGGTCGTTTCATCGATTGACTCGCGTAATGCACCGGCAGTTAATCTCCCCGCCAGGGCAAAAGAGGGGCTATGAAACTGGGAGCAAACGATGACTGTCCAAAAAGAAGACTATCGAACCAACAGAGCCGACTACGCCATAGCTGCGATGCATAGCCGAGCGACCGCTGAGGGCGATCGTGACGATTTGTTGACGAGGAAAAAGTCCCTGTGGGTAACAGATCGGCGATCTGCAAAATTGGCTGCAAACCCGTCCGAAAGCTCGCCAGAACCCAAGGCAAAAGCGCCGCTAAGTGAATCGGACGCCAGCCACTTTCTTACCGCCGCGTACTTCGTTCGCATGGTTCGATTATATTAGATTTATCTAAAATACCAACCAGCCAGTCGAGCATTCCCGAACGCTCGCTGGTCAGGCCCAGCGGCCGCCCCCTAACCCAAGCTGCTGGGCCGCCCGCTAAGGAAGTGCGTTGTATCACTGATACGGTCGTCGGTGACCGCCTCCGTACCGCGGCCGTGATCGCAACCACGTCACCGATGCCAACGCCCCGCATCGTACCACTCAAACGAATGGCCTGGATGCGTTTAGTATCCATTCTCGGGAGACCCACGCATGGGTGTCGCTTGGGAGACAAGTGACTCCCCTTTAAAGGCATCGAGATGCTACGAGCGCCGAAAAGTCAGTTCCTTAGACCTAAAGATCGGGCGATTTGCCAGCGGGTTGTCGACCAGATAACCGCCGACGCTAAATGGTACAGCACTTCGATAGACGGTCAGATTCTGGCCTCGACCACGCTGAATCTCTTTCAATCAGGGGTCGTAAACGAAACGAATTTGCTGGCACATGTTCGCGCGCGGCGCCACGACTTCACTAAACTGACAGGCTAGCTCCACCCGGGCGGAAACAGCGCGTTTCAGCAAATCGTGAATTGACCTGCATCCATGGAAGCCGGTTGGCGGCACGGCAGTTGGCTGAAGATCAAGAGCTACATGGTGGAAGAATATGACTTGCTCGGCGGGTGGACCGGCCGCTGCGATATTTGCTGTCGCGGCGGCCAACACACCCAAGTGGCCGGCTGCTGTCATGCGACCACAGAGCCGCCACGTCAGCCAGCCCAAGATGGCCAATAGGACGAACGACCTTGTAATATCGCTTCATTCGTCCTCCCGAGCGCCGCGCTTCTTTTCCACAAGCGTTTCGGCTCGTGGAGCAATGACTTGTCGAAAGATCCGCGCGCAAACTGTTCATACCGGCTCTTGCCGGTGCTGCCGGAGGTACCGAGCAGCACCGCGAGATCGGGATGCAGGACTTCCCGGCTTCCGCGCGGCAGCGCCAGCGGGCGTCTACGCGTCTGCAGATGATTTCGGGCGAATAGTCGGCGACGAAGTCGTCCAGAGCCGATGCGTTGCAGGGCGGGATCAATGCGACGGCGTGCCTGCCGTGCATGGCTGCCAGATAGGAGATGACCGCGTGTTCCGTCGGCTCGGCTGCTACCGCGACCAGCTTTTTCTCCGGTCCGAACTCGGCTGCCACCGCTGTGACACGTAGCGCAAGATCGCGGTAGGTGATCGGCGTGCGGCCGGGAAAGATCAGCGCCGGACGATCGCCGTGTTCGTCCAAGCGTCGGGTTAACCCCATTCCCCTGATCTCCGTCAATCTGAAAGGCTTATTGCACCCATCAGTGCAGGCGGGGACGCCGCTATCACGTTTGTTGACTGATTGCATCAACTT
Source organism: Mesorhizobium sp. M1006 (assembly GCF_040318825.1). NCBI lineage: Bacteria > Pseudomonadati > Pseudomonadota > Alphaproteobacteria > Hyphomicrobiales > Phyllobacteriaceae > Mesorhizobium > Mesorhizobium sp. M1006. Next base: position 7,363 of record NZ_JAMYMZ010000094.1, read on the forward strand.
TCACGGATGTGTTCGCGCGCGAGCGGAGGCATTGGTTGCGACCATGCCCATGTCATCGAGGAACTTTGGCACGAGGCCGGCCAACAGCGGGAGCCCGCGATTCTCTTGGCACGTTGGCAACGCTTGGAGCCGAACACACCTTGCAGCAGCGCCGGCACATCCACATCGGCATCGAGCTGCGGCCAGTGCAGGCCAAGGCCGGTCGGGCTAATCCCGCTCTCGGTGGACAAGGCTCAGAAGAGCCGACATGGGATGAATCGGTTTGTCGAGGGCGAGGATCGCCGGCAAGCGACACTCTTTCCCGAGTGCCTAGACGTTTAGGTGATGCAGGACAATCCGGTCCGACTCATCGAAGTCTTCATCGAGAACTCGACCTCGGCGCCGTCGGCTTTGCCGGGTCGTGCTGGAAGCGACCAGCGGCCTGCCTATCATCCGAGGCCGATCCTGCGAAGCCAGTTGCTGCGCCGTCTGTGTGGAGACCCGCTCCGGGGCACAAGCCGCGCGAACTCCCTTCTCCTTTCCGTCAATATATCGCCGTGCCGCTCTTCGCGGCAAACGGCTGCTCGACGCTGAAGCCGAACGGCGTGCTCGAACCTGGGCATAGCCAACCGATATCGCGCGGCTTCATTTTTTAGTCACTGCGCAGGATTTTTGCTTCGAGCGCGGCTGCGACGAAAGCTCTTCGTGCAGCTGGTGGATGAGCCTCGCCACGCAATACTTGCCGACAGGCGTCCATCGGTATCTTCCGTTTCTCGGTCCGACGACTAAGATCACGGAGCAAGATAGCGGCCGCGTCATTGACGTCGAACACGATACGCTCCGATCTGTGACGGCTAACCTTAACAACCATTGGCCGCTCAAATCTGCTCAAGCCGATCATCTCTCCGCCTCCTCTACGGCAACAGGCCTCGGTCGCACTTCTTTGCCAGCCGAATGGTTCCGCTGCATCTTCGTCGCTGGACTTGGCACTAGCCTAGCGACCGAGTGCAGTGGGTCTGGTTATGATGGGGGTTGCGCGAGATCTGCCGTTTTGCTGTTGATTTTGAGAAGCTTTTGCTTTCGGCGAACTGTGAAATCTCGACACAGTGCCCTCCTTGGCGTGCTACCCGCGCCAGCCTCGCACATTTCGCGTATGCCTACACTTTCACTTTTCCACTGCCCGACTTGCAGGCAGCGAGCCACTGCATCGCGGAGGTTGCATCTTCCAATATAGCGGCCCGTTTCGCAAAGCCGAAAAAGGCATTGCGCGCTGCGCTTACAGGTATTCGCTCGTCGTATGCATCATAGCACGCCTTGAGGGCGGCTTCGTGGATCAAGTCTCTGCGGTTTCCTGGCCACTCGTTGAGGAAATCGATGGCGTCGGCCAGGCTGGCAATCTCTTGCACGGTAAGCGCTATTTTCGCTGCACGTTGACGCGAGCGCTTTCGACGGATGGCCTTCGAATCGGGAACGGTATCTGGTCTGATCAGGC
>NZ_JAMYMZ010000095.1:0-8567 GCF_040318825.1 Mesorhizobium sp. M1006
ATTTGTCTCCTCCCCCCCCCCCCCCCGGGGGGGGTCCAAAAAAAACACCCCCTCCCGCCTCCACCCCCCCCCCCCCCCCCCCCGGGCCCCCCCCTCTGGGGCCCCGGGCTCCCCACCGGCAAAAGGAGGTTGCAATGAGCCGCTATACTATCACTGTCACTGGCACCGTCATCGGAAAGGGCCACTCCGATCCAGACGCTGTCATCGGCTACGACCTACCGCTTCGGACCTACTTCCTGCAAGCGTTCCCGCACGAAGAAACCGACGAGCCCCGTCTTTGGCTTGGCACCCGCGATCGCGCGTTCGAAGCGCTTGACGATCTTCGCCATGCAGCCATCGCACACGGCTACGACTTCATGCCGTTGTCGCCCAAACTGGCGGCAAAGCTGGTCGGCGACAAAGCGGCAGCCAGCGGGCGTCCGGTGCGAGACACAATCTTCGGCCAGATGCTGAAACACCTCAACCAATCCAAGTAGGCAAACATCTCAGGGCCCGCGACGGAACACTCCGTCGCGGGCCCTTTTTTTGCACGTTGCAAAAGAGCCACGAACATCACCCGTCACGGCATGCGAGAGCGACTCAAAACCGCCGATTATTCCTTCGGCAGTTTGTGCTTATGAATGCGGATATAATCCTGCACAGCCTTTCGCAGCAGTTCGGTCATGCTGTGGCCGTTGCTGATCGCCAGCAGCTTGAAATGGCGCTGCTCCGCAGCCGTCAGGTAATACCCGCAGCGGATCATCTCCTCGTCGCGAATCTTCTTGCCGGCTATCGGATCCTTTTTCTGACCCTGCCGCAGCAGCTTGCGAAAGTCAGGGCTTGCACCCGATGCCGGCTCGGGCGTCTGCGACATCGCCGATCCGACATTCGGCTCCAGCTTCTGCGCCTCGATCTTCGGCGATGAAATGAACATGCTCGGCAGTGCCGGCGGCTGCGTGGAAATCGCCTTCATCATGCGGGCTTTCTTGTCGTCACCGGGTTTCGGTGCGGTTTCTTCACTCATGCCGCGTTCCTTGTGGCTTCGATGAAGGTTTGCAGAAGGTCGTCGAAGACCCCTTCGCTCTCGGCAATCGCCTTCGCATCAGGCACCCCATGGCTGTAAAGGGTCTGCCCGGTCTGAAGGTCGCGGTAGGCAACACGATTGTGCAGGACATGTTCTGCAATGGGCGTGCCATTGGCCTGGATGATGGCGCGCAGTTCGGTCAGGGCTCGCGCCCTGCTATCGATGATGGTCTGCTTGGTCAGCACGAATATCGCAGGCAGCGGTCTACCCCGGCTCTCGACCGCCAGCGGGATGTAGTGGTCGGTGATCTGGATGGCGGCGGTCACATCATCCAGCGCAAAATAGATCGGCACGACGACAATATCGGCGGCGAAGAGCCCGGCCATCAGGTTATCGTTTGTGGTGCCTTCCGTATCGATCAAGACGACCGAGCGCTCACCGTTGTGAGTGGCTGCTGCGCGAAGGATTTCCTGCGGCGTCATCGCGCTCACCATCGTGAGCCTGTCAGGACGATTGCCAGCCTCGCCCAGCATCTGGAACCAGCGGTGCATGTTCTGCCGCCGGTCTCCGTCGATAAGAGTGACCGAATAGCCCCGATGCAGCGCGACGGATGCGAGGGCGCGCAGCATCGTCGATTTGCCAGTGCCGCCCTTGGGGATCGCAGCGGAGATGATCATGGGGGCCTCGTTCCGGCGTTGTCTCCTTGTTTCCATGTTAACATGGAACAAGTCAACATGGAACAATATCACGGTAGAGACATGGTGACATAGTCAACGGGGAAGACTGGTTTGGCAACCCAGGCGCGCACCAATAAGAGCTCGTTCACGGTGCGGTTTTTGCGCAGCTGCTATCTGCAGCGAAGGAATAGGTCCGGTGGCCCATCGACTGCGCATTTCCGACTACGCATTTCCGACTACGCATCAGTCCTCAACGCATCATAGACACACTACATCAAGTCACGATGGAAACACATCGCGACCGGCCCGCTGCGGTTGACAACTGGGCTGGTGAGAAAGGAACGTCGGCTTTGTCCTTTTCTTGGCAGGATAGCCTATTTTGTGATACACACAAAATAGGCGGCGCGGCCCTGTCGGGCCTTAGCGCCCGCAAGCGGGCTTGAGAGATGGATGCAGGCGCCCAGAAAGCAGCGGTACAGAACGCGTCACGGCGCTACGGCGAGGTGACGCACATCCGATTTTCGGCTGACGAGCTGGCCAACCTTAAAGCCATTGCGGAGCGGGACGGCGTTACCGTCAGCGAGGTCGTGCGGCGTCTTGTGCGGGCAGAGGCCGGGTATCTGCCTATCGCGTCAGAGGCGTTGCGGCCGGCGATCGTGGACATGACCGATCAGCTGCGGCGCGTCGGCGTCAATTTCAATCAGGCCGTGCGCGCGATAAATGACGGCCGTGTTGCCCACGATGAGGATCTTGAACAGGCGCTGGTCGCCGTGGGCAACCTGGTGCGGCAGTTTCGCGAGGAACTGAAGGCGATGACTGGCGGGTCACGCAAGGCGAGGGTGGCCAGGCCATGAGCGGTCGTCTTGCTGGCTACGCGGCCGAAATCGAACGCTATCTTCGAGGCGAGTCCGGCGTGAAGCGTGAGGAGCTGGACGACGACAAGTCCGTCACGGGCGCCCGACGCGAGGTCGGTGAATTCCAGGCGATGAAGAGCTATGAGCGGACCGGTGGCGGCGGACGCCTCGGGCAAGGAGGCGGCTCGACGGCAGGTGGCGGCAGGAGCGCCCATCGTTCGTCGCCGGGAGGATTGGGGGCGGCGGGGAGCTCCATGTCCAGCAGGGCACCGAAGTCCACTGCTGCTGCGAGTTCGCCCAAGGCCGCTAGCGCGCCGATCATGATCTATGGCGTCACGCTCGCCGGTTTCCGGCCGGAAGAGGAGGAGGAAGACTGGAAGCGGCGCGGCGGCGGTGGTCGTGGTGCTGTTCGTCCGAGCGGTACGGCACGAGCGGCGCGGACGGGCTATCAGGCGCGGGCCGTGGCGGCACGGGCAGGCTATGCGGCGGGCGCGCAGCCTGCCGTGTTCAAGGTCATGCCCAATCCGCCATCGACCAAGGAAGCTGCCGCCCGGCTGCTCAATTACATCGGGAAGCGCGAGGACGAAAAAGGCGAGAAACACGACATCGAGATTTTCGACGAGGACGGGCAGGTGCTTGCGACAGGTGCCGCAAGAAAGGCGTTCCTGGAATCGTTTTGCGAGACGTTCGAACCGCCCTTGGAAAACACCAATTTTATCGAGGTTCGCTTCGATCTCGCTAGCGAGGTGACCGATGCCGCCTTGAGCGAGGCGCTGAGCAAGGCCTTCGGGGCAAAACCGTTCATCTATGCGCAGGATGGACAGACGGTGGAGGTTTACGCGCATACCGATGAGCGGGCCGGACCGCTTGCCAAGGTGCTCGCCGGCGGTCGGGAAAAAAATTCGCGCAGCAAGGCGCTCGACAAGATCGAAGCGCGCCTGTCTGAAGCCATGGGCGAGGCGGGGGTGGTCGCCAAGGCAGAGGTAACGGCGGCCGTGAGCCGTGAACCCAAAGCGAAATATTTCCTGCAGAAGTTCATCCGCACCCACAGCCACATCCGCCACGCAAATGGCGAGCCTGTGCCTGCTGTGAAAAGCTCCACCAAGGCGGCGGCTTCGATCTATGAACAATGGCGCCCGCAGTTTTCGGGGCGTGAGCGCCGCAATGCCTATCACCTGCTTTTCTCGGCAAGAGCCGGCACCGATGCCAACGCCGTGATGGCCGCGGCGCGCTCCGTGCTCGAGGAGCGCGCGCCAGGATACAAGTTCTGTCCTGGCGCATCACAAGGACACCAAGCACGTCCATATCCACGCGATGGTGCAGGCACGGTCAGCCGACGGCGAGCGCCTGAAATTCTACAAGCCTGATCTCGCAGCCTGGCGCGAGACTTTTGCGGAAAAAGCACGCGAGAACGGCATTGCGATGGTGGCGACGCGGCGCATGGATCATGCGATGACGCGGCCATTCACGAAGGAGCATGCCGGAGCCTACAGCCGTGCACAGAGCGATCCGCGCTATCAGGTCAGCGCCAGGACAATCGAGAGAGTGGAGGCCAAGCGGCAACGCCGTTTCGATATGCAATCGCTTGTCGTGAACGGCGATGCAATCGCTGCCGCATGGCAAAAGACTGTGACGACGATGCGGACTGCGGGCATAGTCGGACAGGCTCTCACGGCAGCGGAGTCGATCGGCAACAATTTTCTGCGGTTCCGTGGCGATGGGACAGGGGAAGGGCAGCCAGGTCCTGGCGCGGGTCGCGGAGCTGATCAATCGGGGCAGAAGTCTTTTCTGTCCCATCCCGGTATGAGAGAATTGAATGCACTGATAGGAGATTTGGACATGGCGCAGACCCCCTTGGAAATGCGGCGTCAGATGGCCCGCGTCAATCAGGCTCTCGACAACATGCGCGAGACGCTGCCGCCGGCGCATCAAGGTCAGTTCGAACAGTATCGTGAAGAGGTGAACGACAAGATGCACGACCGTCTCGCGCGGCTGCAATTCGAGCGGCAGCAGCAGCGTCGTGGTGGTGGCGGTGGCGAGCCTATCCCCGAGCGCGAGCCGCGAGGGGGAGACCTTCCAACTCGGGACGATCCCCGCGAGCCGGAGCAGCCGCGCACCGGCACCGAGCAGGAGAAGGTGGCAGCCAAGCAGAAGGACGCCAACAAACAGAAGGCACGGCAGTCGGAAGAGCAGGACCGCAAGACCCAGCGCTCAAATGATAAGGATTACGAGCGCTGAGCCGAGCTCACTGCCGCCTGCGGCTAAAGAGACCGAGAGTGTTAGTGACCTCATGTGCCGAGGCCCATTTGGCGCCTACGAGGTTCAGGATGATGGCCACGCAGATCTCACGCCGCGCATGATCTTGAAATCTGCTTCGTGCCGCATTGCTGGATGGACTGAAGCTAAGGCTGTGACAGGCTGGTTTTCAGGTCGGTCCAGGTAACCGCAGCGCCATTGGATCGATCGGTGACGGGCTCAAAGCCCGGTCGTAAGTTTGCTGATGGGTTAGTTTAGCACTGCTTTGGCAGATTTTGGCGGGCGAGCACTTTCAGGATTCCCAAGAGGCGTCTTCGGTGATTCATAGGAGGTCGGCTTTTGGAGGGGCCGGCCATGGATGGGAACTGGCAAGCTGATCTGGCGCGCTGGCTTGCGCCGTTTGTCGCGGCGCTAGGGCACAAGACGCGGGCGCGGATGTGTCCTCTCTATGTCGCGGGTTTGATTGGTCCAGGAGACCGCAAGAGCGTTCAGCCGATGGCGGCGCGCGCTGGCGAGGTCGGCTACGATCAGCTTCATCATTTCGTCGCTGCCGGAGTTTGGGACAGTGCTCCACTCGAGGCTGCCCTGCTGAAGAAGGCAGATGGCCTGGTTGGCGATGAGGCGGGTTTTCTTGTCATCGATGATACGGCGTTGCCCAAGAAGGGACGTCACTCGGTTGGCGTCGCGCCACAATATGCCTCGTCGCTCGGAAAGACTGCCAATTGTCAGTCGCTGGTCTCGGTAACCTTGGCGTCGCGCGAGGTGCAGGTGATGGTGGGCCTGCGGCTATTCCTGCCCGAGAGCTGGACAGATGATCCTGAACGTATGGCGCGGGCTCGTGTGCCGAAGGATAGACAGACTGCTCTGACAAAGCCGGAGATTGCAATCGAGGAGGTCGACCGCGTCATCGCCTCCGGTGCGCGTTTTGGCTGTGTGCTTGCCGATTCAGGGTACGGCTCCAGCGGACCCTTCCGTCAGGCTTTGAGTGAGCGCGGTCTGCTGTGGGCAGTGGGTCTGTCGCGACGCCAGAACGTCTATCCCGCCGACGTTGCCCTGATCTTCCCCGTCGCGAAGGCCGGAAAGCCCCGCAAATACCACATCCCTGATCAGCCCCCGGTCTCGGCTGAAACGTTGTTGGCCGAAGGGAAATGGCAAAAGGTCAGCTGGCGGCGGGGCACCAAAGGTCGGCTGACCTGTCTCTTCGCGGCCCGTCGTGTCCGTGTTGCGGATGGCCATAAGCACCGGATGCTCGATAACCGTATGCAATGCATGCCTGGCGACGAGGTTTGGCTCGTCGGCGAGCGGCGGCCGACCGGGGAGCAAAAATACTATGTGTCGAACCTGCCGGCCGATGCCACCATCAAGACGCTCGCTGCCACGATCAAGGCCAGGTGGATCTGTGAACAGGCCCACCAGCAGCTCAAGGAAGAGCTTGGGCTCGACCACTTCGAAGGTAGATCCTGGACGGGATTACATCGACATGCGTTGATGACGATGATCGCCTACGCCTTCCTTCAATCCCGCCGCCTCAAAGCAGCGGGACGGAAAAAAAAGAGTCTCGGGACCGCCACCACAGCCAAGCATGCCGGCCATCAGGCAAGCGATCCTCGACATCTTCGCACGACCTCCACCCCGACGATGTCCTCGCTGTGACATGCTCCTTGCGAATATCCCAGAGCCTAAAGTGCCAAAGTAGTGTTAGGGTCCGGACTCATAACCGTCGGTCGACTGCGCTGGCGGCTCTGGTTGCCGTTAGTCGCGGGCGCTGAGCGGGGCTCGATAGGATCAACCGAACCTGCGATACTCAAGGCAATCTGTTGGAGTGATGATGCGCATCGTAACCCGTCTCACTGATCGGCTTAAACTGCAGCATCCGATCATCAGCGCGCCGATGGCATTCGCATCGGGCGGGGAACTCGCAGGTGCGGTCAGTACAGCCGGAGGGCTTGGGCTTATCGGCGGCGGCTATGGCGACGCTGATTGGCTGACGCGAGAGTTCGAGCGATCTGGCAACCGACCTGTCGGCTGCGGCTTCATAACTTGGTCACTCGCCAGGAACCCGCGCCTACTCGATAAGGCCTTGGAGCGGCGACCAAGTGCGATTTTCCTATCCTTTGGCGACCCGGCGCCTTTTTCGCCGGCGATACGGGCCGCCGGGGTCCCCTTGATCTGCCAGGTCCAGAGCCTCGACGACGCGCGCCGCGCTCTTGATGCCGGAGCCGACATCGTCGTCGCCCAAGGCGCGGAAGCCGGCGGTCACGGTGAGAAGCGAGCGACATTCACATTTGTTCCGGAGGTCGCGAACTTGGTACGGCGACGGGCGCCGGACACGCTCATCTGCGCGGCCGGTGGCATCGCCGATGGTCGTGGGCTTGCAGCGGCGCTGATGCTTGGCGCTGATGGCGTCGTGATGGGATCACGTTTCTGGGCCTCGTTGGAGGCTCTCGTTCATCCAAATCTGCACCAGGCTGCCCTTGCCGCGACCGGAGACGACACGGTTCGAACCTCGGTGATGGACCTAGCGCGCCGCCTGGATTGGCCATCGCGGTTTTCACTGCGCGTTCGGAAGAATGCTTTTACGGAAGCCTGGCACGGCAATGAGGCCCATCTCCTTGCCGACATTGACGCGCAGTCCGCTGCCTACCGGGAAGCGTGGGCAAGCGGCGATCCCACAATAGCCGCGATCATGATTGGTGAGGCCGCCGGCCTCATCCACGACATCGAGCCGGCGAGTGACATACTCCTTCGCACCGTTTCTGAAGCGATCACCCTGCTTCAGGGCGCAAGTTCGCTTCTGTTTGTCGAGGACAACTGTCACAGCCAGTAACTGACCGTAGCGGCTAGGCAGACGGCAGCGAGGAAGTTCGTGGCCGATCGATCGTATCTGGTGGCGATGCGGCGCAAATCCTTGAGCCGTCCGAACATGCGCTCGATGGCGTTGCGATCACGGTAGAGGAACGGGGAGAAGCAGTTCTTCCAGCGCCGGTTGGCTTCGGCGGAATGTTCGGCATCGCCGCTTTAGCCTAGACCTGTGGCGAATGGCATTGGTATCATAGTCCTTGTCGGCGTGCAGGATCGGGCTCTTGGGCATCTGCTCCAGAAGCAAATCTCCGGCGCTGCAATCGGCGACCTGGCCACCGGTCAAGAGGAAAGCGATCGGGCGGCACAGGCCATCGGTCAGGGCGTGGATCTTCGTGGTTCGCCCACCGCGCGACCGGCCGATCGCCTGATTTTGCTCCCCCCTGTGCCGCCAGAAGCGCAGCGATGCGCCTTCACGGCCGAAGAGGTCGATCAGGACCTCAGCCGGAGGACCGCCAGCCGAGGCCAGGGCGTGGAAGATGTCGACCCAAACGCCTTTGGCAGCCCATCGGACAAAGCGATTGTAGAGCGTCTTTCTCGGCCCGTAGACTTGCGGGGCATCGACCCAGCGGCCGCCGGACTTGAGGACATGGACGATGCCGCCAATCGCTCGGCGGTCATACTCTTGGCTTGCCGCGCGTGTCGGTTGGCAGCAGCGCCTGCGGCCGCGAAACCTGCTCCCTCCGTCAGCCAGAAATAATCGCGATTCATCTGTGGCCTCCCTTTGGAGACCGTGACTCATAAAACCACCGTCAGTGGAATCCCTTTATGGGTCCGGATCCTAGCCTGAAAAATTCATGGGGGTTGGTGGATGTGGCGCAAGCCGTTGAAAAACGTAGGATTTGGTTGCTTAAGCCGATCCGAACCATTTCCCGGAGACCACACCCACCATGAACGATCTTGCGCTGCCGCTGAGCG
>NZ_JAMYMZ010000096.1:0-8284 GCF_040318825.1 Mesorhizobium sp. M1006
ACTTCGCTCGTAAGGGCGACCTTAAGAGCGCAGCCTCGCTACCGTGCCGTCCTCTCGCAAGGCGGCCTTCGCCGGAGGGTATCGACCCGACGGAGGACGCCTACGATCATTCCTGCGTGCTCCTGGCGCTTGCCCATGCTCACGATGCGGCCATCAGGAGGCCCTGCAGCTGGCACAACAGACGTTCCATTTCATCGACACCCATCTCGAGGACGTCAGCCTGAACGGCTTCCTCGAGACCCCCGGCTGGAAGGGGGTGCGGTATTCGAACCCTCACATGCACATGCTGGAATCCTTCCTTGCCTGGCATGACGTCACGGGCGAGCGTGCATATCTCCGTCGGGCGGCACGCGTCGTCGATCTCTTCCGGTGCCATTTTTTCGACCAGGAGAGCTGGACGCTTGGGGAACATTTCGACGTCAATTGGCTACCGTTGCCGGGAGACGAGGGACAGTGGACCGAACCAGGGCACCATTTCGAATGGGCTTCCGCTCGGGCGGCGTTCTCATGATCGCCGTCCCTAAGCGAGCTCGAACTTTACGACTTTCCAGGATACCTATGGTCCGAACGCAGCGGGTGGAGCTAGCCGTCACTTCCCTGCACCCTGTGCGCCGCCACCAATCTCGCGTAGAAGTCACTGGCCAAACCTGGCCCTGCGAGGCGAGAATTCCATGCGAATAGTGTTGCCTGTCCTGTTGCTCGGCGCCGCCCTCGCCAGCCTGTCGCCCGCCCGCGCCGGGGCGGGCGATTGCGGCGACGCTGCCGCCCTGCTGCAGCAGGCCTATCCAGAGGCCCGAAAGAGCGCCGACGGCGCCTCGTTCACGCTTGCACCCCATACGAGCATCGCTGCAACGCTCCCGGAGAGCGATGCGCCATTCGGTCTGATTTGCAAGATTTGGCCCGCCCATGATGACCTGCTGTTGGTCGCAGTGCCGCTGATTGACAGGGCTAACGGCGACCACCTGCATGTCGGCGATATCGAGCTTCTGGTCGTCGACACGAATACGCTGCGTGTGCGCCAGCGCCTGCTCCAGCCCGGTCTGATGACCGATGACTTGATTGTCATTGAAAAGGTGGAATTCGACACCGGCCGTTACGCACTGGCTCCCGATGTCAGCGCATTCGGCCTGCGCATCGAAATGGCGCACCATTCGCTGACCGCTCCGTTCACTGAAACCGACCTGCGGCTCTACGCTATCACCGGCGATACGCTACGCGTGGTGCTCGACGGCCTCGTGGTGGCCGGCCATAGCGGCGATAGCGATGGTAGTTGCGCCGGATACTTTCATTCCAGCCAAGTCAGCCTGGTGATAAGCCCGGCGAGCCATCATGGCTATCACGATATCACCGCGGTTGAGCGGTCGAATACCGATAATCCCTTCCCCGACCAGAATGGCGAATGCCAGTCCCATCCCGCCAAGTCTGTGAAGCGGACCTACCGGCTGCGCTATGACGGCAACCGCTATCCGGTTCCCGCGGCACTCAAGGTGATGGGGTTGTGAGGCGGCCGCACACGTCCCTGCCTTGGTTCGTCAATGTCATCAATTCCAGTTGAACGGGTATCGACCGTTAATTCTCTCGTGGTAGGAGGCGCGCAAGGGGGCTCTTCTCAAAGGAGCTGATGATTTGTGGTGGTCAAGATTCAAAAGGGGTTTTGCCGGAACGTGGGACGACAGACTTGACGGGCTATTCTCCGCAAAGGTCGACTACGCCGGAAAATCCATTCTCGATGTTGGCTGCAATATGGGTGTTGTCGCCTATGAGATATCCAAGCTGAAACCCAGCTCGATCCATGGGATCGACATTGCCAAGCCGCATATCGAGACTGCAAAGATGTTGTTGAGTGGCTCCCCGGTGCATGCCCGGTTCGATCGCCTGAATCTCGGCAGCCGGCGCCTCGGCAATATCCTTCTACCGAAATACGATATCGTCCTGCTGCTGGCCGTCTATCAGCACATGCAGCGCAACATCGGCCCGGGCAAGGCGCGAAGGGTGCTTTCCAATATTGTGAGGCGCACCTCAAACGTCGTTGCCCGCGTTCCGCCTGGAACGGATGGCGAATTCATCGAAACGCTTTCTGACGAGGGATTCCAAGTCAAGAGCACTCACACATCGCCTCTTGGCAGTCATGTGCTGGTGCTTGAGAAACCTGCCTTCGGAAATCCGCAGCCATAGAGATTTCGCATCGCCAATGGCAATCTGCCCCACTAACATCCCATGTGTCAGCAGCGGCGCCGACCCGCTGCTGGCTGCAACTCGGCCCGGAGCGCCCATTCCGCCGGGAGAAGCATCTCGCGGCTACGGTGTTCTCTGCCACTGCCTTAAAAGACAGGATGCCCCCGTTGGCCTAGGTGACGAAGACGAATTTGTCCGCCACGGCGAGAGCACTGCGCGTCCCGCCTGCGGTCAGCGCGCCGCCGTTATCGAAATTCAGCCATGTGCGCTATCAGCTCGCAGGCGCCCGTCCAGCGCTCTGGCTCAGGGCGCCGGGCGAGTGAACAGGGTTCGGAATAGCTCCTCAGCACGCCGCAGTCCTTCATCTGTCAGAACCACCGACTTCGCCTTGTTTGCCGGATTCGCGATCAGCCCCTTCTCGTGCAAGCGATCCAGAGCATTCCAATCCAACCCCTTCCAGGCGCGCGCCCCTTCATGCAGCGTCAGCCAAAGCAGGCCCAGAACGGCATCGTCGATCTTGTCGGTGTCGATCTCCATGCAAGCAGTCTAACACGCGAAAGCGCCGCTGCCACGATCCACACCGGATGGTTACTCCCCGCCACGAGCGTTCGCCTGAAAACGAGTGCCTCACTCAGGCGTCGCATCCGCGACGTCGTCATTGGGGGCGACGAGCCGGGACGGGATTGGAGTTCATTATGATGCCTAAGCGGCCGTGGCAGCGTTGCCGCTGGCAATGAAATGCGAATTGGCGAAATCCTCGTCTTCGCTTAGGTTGCGCTTACCGCAGGCGAGCGGCGCACCATTCAGGTGCGCGTCATGCTGCCGGCAGCGCGCGTCACCCCGCCGCGGTGTCCCATTCCATAGTGCGACCAACGCGCGGAGACGTTTCGCGGGACACTTTCTTCTCCGATGCGCTCTCCGACCGCAGAAGCCCCAACCTTGTCAGAGGTGAATTTTTTTTGACCCCTGAGCGGTTATCGCGGAGCGCATTCCGGGCCACAATCGACTTTGCGACATCCCCTTCACTGATTCATTGCCCGTCCAGCGCCAGAATGCGAAATCCGCTGTGAGCGGTCGGGGCTTCGCAACAACCGCTCGAGGTCGGTCCGACGTTGCAGGGCTGACGTGTTTTCATCGAGCCAAGACTGACTCTGGTACCGTGCCGGGAATGAGCTATAGTTCACATACTAAGACGGCCGGGCGCCTGCACAATGGCTGGACTGGGTGAACAGATTGCGCGTCAGCAGCGCACCATGGGACCGCTCCTGGTGGCGGCAGTGGTCATCGGCCTTATCGGTCTGCCCGTCGCAGCCTGGCTCGACCTCCGAGACTTATCGGAACGGATGCTGCGCAGGCAAGCCAGCGAAATCAGCCGCATCATCGACGAAATGCGCGGATTTTACGGCAGCGACGTCGTGGGACGCGTGCTGCAAGCTAACGGTGCCGTAACTGCGACGCACAACTACCGGGACGTGCCAGGCGCGATCCCTATTCCAGCAACCCTCTCGATCGAACTCGGCAAGCGCATCAGCGCTCATGACGGCTCGGTCAAATATCGGTTCGTCTCGGATCTGCCTTTCAAAGGCCGCGCGCCCCACCAGCTCGATGCGTTCGAGCGGAATGCAATCTTGGCTTTGCGCGCCAACCCGAAGGAGCCGATCATCGAAGTCTCGGGCTCACTGTTTGACCGGCAGGTCCGCGCCGCGGCCCCTGTTGTTATGGGACAAGTGTGCGTGACCTGCCATAACTCACACCCGGACAGCCCCAAGACGGACTGGAAGGTGGGGGATGTCCGAGGGATCCAGGAGATATCAGTCAATCAGCCTATTGCTGCGAACGTGCTGACCTTCAAGTATCTGCTCCTGTATTTCGGTTTCGCGGCGGCGGCGGGCCTGACGTTCATTCTCCTGCAGCGTCGGCAGTCCGCGTTGATTCAGGGCATCAACAAGGAGCTTTCGGAGGCAAACGACTTCCTGGCCGCGATTTCATTGAAGATCGCCAAATACCTTTCGCCTCAAATCTACAAAAGCATCTTCAGCGGCCAGAAGGACGTCACCATCGCAACCGAGCGCAAGAAGCTCACAATCTTTTTCTCCGACGTCAAGGATTTCACCGCGATCGTGGAACGGCTCCAGCCCGAGGACCTGACGCTTCTCCTCAACGAGTACTTCACCGAGATGTCGACGATCGCGCTCAAACACGGCGGCACCGTCGATAAGTTCATCGGCGATGCGCTTCTTGTGTTCTTCGGAGACCCCGAGACGCAAGGCGTCGAGGAAGACGCGAGAGCCTGCTTGCGCATGGCTGTCGACATGCAGCGTCGGCTGGAGCAGTTGAACAGGGTGTGGCATGACCGCGGAGTTGAACGGCCCTTCCGAGCTCGCATGGGCATCAATACGGGCTATTGCAATGTTGGGAACTTCGGTTCCGATGATCGGATGGACTACACGATCATTGGAGCCGAGGCGAACTTGGCGGCCCGGCTGCAGTCGATTGCCGAGCCCGGCGGCATCTGCCTCAGCTATGAGACTTACGCGCTCGTGCGCGACCTTGTCCGGGCGCGTCCATTGGCACCGATAGCCATGAAGGGGATCAGCCGGGAGGTTGTCCCCTACGAAGTCGAGGGCCTCCTGGGTGAACTCGCCCAGCGCCCTCAGGTCATCAGCGAGCATGCGACTGGTCTCGACTTGTTCCTCGATGTTGAGGCAATCGACGAGAACGGGGTGGAGCGGGCGAAGAAACGACTTTCGGAGGCGCTCCTGGCTTTAACCATCCGAAGCAAGCCCGCCGCACTTTAGGTTCTTGAACGTGATCCAATCTGGACCGTGGCCAGCCAAGTAAAGTCCGGTTCAACACCGTTCAGCCGCGCCGGGTCCCTGCCAGGAGTTCGCGCGCATCATCCTCGTTGGTCATCAGCGCCGTCAGGGCCGAGGCGTCGATGAACATCAGTCATACAGGCTGTCGCGAAACGCCTTGTCGGCGGGCCTGCCGTGATCAGGCTTGCCCCGGGCTCGCAGATCACGGCAGAACCTGACGCCGATCTCTACGAGGGACGCTCTAGCCTGTTCGCGCTCAAGCTCATGCTTGAGCGCGGCATGGACGGCCTCTGTCAAACCAGTCCTCTTAAGTGCGGCGAGCCGGCGGGCCAGTGCGTCGGTCTCGGGATTTTTGATGTGGAACGCCATCACTCGCTCGTATAGCCGTTCAAGTGTATCGGTATATGGCACACCGTGTGAAGGTCCGGGGAGCGTCGACCGGAAGGGGCACCAACGGAATCGGCCACGCCAACCGACCGAGTTGGTGGCTGCGCCTCGCTTGCCGCAGGCTGGATGGGGACCGTAACCCTGTTGTTTACAGACCCCGAGCATATGTGATCGGTAAGCGGCGTTTCCGGATACCTTTCGGGAGTGGCCGCGATCTGTGAGATTGCCGATCCTGTATTGGGATTGGAGATCGGCTTGGGTCTGGACTTGACCGGGGCTCGACGAGTTGCTGGCTGAGATCGCCGGTCTGATCGATATCACGGTCGATGCCATGACAGGGCGAATCTCCTGCTGCTCCGCTGACTCGACGTTATATGAGGTGGCGCTAATTATCGGTCCTCGGGTCAAAAACCTTAGAAGGCCGACATGCTGAAACCATCGTGGAACAACGCTCGAGGAAGCCGACTTCTATCTCTTTTTCGCAGCTATGCTGATCGTATCACGACGCGGCGGGTCACACGCAAACTTGATTCGTACGGAGATTGGCTGAGGGCCCTCACCCTGACACTCCTCCCGACGAGGAAGGCCCATCACTGCAATGCCTGCGATCGCGGTGTGGCGGCTTTTTACCGTTTCGGGGGATACACACTTATTTGCCCGCTTTGTCATGCCCTGGATCGTGAGCGGTTTTTGATTTGTGCTCTAGACCGTAAGCTTCTCGGGCTTCCGGCGGGACCGCTTAGAATTCTCCAGATTGCGCCGAGCGAGAAGGGGCTTTCAAAGAGACTATCTCAGGCGGGCAACCTCATTAAAGGCGATATCGAGCCCGGACGGTACGGCCCCGATACCGTGCAGGTTGACCTGATGAACATGAACGGCATCAGCGATCTCGATATTGTCGTCTTGTGTCATGTCATGGAGCACGTACCTGACGATCGGCATGCTTTTCGGCAAGTTTGGTCATCCCTTAAGCCTCGAGGACAGGTCTGGATCCAAGTACCGCTTATCTATCGCCAAACGCTCGAAGCGACGCCATCCATGTCACGGAGCGAGCGCGACGAGCGCTTCGGCGGATCAGATCACGTGCGAGCCTACGGACCCGATATCAAGGAACGTATCGAGGACGTGGGTTTTACGGTCGCTCGAATAGATTCAGACCGTATACCTGCCGCCGATCGCGAGCGTCTTGGGCTTCTCCCCGATACTCTCTTTATCGCCGAACGGCCCGAGCAACACAATTCGGATTGAGAGCGCGACGTTCCCGACGCCATCCTTGGTGGCGATCATCGCTACTGTGGGCAAGCGCATCGCGGATCGCGTCACGCTGCACATTCCGACAGCCAATTTCCCTATTCGATCATCGATCCGAGAAGCTCTGATCGCGGCCAGCAGTTACTGTCACACCGTCACAGCCTGCGCTTTCACGCCGGTCTGGAACTGCGCTTACCGGAGGCGATAGGTCGTGCATCCGAAGAACGCCGGTCAGGTCTTACGCGGTCCTTTGGTTTGCGCAACCAAGGTCTATGGGGATTGAGCAGCCTTGCCGCTGGCGACGAAATGCGGGTTAGCGAAATCATCGTCGTCACTCTGGTTGCGCTTGCCGTAGACGAGCGGCTCACCATCCAGCGTGCGCGTCATGCCGCCGGCCGCGCGTAGCACCGCGTCACCTGCGGCAGTATCCCATTCCATGGTGCGGCCGAAGCGTGGATACACGTCCGCTTCGGCGCCGGCGACGAGGCAGAATTTCAGCGACGAGCCGACCGAGACGATCTCGGCAGCGCCCAGCGCGCGGATATAGGCGTCGGTTTCCGGCGTGTTGTGGGAGCGGCTGGCAACGACGGTCAGCGGCACCATACCGGCCCTTGCCGAAATCGGCTGGCGATCGACGATCTCGTAGTCGTCATTGATCTCGATCGTTTCCGCTTTGCCCGGCCGGCCGGAAAAGAAGCGGCCGGTGCAAGGCGCGAAGACGACGCCGATCTCAGGCACGCCATGGCGAACCAGCGCGATGTTGACAGTGAAATCGGTCCGCCGGTTGACGAACTCCTTGGTGCCGTCGAGCGGATCGATCAGGAAAAAGGCGTCGCCGAGATCCGGTGCCATGATGCCGGCCGAAGCTTCCTCCTCTGCCACGCATGGAATCTCTGGAAATGCGACGCGCAGCCCGGCAAGGATGATCTTCTCGCTCTCGCGATCCGCCTCCGTCACTGGCGAACTGTCCGACTTGCTGTCGACCGCACAGCCGGAACGAAAGACGCGCATCACCTCGCGCCCTGCCGCCAAGGCAAGGTGCTCGAAGACGGCTAGCATCGCTTCGTCGTCAGATACCGCCGCCGCTGTCATATTGGTCTTCGGCAATGTCCCGCTCGTTCAGCCAGTGTTCCAGGGCGTCCACCATCTCCTCGGCCGATCTGCCGAGGGTCTTGAGATGGATTTCGGGCTTCTCCGGCACCTCATAGGGTGAATCGACGCCGGTGAAATTCTTGATCTCGCCGCGCTGAATGGCGAAATGAACGACAGGATAAGATCAGCCCGGCGTCGGCCATCAGGCGCGCCACTTCGGCGAGCGGCGAATGTTTTCGACACAATCGGCATCGGTGCATCGGTGAACCCGAGATCCCGATTAGGTTGTGACGAGGCCGCACGCGTTTTTGCCGCGAGGGTTTCGTTTGGGAGAACCGCTTCACTGAACAACGCCTCACTTGCAAATCACTACTTCGAGTACGGCCGGTACCAGTCGACAAACTTCTTCAGCCCGTCCTCTATCGAAACGCTAGGCCGGAAGCCGAAATCCCGCTCCAGCGCGGTCATGTCGGCGTAAGTCTTCTCGACGTCGCTCGCCTGCATCGGCTCGTTGTGGCGGATTGCCTTGACCTTGAGCAGCCTTTCCAGAATGTCGATGAAGT
>NZ_JAMYMZ010000097.1:0-7786 GCF_040318825.1 Mesorhizobium sp. M1006
AATCAGGTTAAGCACACCCTTCATGCAAAGCCCTCCTTGTGGGAGAAGGTGGATTGGCGCGCAGCGCCAAGACGGTTGAGGGGTGCTGGACGGAGTGTCGTCGGTGCCAAGCTGGAACACCCCTCATCCGACCGAGCTTCGCTCGGCCACCTTCTCCCACAAGAGGAGAAGGAAGTTCGCGCTCGAAACCTTAACCCGATTGCCCTGTGGAAGGACAAACCAAATGGCGGATGGACGTGACGGGAACAGGACTGTCGACCCCAAGCTGCTGGAACTCTTGGCCTGCCCGCTGACCAAGGGGCCGCTTGCCTGGGATCCGGAGCGCGGCGAGCTTATCTCGCGGGTGGCAAAGCTTGCCTATCCGGTGCGGGACGGCATTCCGATCATGCTGCCATCGGAAGCGCGTGTCATCACCATAGATGATGCCATGCCACCGCCGCCGCGCCTGGGTGGAACGCCCTGAGTGCTGCGGTTCAGAGCCGCTCCGTCGCGATCTTTCGCGCCTCTATTGAAAATTGCGCCCTTTGGGCATGACCTTCTCTGCCTTTCCCAATAGTTCCGTTTGCGCGATGCTGCCGGGCTGAGCCTCGTCTGCACTGCTCGACAGTCTGTCCGCCGGCCTTGCCTGCTCAAGCAGCACCGACAGCCACGGCGTCAGATCCTCGACCTTCTCGGCGACGATATGGATGACGTCCGATTCCGATTGCAGCTTGCCGGTGACGCGGATGAGACGCGCGCCCATGACGATGGGGCGGAAGCGGTCAAAAGTCCTTTCCCAGAAAATGATGTTGGCGACCGCATTCTCGTCTTCCAGCGTCAGGAAAATCGCCTTGCCATTGCCCGGCCGCTGCCGCACCAGCACGAGGCCGGCGACCGAAACGCGCCGGCCGTCCCGCACCTGGCCGAGCCGCACATTGGGCGTGACGCCGGAACGATCCAGCCTTTGACGCAGGAAGGCGACCGGGTGCGCCTTCAGCGACAGGCCAAGCGAGCGGTAGTCGTGGACGACGTGCTCGCCGAGCGGCATTGTCGGGAGCCTGGTTGCAGGCTCCAGATCGCGCAAGCGGATCGCCGGCTGGTCGAACAGCGGCAGCTTTTCGGCGGCACTCTTGCCGTCGAGCGCGCGGACCGCCCATAGAGCGTCGCGACGGTTCAATCCAAGCGACCGGAAAGCGTCGGCCTGCGCCAGTTTTTCGATCTCGTCGACGTTGAGGCCCGAGCGCAGCCAGACGTCGCGTACGGATGCATAGCCGGCGCCGCGCCGAGACACAAACGCTTCCATGCGCTCCTTCGACAGGCCCTTGACCTGGCGAAAGCCGAGCCGGACGGCATGGCTGGTCCGGATGACGCCGCGCATCTGGGCATGGCGGTCAAGGATACGATCCGGATCGAAAGGCGATTTCTCCAAGGCGCAATCCCAGCCGGAAAAATTGACATCGACCTCGCGGATCTCGACGCCGTGGTCATGCGCGTCGCGGACAAGCTGGGCCGGCTGGTAAAACCCCATCGGCTGGGAATTCAGGATCGCGGCGCAGAACACGTCGGGATAGAAGGTCTTGAACCAGCAGGAGGCATAGACCAGCAGGGCGAAGGAGGCGGCGTGGCTCTCGGGAAAGCCGTATTCGCCAAAACCCTCGATCTGCTTGAAGCAGCGCTCGGCGAAGTCTTTTTCGTAGCCCTTGGCGACCATGCCGTCGACCATTCTCTTGCGGTAATTGCCGATCGTGCCGGTGCGCTTGAATGTCGCCATGGCGCGGCGCAGTTCATCGGCCTCGCCCGGCCTGAAGCCGCCAGCAACGATGGCGATCTTCATCGCCTGCTCCTGGAACAGCGGCACGCCCAGCGTCCTGCCGAGTATTTTTTCCAGTTCCGGCTTGGGATATTCGGGTTTTTCCTTGCCTTGCCGGCGGCGCAGATAAGGGTGGACCATGTCGCCTTGGATCGGGCCGGGCCGCACGATCGCCACCTCGATGACGAGGTCGTAAAAGCTTTTCGGCCGCAGCCGCGGCAGCATCGACATCTGCGCGCGCGATTCGATCTGGAAGACGCCGATCGTGTCGGCACGGCAGATCATGTCGTAGACATGCTTGTCCTCGGCAGGCAGAGTGGCCAGCACATAGGGCAGGCCGTACGCGTCCCGCGCCTGCGGATAATGATCCTGGAGCAGGGTGAAGGCGCGCTGCAGGCAGGTCAGCATGCCGAGCGCCAGCACGTCCACTTTAAGGATTTTCACCGCGTCGAGATCGTCCTTGTCCCACTCGACCATCTTGCGCTCGTCCATCGCCGTCTTGACGATGGGCACGATCTCGTCGAGCCGGTCCCGGGTGATGACAAAACCGCCGACATGCTGCGACAAATGACGGGGAAAGCCCATGATCTCGTTGGCGCATTCGATCACATGCCTTGTCGATGGATCGGTCTGATCGAGGCCGCCGGCCTTTGTCTCCTTTTCGCCGAGCTCCGAGGTCGACCAGCCCCAGATCGAACTGGACAGCGCGCCCCGGACGTCGTCCGACAGGCCCATCGCCTTGGCCACTTCGCGCATCGCCGAGCGGCCCCGGTAGCTGACGACGGCGGCGGCCAGCGCGGTGCGCTTGGTGCTGTATTTGGAATAGATGTACTGGATGACCTCCTCGCGCTTTTCATGCTCGAAATCGACGTCGATGTCGGGCGGCTCGTTTCTTTCCTCGGAAATGAAGCGCTCGAAAAGCGTTTCGATCTTGTCCGGGCCGACTTCGGTGATGCCAATGCAGAAGCAGACGATCGAGTTGGCGGCAGAGCCGCGCCCCTGGCAGAGAATGTTCTGGCTGCGGGCGAATTTGACGATGTCGTGGACAGTCAGGAAATAGCGCGCGTAGTTCAGGCGCTCGATCAGAGCGAGCTCCTCCTCGATGCGCTGCGTCACAAAAGCGGGCACGCCCGAGGGGTAGCGGATGGCGGCTCCCTCCTTGGCCAGCCTTTCCAGTTCGGCCTGCGGCCCAAGACCCGATTCCGTCGGCTCGTCGGGATAGTTGTATTGCAGGTCACTGAGCGAGAAGGTCAGCTCGCCGGCAAAACGCAGCGTTTCCGCCAGCGCTTGCGGATGCCTGCGGAAAAGCCGTGCCATCTCCAGCGGTGGCTTTAAGTGACGCTCGGCATTGGCCGCCAGCTCCAGTCCCACCTCAGCGACGGGCACATTGAGGCGGATCGCCGTCAGCACGTCCTGCAGCGGGCGCCGTTCCGACGTATGGTAGAGAACATCGTTGGTCGCCATCAACGGGATGCCGGCCAGATCCGCCATCGCCGCCGCCTGCTCGATACGGAAGCGGTCGTTGCCGCGGTAATCCGGCGAAACCGCAAGCCGCAGGTTTTCACCGAAACGATCCTTGAGCCGGCTAAGGAGTGCGAGGCTGGTTTCCGCGTCCGCCGACACATCCGGCAGTATGGCGAGCGACAGGAGATCGCCCCATTCGAGAAGATCGCTCTGTTTGAGGAGCGTCGCCCCTTTTTCGTTCTCGTCACGCAGATTGGCCTGTGTCAGCATGCGGCAGAGATGCCCCCAGCCCTTGCGGTCCTGCGGGTAGGCGAGGATGTCCGGCGTGCCGTCGCAAAAAACCAGGCGGCAGCCGGGATGATAGGAAACACCCTCCACCTTGGCCTGCTGCCAGGCGCGCACCACGCCCGCCACCGTGTTGCGGTCGGCGAGACCGATCGCCGAAAACCCCAGGAATTTTGCCGCGACCACCAACTCCTCCGGTTTCGAGGCACCGCGCAGAAACGAGAAGTTCGACTGGATGCCGAATTCGGCATAGGGGTTGGCCGTCAGCGCATTCATGCGAAGATCCCATGCATGAACCAGCGCGGCGGGACTTGAGAGGCGCCGTAAAGGCCCTGGCGATAGAGCCAGTAACGGCGGCCGTCGGCATCCTCGATGCGGAAATAATCCCGGGTCGGGGCATCTTCTCGTCCCGCCGCCCCTCGCCACCATTCCGGCGCGATGCGCTCCGGCCCTTCGGCGCGCACGACCCGGTAGAGCGCGCGCCGCCAGCGGAAGTTCAAAGGCGGGCCTTCCGGCATTTCGGTGGCCGGCACCTCGATCGGCTCGGGCGAACGGAAAAGCCGGATCGGCCGTTCCGGCTGGAAGACGGTCGTGGGAGCGTCCTTCGCCTTGTCCGGCTGCTTCGGCGGCGAGCTTCTCTGCGGCGCCTCCGTGAAGGGAAGGGTGGCGACGGCGCGCTCCGGCAAATGGCTCTCGACGGCGACCGGCTTCAAGACCGCGCCTTCGCCGAGCCGGGCGCGAATGCGGTCGGCAAAAAGCGCGATATCGGCACCGTCGTCGCTCGTCTCGCCGGCAAGGTCGGCCTGCTGCATGTCGAAGGCGGCGGCGGTCAGCACCGAAAGGCGCACGAGATCGAAGCCATAGCCGGCGTCGATATCCTGTTCGAGCGCGGCAAGCCTTTCGTGGAACAATTTCTGGATCAGCCGCGGCTCGCGCAGAGGCCGCGAGGTGCCGACGGCGATGCGGCTGACGCCGCCATCGACGCGGAAAAGCAGCAGCGCCAGCCGCCTTGCGCCTTCGCCGCGACGCTCGAGGTCGCTCTTCAAGGTGGTCGCCAGCATGCCGGTCAGCCGCTCGATGTCCTCGGTCAGCATGATCGGCTCGGCAAGGTGACGCTCGACCGAAAGCGGTGCCACCGGCAGGCGCGGCGACACGGCCTCCTCGAGGCGGCCAAGCGCCTGGTCGAGGCGCAAGAGCAGCGATGCGCCGAAGCGGCGGGCCAGCGGCGCGCGCGGTGCCGCCATGACGGCGCCCGCCGTGCGCAGGCCGACGCTTTCGAGGCTGGCGCGTACCTCCGGGTCGATGCGCAGCGCCGCCAGCGGCAAGGGCGCGAGAAGCGCTTCCTCCTCACCATCGGGCACGATGCGGTCGCCAGCAAACCGCGCCGCCGCCCAGGCAGCACCAGGCGTGGCGGCAAGCCCGGCGCGGACATCGAAGCCCTGATGGAAAAAACGCGACAGGATATCGTCCAGCATCGAGCGTTCGCCGCCGAAAAGATGGGTGCAGCCGGTGACGTCGAGATAGAGGCCGTCGGTCCCGTCAAGCGCCACCAGCGGGGTATAGCGGTCGCACCAGTCGGCGAGGCCTTCGAGCAGGCGCCGGTCGGCCTCCGGATCGGCCTCCACGATGTCGATCGAGGGATGCATGGCGCGTGCGTCGGCTATGCCCATGCCGCGCTTCAGATTAAGCGCCTCGGCCCGCTCGTCGAGGGCGGCGATGCGCTGGGCGTTCCGGTCGCGGTGACTGATCACCAGCGGCAGGTGATCCGACGGCCGGGAACGCCAGGACCGCCCCAGACGCTGCCGCAGGATCCTCTCGGCGGCGAGATGCGGAAACCACAGGGATAGGATTCTTTGGCCGTTCTGGGGCCCATTCCTGAGACCTTCCTTGCTCGCCCCGTCTTTCTTCGAATATGCGTTCATCGGGGTTCCACTCCAGTGTGAATTTTCCGGACAAGGCCGTGCAGCTCTTGCCGATGGCGACGGTGAAGGCGGGCCGGCCGATCGAGCCGGCGAGCGGCCCGGCAAGCGTCTTACGCGTTGCCGCCGGTGCCGCCGACAGGATGAGGCGGACGGGCGCTGCCGTCGGTTCGGGCTCGCCGGCCTGGCGCAGCAGGAACAGCGGCCGGCCCGCACTCTGCGCGCGGGCGTGCAGCCGCCGCGTCGCGGTGAGGTCAAGCCGCTGCGGGCTGCCGCGGATTTCGAGGATGACGGCGGCCAGCGCCGTCATCCGGGCAGCCTCCTCGGCGATCCACAGCGCATCGAGCAGCCCTGGCGCCTCGGAAAACAGCAATTGCTCCGGCTCGATGCCGAAGAAGGCGTGAAGCCCCCTGGCATAGGGAAAGCCGGCCTCGCGGAAAACCTCGGATGTGCCGATCCACAGCACCGGCAATCGCGGCCCCTGGCTGAGGATCAGGCTGACGAGCGACAAGGCAAAACCGGCAACGGCCCCGGCATCGCGGGTCGCGGCGCCATGAAACTCGCTCACCGCCGCCTTCGGCAGGCCGCCGCTCAGCGCAGCATCGAGGCGCTCGGCGCCGGTGCGCAAAAACGCATCGGGCGGCGCCACGGCGAGGCCGCGCCGGACAATGGTCAGATTCCGAGCGGGTGTCGGATGCCGAGAGGGTGTCAGACTCTGACGAGGGACATCCGCGTCAAACGACGAACTGGCCGGCGCCTCCAGGCGCTCGGGCAAGGTCCCTTCGATCTTCGCGATCTGGCGGCGCAGGGCAAAAACAGTCTCCCGCGCCACGGCGCTTGTCGCCATGACGGTCAGCTTCCACTCACAATTGTTCCTGTTATGTTCCCTATAGATTCCAGAGGGAGGATGAAGAGTCAAGCGGAGTCATGGGGAATTTATTCCTGCCCGATTTTAGCGGGCCGTTCACGAAACAGGAACTGCCCGTGAGTTATCGACCCGGCCGCTTCCGGGCCATCCCTAAAACCAGCCAGACGATCATGACGCCTATGATGGCGCCGACAAGCATCCGAAGCAGGCTGACCAACTCGGAATTCCTGCCGAGATAACTGGTCAAGACCACCAGCACCAAAAGAAGCAGTGCGCCAAACACTCCACAAATTGCAGCGCTTCTGACGAATTGGTTGCTGAATGGCATTTGAACACTCGACTCTGACAGAACGATGGAGGTTCGGCTTCGGGTATGGCGGCGTCCATCATCTCGCAAAGGCCATCCCTAGACCAGAGCGGATGACAGATTGCGCCCTTGAATCTGCCGCGTCATTTGCCGAGTCCGGCCTGAAAGCCTATATGCCGGGATCAAAGGACAAAGCATGGCTCGCATCTACCAAACACGCATCTGGCACGACCAGCTTTCGCCAACGATGGAGGAAATCGAGCTCCTGGCGCTGGAGGCCTATGCCCATCTGCCGGAGGACTTTCGCAAGTTGACCGGCGAGATCGTCATTCAGATCGCCGAATTCCCGACCGACGAGATCATGGACGACCTTTCGCTGGAAACGCCCTTCGACCTGCTCGGCCTGTTCGAGGGGCGCGGCATCGCCGAGCGCTGGAATCCGCAGACCGGCGAGGGGCCGAACCGCATCACCCTCTATCGTCGCGCCATCCTCGACTACTGGGCCGAGAACGAGGAAACGCTGGGCGACATCGTCACCCATGTGCTGATCCACGAGATCGGCCACCATTTCGGCCTGTCGGACGACGATATGGAGAAGATCGAAGAGGCAGCAGAGTGAGCGACCCCGCTCCTCGTCATCCTGGGGCGGAGCAAGGAGCGAAGCGACGCGGCGCAGACCCCAGGATCCATATGTGGACGGCGCCCTGCCTGCAACGGTTGTTTTGCGTCGTTTTCCTTGCGGCCGCTGGCCAAGGTGGGGTTCGCGACGCCCGTTCCAATCATGCCAGCGGTTTCGTTGGCCAATGGATCCCTCGGAGTTTCGCGCGTCACGGATCGATCGATCACGCCATCTTCCTTCCGTTGCAAGAGCTTGTGTTCGGTGTTCCTCCGTTGCGGCCTATCCGGGCATGTCAGCGCCGTGCTGAGCCGCGGTCAGGGCTGGCCGCAGGCCACCGCCGTAGGCGGCGCGAAGCGGCCTTGAGGGCGGCGAGGAGGCGTCAGGCTGCCCGCCAGGCCGCAACGGTACGGCTCGCCGGTGATCATCATCTTCCAGGCCATACGGGCGGTCTTGTTGGCGAGCGCCACAGCCGCCAGCTTCGGCGGCTTGCGCGCAATCAACGCCGCCAGCCACGGCGAGGCCTTGGCGCGGCCGC
>NZ_JAMYMZ010000098.1:0-7211 GCF_040318825.1 Mesorhizobium sp. M1006
CCAAAACCCGCAAAAAACCCTTTTCCGTAAGGGCGTTTGGGCCCCCCCCTTAAATTTGTTTTCCCACCTCTCCGCTTACCCCCCCCCCCCTCCCCCCCTAAGGGTGGGGGGGCCGCCGCCCCCCGCCCCCCCGGTACTCAACGCTTACTTCAGTTCGACCTTGGCGCCGGCTGCTTCCAGCTGGGCCTTGAACTTGTCCGCGTCGGCCTTGGAAACGGCTTCCTTGACCGGCTTCGGAGCCGCCTCGACCAGGTCCTTGGCTTCCTTGAGGCCAAGACCGGTGATGGCGCGAACTTCCTTGATGACGTTGATCTTCTGAGCGCCTGCCTCGGTGAGGACGACGTCGAATTCCGTCTTTTCCTCGACCGGAGCAGCAGCGGCCGCAGCGCCGCCGGCAGCGGCAACCGCCACCGGAGCAGCGGCGGAAACGCCCCACTTTTCTTCAAGAAGCTTCGACAGCTCGGCCGCTTCGAGGACGGTCAGCTTCGAAAGGTCGTCTACGATCTTTGCCAGATCAGCCATTGCAATGTTCCTTCATAAGATTCGAACGTGTGTTTGTGATAGCGAGGAACGGCCTCATGCCGCCTCGTCCTTCCGGGCGTAAGCGCCGATGACGCGCGCGACCGAAGCCGCAGGCGCATTGACGATCTGGGCGATCCGGGTTGCCGGCGTGGCGATCATGCCAACCAGCCTGGCGCGCAGCTCATCGAGCGACGGAAGTGTGGCGAGTGCCTTTACACCGTCGGCATTGAGCGAGGTGGTGCCCATTGCGCCGCCGAGAATGACGAGCTTGTCATTTCCCTTGGCGAAATCGGACGCGACCTTCGGCGCCGCAATCGGATCCTCCGAATAGGCGATCAGCGTCTGTCCCTTGAACAGCTCGATGATCGATGCGGAGTCCGTGCCCTGAAGAGCGATTTTGGCGAGACGGTTCTTCGCGACTTTGACGGTGCCACCGGCGGCGCGCATTTTCGACCGAAGGTCGTTCATTTGCGCGACGGTGATACCGGCGTAGTGGGCCACGACGACTGAACCAGCGCTTGAGAACGCATCATTCAGGCCCGTGACGAGTTCGCGTTTTTCCGCTCTGTCCACTGCCTATCTCCAGTTGACCCCTGCCCTCTATGAAGGACAGGCGTCGGTTGCCTTTTGCCGGCCGGGCCATCCAGTAACGGATCTCCCGAACGACGCTCGAGGATCCTGCCCCCTTTCGCCACACCTGCCGGGAAGCCGGACGGTGCGCAGACAAAAGGCAAACACGGTTCGAACCTTTCATTGGAGCTTGTGGCTCCTTTGTCCGGTCTTCACCCGTCTCATGCAGGCCCACATGAATTAAGGCCCACATCACCTAAGGTTTGGGGGCCGCCTGCAATCTCGGACAGGATGTCCGGAAGCCTTTCGACTTCCGGTACCGGGCCGCCGACAGGTCGGAGGCCCGGAATTCTTTCACGGATCAGCGTTTTAGCGGCCGATCCAATTGTTTCGTATCAGGACGCAGCGAGCGTCGAGACGTCGAGCTTGAGGCCCGGGCCCATCGTCGAGGTGACCGACACCTTCTTGACGTAGTTGCCCTTGGCACCAGCCGGCTTTGCCCTGGTCACCGCGTCAGCGAAGGCGCGGACGTTTTCTTCCAGCGCCTTGACGTCGAACGAGACCTTGCCGACGCCGGCGTGAACGATGCCGGCCTTCTCGACGCGGAACTCGACGGCGCCGCCCTTCGA
This sequence comes from Mesorhizobium sp. M1006, assembly GCF_040318825.1. NCBI lineage: Bacteria > Pseudomonadati > Pseudomonadota > Alphaproteobacteria > Hyphomicrobiales > Phyllobacteriaceae > Mesorhizobium > Mesorhizobium sp. M1006. Next base: position 1,722 of record NZ_JAMYMZ010000098.1, read on the forward strand.
TGCCTTGACGGCGGCGGTAACGTCGGTGGTGACGGTGCCGACCTTCGGGTTCGGCATCATGCCGCGCGGACCGAGCACCTTGCCGAGACGGCCGACCAGCGGCATCATGTCCGGCGTGGCGATGCAGCGGTCGAAGTCGATCGTGCCCTTCTGGACGATGTCGACCAGATCCTCTGCTCCGACGATGTCGGCGCCGGCGGCCTTGGCCTCCTCGGCCTTGTCGCCACGCGCGAAGACGGCGACGCGAACGCTGCGGCCGGTGCCGTTCGGCAGGTTGACCACGCCGCGGACCATCTGGTCGGCATGGCGCGGGTCGACGCCGAGGTTCATCGCGACTTCGATCGTCTCGTCGAACTTCACCGAGGAGCGATCCTTGAGCAGCTTCAGCGCCTCACCCAAAGCGTAAGCCTTGTTGGGATCGATGCCTTCGCGGGTCTTCGATACACGCTTTGCAATCTTTGCCATGATCTCAGCCCACCACTTCCAGACCCATCGAGCGGGCGGAGCCCTCGACCATGCGCATGGCCGCCTCGACGTCGTTTGCGTTAAGATCCTTCATCTTCTGCTCGGCGATGGCGCGCACCTTGTCGCGGCCGATCGTGCCGGCCTTGACCTTGCCCGGCTCCTTCGATCCCGACTTCAGGTTGGCAGCCTTCTTCAGGAAGTAGCTAACCGGCGGCGTCTTCATGACGAAGGTGAACGACTTGTCCTGGTAGTAGGTGATGACGACCGGAACCGGCGAGCCCTTTTCCATTTCCTGGGTCTGCGCGTTGAACGCCTTGCAGAACTCCATGATGTTGATGCCACGCTGACCAAGCGCCGGGCCGATCGGGGGCGACGGCGTGGCCGATCCCGCGGAAACCTGGAGCTTGAGCTGGCCTGCAATTTTCTTAGCCATCTCTCTTCCTGCCTTTTCTCATGCCGGTCTTGCCGGCGGTTGCAGTCTGGTGGTGCGGTCCGCGCGGCCGGCTAAAGCCGCATTCGCCTCCCACCCGTTTTTGGCCGCGCGATCTCCGCGCCGCCTTCCCTGCCGCCGAAACCGGTGCAGGGATTTCGGATCAGCCCTTCTCGACCTGTCCGAATTCCAGATCGACCGGCACGGCGCGCCCGAAGATCGAAACTTCCACCTTGAGCCGCGCCCGCTCCTCGTCCACTTCCTGGACGAAACCGTTGAACGACGCGAATGGTCCATCCGAAACGCGGATCGCTTCGCCGATCTCGAACGTCACCGACGGCTTCGGCCGCTCGACGCCTTCCTGAACCTGGTTCAGGATACGCTGGGCCTCGGCTTCGGTGATCGGCACCGGCTTGGAATCGCCCAGGAAACCGGTGACCTTCGGCGTGTTCTTGACGAGCGAGAACACGGCGTCGGTCAGATTGGCTTTCAGCAGCACATAGCCCGGAAAGAACTTGCGCTCGGCATCGACCTTGCGGCCGCGGCGGATCTCGACGACCTTCTCGGTCGGCACCACGATCTGCTCGATGTCGGCGGACAGGCCCTTCTGCTTGGCCTTGTTCTCAATGTCCTCGGCGACCTTCTTTTCAAAGTTCGAGTAGGCGTGGACGATGTACCACCGCGCGGTCATTTCAAGACTTCTCCGTAATCGCCGGACTTACTGTCCGAGGCCGAGGATTTTTTCGACCGCAAAGCCCATGGCCACGTCTGCGGTAAAGAAAAAGATCATCGCGATGACCGCGAACACAAGGACCATCACCGTCGAGATCATCGTTTCGCGCCGCGACGGCCAAGTGACCTTGGCGGTCTCCGCGCGAACCTGCTGGAGAAAGGTGAAGGGATTTGTGGTTTTCGAAGCCATATGCCGCTCTGTCTGCAAGACCCGTTGGCCGGGCCTCCTGGATGATCCCGCTGGCCGGGACGTGCCGCTTGAGCGTGCGTTCGCGCCGAATCAGCGCAATCATTTCGCCCATGCAAATCAGACGCGTAAAGCCGGCTTCCCAGCTCCACGCGTCGCGTGTCTGTTTCGTCTACATAAAACCGATTCTTGATCCACGCAAGTGGCAAGTGTCCGCTTTATGCGCAAACGCCGCCTCGGAACCATCCAGTCGTTCCGTCCCGGCTATGCGGCCCTTATGCCGCAACTTATGCTATATGGCAAGTCACAAGCCGGTTTTCAAAGGCCGCACTGCAAAAGAATCGTTTTAGGTATCCATTCAAAGAATGGCACGGGCAGCAGGGCTCGAACCTACGACCTGCGGTTTTGGAGACCGCCGCTCTACCAACTGAGCTATGCCCGTATGCGCATGTCGGCGCAGCAGGCGCTTCCTAAAAGCTTCCGCGCCCTCTGTAAAGAGCGACGTGCGCTACCCGGCCTTCATCTTCGAAAGTCCAGGCGTCCTCCCGGCCATTTCCCGTCGATCCGTTGATTGCTGACGATCCAGCCGACCCAGGGACGCACGATTTTCGGGTCGGTCAGATTGATGTATTTTCCAACCAGCCCTTTCGCACCCTCGCGCCGCGCATCGATGAGCCCCTTGCGCACGCCATCATGCCAATCGAACAGCAGGTAAACCCTCTCTCCCGCCGTCTTCACCTCGCCCCGGCCGGACTTCCATTTATGCTTGCTATCGCCCGGGATCGTGGGATCGGCACCGCCGTTCCATCGGCTGGACCAGCTGCCTTCGATGGTGTCGTTGCGGTCGCGGTCGCGGTCGGTGCCCCATGCCTCGGCATTTTCATCGCTTGGAGTTCCCTCCAGTTTCAAGCCGGCGGCGAACGCCGACACCTCCTCGTCGTCGGGAGTGGGGACGTCCATGACGCCAAACGGATTTCGGATTCCGCGGTTGCTGTCAGAATTTGCTTTGCTGTCCGATCCCATCGCAGGCCTCCGGTTTTTCAGCGCGGCCCCCGCCAGCCACGGCGGCCTCAAACCGTTCCAGCCTGGCGGACCGAACCATTCACCGCCACCCATTTCCCGCAAATCGGGTCCTGGCGGCAGGCTTTTCGACCGATTTGCGCCCCGGTCAGTCTCCCGAAGGCGCCTTGTATGGGCCGCCCGGCACCCCCCAATCCCAGGCCGGCATTGGTTCGGTCTCGGGATCGCAGGTCGGGCCCTTGTTGGAGTTCATCTTGGCCAGCCGCGATCCCCATTCGACATAGGCCATGAAAGCCGAGCGGAATTCGGGATCGTCAGGCAGCCCGACCTCGTCGGCGGCGTCGGCGAGAAGGTTGATCCAGCGCCGGCGCTGCTCCTCGGTCAGATGCTTGCCGAGACGGTGCATCACCATCTCGCGATGGCCGCCATGCTTTTCGCTGTAGGTTTTCGGTCCACCGAAAACTTCGCCGATGAAGGCCGCGACGTGAGCGGGATGATCCGGCGACATGTGCTTGAACACCGGCCCGACGATGGGATCCCGAGAGACGCTGTCGTAGAAGGTTTGGGTCAGGCGGTTCAGCGCTTCGGTGCCGCCTGCCCATTCAAACAATGTCGGGACATCCTGGCTCATTCGCGATCCCTCCGATGCTGGTCTTCAACCGCGCTGGACGATAGCGGAAACATCGAGCGCCGCTCAACCTGCCTCGATGGCCAGTGCAAGGTTGCGCTAAAGCTTCGCCGGCGTCTCTGCCTCGGCGCTGGCGGACGGCAGAACGCGGCAGTTGCCGGGCTTCGGCGACGACTTGCAGATGGTGGCGCCCGTCAGCGCGTCCACCGATTGCGGCCCCGTCGTCAGTCCAACCTTCAGCATTAGGTCTGGTTCGAGCTGGCGCTCGACCGAGCGCTGCTCGAGCGCGGCGAACAGACCGGGACCAATCGCCATGTCCTCGAGATAGGTCTTAATTATCTGCTGCTGTCCCATCAGGTACATGCCGAGCCGCGCTTGCGGACCGACAAACCGTCTGACGCCGCCGGCAAGCATGAGCGCGCAGGCCGAATCGCATACCGCTCCCGAATCGACGGTCAGGCCGGCATAGGCGCCCTCTTTAGCCAAGCAACTCCACTCTCCCGGGTCGCAGCCAACGAAATCGGTGCGGGCGACGGCGATGTCGAGCTTCTTTTCGTGGATAAGTCGCCCCACCGCCAGAGCACTGAACAGGTCGCCTCCTTGTGAGCTGACCACCACCGGCAGCCGTCGGTTGCCAAGCATGGCGAGCAACTGGCGCAGCTTCTGCGGGGTCTGAGGCGCAATCGCGCCTTCGGCCGAGATCCATTCCGGGCAGTTTGGATTGCAAAGCGGGTTGCTGCCGCGAACCACAACGAAGCGCATGTCTGCGACCTCCTTCGGCCGCGGGGTTTCGAGCCCTGCGGGTGCAGGCTCGGCTTTCGCCACCACCTCGCCGGCCGGCTTCGTGATATTCGCCGGCGCCGGCACCTCCCTGCAACTCGCCGGCAACGGATCGGACGTGCATAGGGTTGGCGCGGTCAGCAGGTCGACGGCATCCCGGCTGGTGACGAGATTCATTTGCAGCATGTCGTAGGGAGCCAATTGCTGGATACCGCTGGCCGGTGTGCTTTTCATGGTCTCGAGCACACCCAGGCCGACGCCCATCTCCTTCAGATAGGCCGCCAGCTTCCGCTCCAGCGGCTTGTTCATCTCATAGGTCTTGTAGCTGCCGGCGTTCTTCCGGCTGACGACCTTGGTGCTGAGAATCTTCTTCTTGCCCTTCACCATGCGATAGGTGGTGCGGTACAGCAATTTCGTCCGGATATAGGTCGTGGTGATCTGATGGACGCCGAGAAAGGCCCATTCGCCTACCACGCGCCGGATGCCGCCGGAAAACATCAGCGGACAGGCGGAATTGCAGATGGCGCCATCGGCATAAGCATTGCCAAAATAACGGGCGCTCTTGCCGTCGTTTTCCTTGCAGTTCTTCACATCTGGCAGACAGCCGACGAAGCGGGTTTTGCCGACGGCGATATCGAGCTTGTTCTTGCGGATCAGGCGACCAAGTGTCAGCGCCGCTTCGACATTGCCGCCGGGGGAATCGACGACGATCGGCAGCTTTCGGCCGCCAAGCGCTTTCAGCGCGCGTTTGAACAGGGCCGGCGTGCCGGCTTCTATCGAGCCTTCCGCCGATATCCATTCCGGACAGGTCGGCTCGCAGCCCGGCGCGCTGCTGCGCACGACGACGAACCGCATCGTCGGGCCGAAATCCGGCGCGGATTTTTCCGGTGTGGATTTCTTTGCATCCGCTGCGAAGGCAGCGTGGCCCATGGCAAGCAACGACACCAGGCAGATCAGTCCTAGCGACCACCATGCCTGACTATGCAAGCGGCGCCATGGAACCATTCGGGCAGCCCCCCTCGATGCAACCTATACTAGTTATGGCAGAGGCGCTTGCAACAGGATTTGAAGCAATGCGGTTAATCCATTGCCAGAATATCAGAATCAAAAGGGCGGCCCGAAGACCGCCCCTTTGCATCCGATCTCAACCGGCAGCGCCGGCGATTACTCTGTGATGGTGACGACGATGCCGGCACCGACGGTGCGGCCGCCTTCACGGATGGCGAAGCGCAGCTTCTCTTCCATGGC
>NZ_JAMYMZ010000099.1:0-6922 GCF_040318825.1 Mesorhizobium sp. M1006
TACCGCCGGAAACCTTTGCCGCGTTCCGGGCCGCGTTCGCCAAGGGCCGCTATTTCAACGACCACATCCGCAACAATTTCCGCTATCGTCTGGTTGCGAGCGATAGCGACCCGGGATGACTTGACCTCTCCGTGTCACCGGCGGTTGGTAGACGCTTTGCCGCTGTTGCGCTTAGGGTCGCTTACGGTCGACGCTCACTTGGCAAAGCCCCCCCTCGCATCCCCGCGCCTGGTGGAAAGCGCTTGATCGGTCCCGCCGTCCTGGCAGTGCGGCGGGACTTTTTTGCGGTCCAGGTGAAGCACCGGGCACGAGAAGCTTCGGTGCCCAGCAAATCCTTCCCCTCGTACGATATCGCAAGATCGGCCGAATCCGATCCGGTGCTATCGTGCGCTCCCTTGTGCTATGGGTGCGGCGAGGACGGTCATGGCGACCACTCTCCTTACCTCTTTCTCCGAAATCCCAATCACGCTGGCGCGCTGAAGGTTTCAAGGTCAGTTTCCCGCCGGAGCTTGATTAGCTGAACTATTGCTCGACCGGAAGCGGCTCGTGCTGCGGCTCAGCGTGGTGGAACACCTGTCCAAGATCGCGCGCGTCGAACGTTTGCCCGCAGACTGGGCAGTAGACAAAGTGCTTCTATTCGTCATCCACCGGCCCGTCATGCGGCTTGCCTTCGTAGCCGGTGGCGATGTTGTCGGTTCTGATCCTCGTCATTCATCCGCAACGCAACCGTCGGCTATCGGTTTCCGTGCGGAATCACCTTCCGTTCACTCTGGCTAATATAAGCTTTGTACCTACAAGGATTGGTAAGAGTGCTGCTGATCCCTGACCAGCCTGTTCACGGCAATTCTTATACGAACGATCTTTGCCCTTAAGTGCAGGCTGCGGCTAAGATAGCGCCCAACCCGAGGGCGCTGCCGTGCCTCCTCAATAGCCGAATCATGGGTTACATTAGGCTTATCTTATATGATGGTGCAAGCGAAGCTGCGTAGCCGGGAGCAACGCGTAAGCCTCGCCAGCGCGATGCCTTCTGGCGCAGCACCGCCAAGACAATTCTCGTTCAACTGTCCGAATCAGGAATTGCACCCAGGCTCACCGAACAAGAAGTTGGCGCGCTTCTTCATGCTGTCTTAGGCGATATAGCCACCCGGAGTGCTGCGAAACTTGCACAATGGCATCGGCTCACGATGAACAATTCCGCGTGGAGACACCCCAGGGCTCCGCAGCGTAGCACCACTGCATCCGTCGAATGCAAGGTTTCTCAATAGCGGATGAAAGGTCCGCGTTCGTCGGAATCATGCGCGCGAATGTACTCTCGGGCGGGATACGGTTCCGCCTCGACTGACAGGGAGCGCATTGGTCATTCGGCCCATCTCGCCTTTTGTCGCGGCGGCAAAGACGGCCGGGGCATTTTGGCAGCGCTCATCACTGATAGAGGAACGGCGGCACCCCGTTTCGCCCGATATCAGGGAACGATATCGCCCCCCATGCATTAGAAACTGATGGACACTATGGAACCCCACGGGATAGCGGCAGATATTTTGACATCGGAAGTTGCCAATGCCAGGCGGCGCATCCGCCGGACCGAGCTCGCGCTTCAACGCACTGAAGAAATGCTGGCCGAGAATCTCGCGCTGCGCAGCAGGATACGAACTGCGGTCGAGGCCGCAGACCGCTTGTTGAAGATCGATCGTCCCAGCTTTGAAGGGCGTCGCCCAGATTGAACTAGGCCGGCGCTTCATTCGTCGCGCCCCACCGGCTACCGGCGCCACCACTCGCGCTCGAGCACGGCGGCAATGATGTCCACAGACGGCGAGCGCGGCTCATCGTGGGCGGACTGGTGCTCGGCCAGGAACCGATCGTCCATGCGGCCGATGGCTTCAGCGACGTGGGCCAGCGATTGGTCGATCCAGACCGCGGCGGAACGATCGGTCGCCGTCATGCCGACGGCTCGGTGTCGGGGTGCTCGGGGCGGCGGTGGGTATTGGTACATCATGTGTTTGTGCTGTCGTCAACGCATTCGGGTCCGCATTTGGCATTATCGGGTGCTCTCTTCACCGCAATGGGGTGATCTCGTCCCCGCATGCCCTCTTCGGTGCGGACCGATTTCGGGAAGGGAGATTGAGGTGCGACCGGCCGGAATCAGGCGCAAAGCGGGCGCCAGCTTAATCCCTCCATATACCTCATCAGCTGTTCAGCATCGCAGCATTGGTGAGCTACGCGGGCACGCTCGCGCTGGCGCCTTGCAGAAGACTTGCCTTTGGGTGATCACCTGTCATCCCTCATGACCAGGGAGGAAGCAGAACAGGGTGTTCGCTACTTTTGCACAAAATGGGCTGAAGAGCGCGGGGATCTTGATCAGCCAGAGAATCCGAGATGTTCCGATTTCTTTTCTTGGCTTGAGCAGAAGTCGCCGGGCCACTTGAAATTCCGAAGCAGTACTTCCGTGCGGGGCGACGTCGAGCGATGGTTCATCGACGAATTCAAGCAAGGTTGGCGCCACTAGCAAGCGATTTCCGGAGAAGCCAGTGCCGTGCTTCGGGCCACCTTCCGCGATCACGCCATACCCATCTCACTTGCCTCCTGCGGCGGGAGACCCCAATCCCGCCTTCGGTCTTCCAAGACCTTCGTGCCTCCCAACGGCAATGGCCGGACTCACCGTACGCCTTCTGCGATCGAGCGTCCGCAACGGGTCGCAAATGTTGCCATTCGTCTCATCGAGGGGAACGAGCAAGTAGCGCTATGGGCGGACGCTTAGCTTCGAGGTCTTGAACGTCTCGAAATGTCACGGAAGTAGACCGTCCGCAGTCAGGTCGAAACTATCAGGCGAGGACACGGCCGATAGCTATGAAGCCGCCTTGCTGGAAGCGCCCTCCCCTTCACATGACGCTCGCCGCGTGGGAGGCGATTATTGTTCTATCCCGGGCCGGACCAGCTGGATTGCCCGTACAGCGCCCCCAAAGAGCGCTGTAGTATAGGCGAAGGCTGGCGCGAGAAGATTGCGCCGAGGATCTCGGTGCGCCGCTTCGGCGCCTGTCTGATGGAGAGCCGCGCGCCTAATGCGTGGCTCACTTTCCTCTTTTTCTTTCCGCCTGCCAGCGCCAGGCGTGCGCGCCAAGGGGCAGGCGCGGCAAGCCGCTTGTCCAGCCGTCAAAAAAACGGCTTTCGGCCGGCGGCCGAACCTTCCGTTTTTCCGCCGTCAGACCCCTTGACCCGCACGCCTGTAGCCGGTGGGCGGGCTGCGCTCTCCCCCTCTGGCCGAGCAAATGCCGGGGCATTTACTCGACCAGAAGGGCGAGGCTTCGCCCCAACGGGAGAATGTGAATCAGCGCCGAAGGTTGACCCTTGGCCATTGCTGTGTAACCCTTAGATTGCAACCGATTCATCCTATGGCAGCATTTGACCTGACATCGCACAATGTCCGGCGGTCTGTATGCCAATCAGCAACCAGCTCGATGATCCCCAGCACACTCCAAGCACCCGACCTCCCGGCAAACGTTCACAAAGTCGACGAGGACGCGCTGCTGGACGTTGTGCAACGGCAAGCGGCCCGGTACTTCTGGGAAGGCGCACATCCCGTCAGCGGCCTTGCCCGAGATCGACAGAAGACCACCGGTGCTCCGGCCAACGATCTCGTGGCGATCGGTGGTTCTGGTTTCGGTATGTTGGCCATCATCGTTGCGGTTGAACGCGGATGGATCGATCGCACGGCAGCATTAAGCCGATTGCAGGGAATGCTGGATTTCCTGGAAAGCTCGCAGCGTTATCACGGCGTGTTCCCGCATTTCATCAATGGCCGCACCGGTGCGACAATTCCGTTCCGACGCAAGGACGACGGCGCTGATCTGGTCGAAACCACTTTCCTGTTTCAAGGTCTGATTTGCGCCCGTGAATATTTCGCCGGGATGGCAACCGAGGAAGCGCGCCTTCGCGAGTGTGTAAACGCGCTGTTGTCATAGGCCGAATGGAACTGGTTCACACGTGGGGCTCGGCAACTTATGTGCCACTGGAGCCCGAGCCACGGCTGGGCGATGGACAGCCCGATCAGGGGTTGGAACGAATGCCTGCTCACTTTCGTGCTGGCGGCGGGATCAGCGCGCCACCCGATCGATCCGGGGATCTATCATGAAGGCTTTGCGGGTGGACCCGACTTTCGAAACGGGCGCGACCATTACGGGATCGTCCTGCCGTTGGGAATGAATTCTGGTGGTCCGCTTTTCTTTTCGCACTATTCCTTCTGCGGGCTCGATCCGCGAAGCCTAAGCGACCGATACGCCGACTACTGGCAACAGAACCTCCGTCATACGCAGATCAATTATTGGCATTGCGTCCGCAATCCCCATAACCATTTGGGATACGGCCCTGATTGCTGGGGTCTGACCGCGAGCCATGGGCCGCGAGGGTACGTCGCGAGTGCACCTGACAGAGACTTTGGCGTGATCACTCCGTCCGCTGCCCTGTCGAGTTTCCCTTATTCTCCGGCGGAAGCGATGTGCGCGCTACGTGGTTTCCTGACCAAGCCGCGAAACCGCATATGGGGCCGCTTTGGCTTTGTCGACGCGTTTTGCGAATATCGCAACTGGTACTCCCGAACCTATCTGGCGATCAATCAGGGGCCGATCATCGCGATGATCGAGAACCATCGTACAGGGCTGCTGTGGAAGCTGTTCATGGGCACGCCGGAGGTGCGCAGGGGCTTGGCGAGGCTGGGCTTCACCAGCCAGCGTCTGGACAACATCAACGTATGCACAGGTCGGGAGCTGCCGCGGACATAGTCCATGGGGTGGATTCTTCCCTGAGTGATCGTCTGGCAGGTCCACTCGGTTCGCGATGCGCTTCCCCGCCGCGTCGTAGTTGCGGCGCGGAGTGAGAAATGTCAGGGAATAGTCGCGAGAAAGTCTAAGCGTTGAACCTAAACGCTACCATGTATTCCAAAATGCCATAGCATAGATAGCAGTACCGATAAACAACACAGTCGACATTCTCATGAATAGCTGAAATGAAAAATAATCTTTCATCGCGGCCTCCTTTGTTTTCTTGATTTTTTGTGGCCAACAGATCACCATATCACAAAACGAATGCGCTTTGGTAATTTATTTCCAGAGTTTATAGCGCAGGTCTAGATCAAGCAGCCGACCGTTCGCAGCCGCAAATCGAAGTCGGTTTCGTTAGATCGCCCGGTTTGATTGCCTCTCGATTCGACGATACTCGCTCGCCCTTCAACTTTGAGCTGATCGCACCGCAAAGAGCTCGTGTGCGCGTGCCAGGCGTCCATGGCAGGGCGCGTGGTGACACCGGAGGGCACCCCCTATCCGGATCGACCGCGATCTTCTCACCCGGATGGTCGAATCCCGCGGCTGGGCCGGACGACATCGGGCGTTAGCTGCTTCTGTTCATAGTCTACATCCGCGACAATCGCGCTCGCTCGAGGCTGCTGCTGTGATCTATCGTCCCCACTAAGCGGCGCGGGCTACCGACCAGCGTCTGTTCTTTGGCGTACTGGCGACATTGGCGTATCGGCCGGCGAAGGTCGCCTCAGGGTCAAAGGCGTGAATTTGACGACATCACGGTCTCAATCAGCGCGGATAGAGATTTCAGTTTCAACGGAAACGGGAAGCTGAAATAGCTGGCGGAATTGCCGGTGCAATGAAAGAACCAGCGCAGCGAATTTTCAGCCAGGTCCAGGCGAAAGACGGAATTCGGCATTGGGCGAACCGCGTGCGCACCAGCCGCCGCGCCGCCGGATTGTGGAACCTCTCGCGGATGGTTTTACAACAAACACCAAGGCCATCAGAAAGCAGGAAGTCGTTGATCGCTGGGGTGATTGTTTCTGACTTACTTTGGGGTGGTCCCGCACCGCCATCGTTGTCGATCGCTCACCCTGTCGACCAGGTAGTCCGGCGAATAGAGGCGTCACGTCGGCGCGTCCAGGGCGGCAACAAGCTTGGTATGCCTCGTCTGAAGTCAAGGCTCCGCAGCCGATCCAGCGCTTATTGCTTTACGGCGCTGCATGCGGTGGTGAGCGGCTTTTATAAATAGGGTTACTTACAAGCCTTCCCACAGGCGAAGCTGGGTTGAACGGAGGGTTGCCGATCAGACACTCTCCAATTTTGGGGCGAGAATAAAATCGAAAATGGGCTCGGGCTGGTCAGGCTTTAGCTCTGGCAAGAAAACCCGGGAAGTTACGGCCGCTTCGGCATATTCTGCAAGCGCGGCAGGTGTCATCCCGAGTGCAGTCTCAAAGTGCCGGCTCGGCACCGTCACCACCTGACGAAAAAGCGCGGCAGCTCTTGTCGCGTGGCGCACGGCAGCGACCCGCTTTCCCTCGCGTATTTTTACCCCGGCCGCCGCCAATAGGATCAATCCCTTGAAGAACAGGCGGTGCTGGGTGCTTCGTTTCGCAGCGTGCCAAAGAGACTCCCAAGCCTCATGGGCTTCCCAGTAATAGCCATGGTTGAAAAGGTCGATTCCCCATCGAAAGACATCCGAGCCTAACGCTTCCGCAAGGGGGACGGTCACGGGATCGTTTCGGTAGCTATGGCCCAAGGGGTCACGTACCGGATGCGGATGTTTGCCAGGCAGGTACGCGTAGGTCGGAAGATTCTTTTCGGGCAGCAAGCGAGGACGAGACATCGGCCTAGCAAGCATGAAAAGCGCGTTGTGGCAATTCATGTCACATGGGAACTGCCATTCGTCAGAGCTGAGGCCTTGAATGGGGTGGGTTCCGGTTTCGGGAGATTTCGCTCCCAATTCCTCACTGCCAATTATGCGAGTTTCAAGCACAAATCATGAACATAGGATGACGGGGTATTGGGTTCGAATTCGCAGCCAGGGGTCAGGTTTGCGCCTAATGCACGAACCCGCTTCGCGGGAGGGGCGCCTCGTTCTGAGATGGCGCGACTGCCATTTTGACTTGAGCGGGTAG
>NZ_JAMYMZ010000100.1:0-6770 GCF_040318825.1 Mesorhizobium sp. M1006
GGCGGATCGACTATCTGATGCGCGTTTCTTCTCCTTCCATGGCTGCGTATCAGAATTTCATGGAGGGACTGCTGCAGGCAGGCTTAGGGATCAATCAATACTACAGCCTTATCGTGACGAAACCAGTGAAATCCAATTCACCAATCCCTTTGTCCGCACTAAGTCAACGGTAAACTCCCGAAGCCGTGGTTTCCACGGCGATTGGTGCCGATCCAGCGAATTCGTCGGCTAAAGACATGCATTTCCGTGAAACTCGAGAGGCGTTTGCCGGTATGCTTTCAAGAGTTAATAAAGCGCCCTGCGAATTGGATTTAAAAACCGCAGGGGGTTCTCATGATCAGAATACTAAAAGCGGAGGAGAGTTTGATGTCCACGTTTTTTACGAAGGCGGCAATCGCCGCGAGTTTTCTGTGGTTTCTGTCAATCTCGGCTTTAGCTGAGGATGTCGGGACAATTGACCTCAGTGATGCGAAGGGTTGGGTTGACAGGCAACCGCCACCTCCAGACGGCCTCCACATTCGCGAAGTGAAGATCTGGGCCCCGACCCCCTGCCACCACGCTGTGATGAAAGCCGCCGGAGAATCAAAGTCTAGTCCACCTGTACCTCAGTTTGAGGTCACGATTGAGGAGCCCGCAACAAACGTTGTCTGCGTCCTTGTTGTTAGTAAAGTCACCGTGGAACCATTCGATGTAGACGATTATACGGGCGGCTTGCAGGTCCAGATTTTCTACAGGGGCCACGAGGGACAGCTACTCGAGTTGCAAGAGGTTCACTGAAGGCCCGCGAGTAAAAAATGCCCGCCGGCATTCGCCCGGCGGGGCTAGTTTGCCGCGCGGCGTGGTTTAGGCAAACTGGCGGAGGCGCAGCTGTTCTAAAAGCTATCCTCATTGCAAATATACGTTGGTAGTTCTAGCGTGTGCGACCGATCCCGTTGAGCACCGTAGAGCGGGAATTCTCCCACTTCCTGTCAGAAAATTGCGGGAAATGTGCGCGGACAGCGAGAAAACGCCGAATTCCTGCGACGATGGGCGGTTATTCGCGCAACGCGGTCCGTTTGGCGCTGCTATACTCACGAAGCGGGCATTGAGCAGCCGTTATCGAGGATTGCCTAGAAGGACGGAAACTGGGGAATAGAAATCACTGAAAGCAGCCTGATTACTGAAGGTCGAATGTTCCGGCAAATTGCTGGTGATCGACTGAAGTGTTTGCCGGGCAGCTTTGGCGTTGCCCTTGCCGAAGCAGCCCAAATAAGAAACCATTTGGCCGGAAGAAGGTGATTTCCATATCCGAAATGGCACATTCCAGGTTTAGGTGGAGATCATCAAGTAGTGGGAGCGCAAAATACCAGAGAGATTTGAGTGCTAAGATTCCGTTTGAGAATTGGTTCAATGGCTGTTCTGCGCATCAAAAGACTGCCCACGGCGACGTGGATCATGGCTTCGGAGAGGTCGATGGGTCGTTCGTAGTCGCGCACGAGACCATAGCGCCCGTCGTATTCGATTGCATGCGCTAGACCCGACCGTCCAGTCGGTGTCGGCTAAGCGGGATTCCCAAAAAGGGCTCATCGGCGGCTCCTTCCGAAGTGCTTAGGTCCGCACCTCCGGGATCGAAGCCTGCCGCCGATGCGAAGGGCGCCTTGACCAAGGCGCCCTTCATTCTAGAGCGTCGAGCATTCTGACTGAATCGAACGGATTGCCGTCGTGTAGCGACGACCTGCTGTCAGAAAATCTGGATTTGAATATCACGTCGGGGGATGTTGTTGTCTACAGAGCGGTACAGCGGCTTGGGACTTCCACTGTCATTCGTTCTTGATTGCTGAAACGGAAGACGAAGGTGGTTGCCGGAGAACCGAATGACGTGCGATTGAAAAACGTTGACAGCCAATGGATTGTCCAGGTCGTCGAAAATGGCAAAATAACTCGGCATTTATTCGACGCTCAAGCCGTTGCCGAGAGCTACGCCGAAGGCCAGCGAATTAGGCTCGGCCTGCCTGGAAGGCCACCGATCAGTTGACAAGCGTTGAACCTGGATTAGCAGAAGAACCCGGTGGATGAGCGCCCTAAGAGGCTTCGCGAAACACCAGACTTCATCATCAACGATGTACTCGACCTCGCCGAGTACTCCGATCGCCGTATTGTCACTACCCTAGTTGATACGCACGGAGTTCGCCTTCGTCTCCACCTCACAGTCGTGACCTCAGAATTGCTTTGCGAGCGAATTGCCAACGCGCTGGAGCGCCGGTACGGCGAATAGCGACCTAAGAGTCCTCTCTGTCTAGTGGATGTGGCGACCGTGTGGATAAGATCAGATCGGTAGTACAAGCTGCTCGTCCGATACTAAGCCGCCTGTTAGGGTAGCGCATACTTTATTGAAATTCTGAGGGTAGGGGCGGGGAACTGCATAGGTCCGCCGCGGGGCACATGAGCGTAGAAGACATGGTAAGACCGGTGAAGACATCCGCTCCTGGACAATATCTGGGATACGCGGTGCAGCCAGTACGATTCTGCTACCACTTACTGCGCGCCGCCCATGGAGAGCTGGTGTCGCTTGAATATATGGACGACGTCGCTATCCATCGTCCTTCGGGTCAAGTGGCACTTGAGCAATGCAAGAGCTCAATTCGGCCGAAGCTCATTACCGACAAATCAATTGACCTTTGGAAGACCTTCGGCAACTGGGTGGACATATGTGCTGCCCACGGGCTGGAACCGGGGAACACAGAGTTCATCCTCTATGTGGCTCCCGGGGAAGCTGGTCCCATCGTCGAAGCCCTTCACGCGGCAAACACGGATGACGCGGCTAACGCGATCATCACCAAACTCAAGAGTTGGCTGACCCCAAGTACGGTAGGAAAGGGATTCGGCGAACATCTCCAAAGATTCCTGGTTGCCGGCGATCCCGCATGCGCTGCAATCATCAAGAAATTTAGGTTCGATGCCGAGACGGACCCACTGGATGGAATCCGCGAGATTTTGCGCGCCACTATTACCGAGTCAGCTGTAAATGACTTTTGCAGTGCTGCGATTGGACGTGCCAAGGAGGACGCCGAACGCCTAATCCGAGATGGCAAGTCGCCAGTCGTCGATGCGCAAGCGTTTCGGCGTCGCTTTCAAGCGTTTGTGCGAAAACACAATCTTGCAGGCCTGCTCAACTCGACGACCGCTGCACCTGGTACGGCGGACATAGAAAAAACCATTGCGTCGGCACCAATGTTCGTCCGCCAGCTCGAAGCGGTGGAGCTCACCCCAGAGCTTATCGTCGGTGCTGTGAGCGCTTGTCTGCGCTCGACTGCCGACAAGATCAAATGGGCTGCCGACGGTGACATCGTCGAAGACAGCCTTGATGAGTTCGACGCGGGCTTGCAGCAGCGCTTCTCGCTCGTACGCGACGAAGTCGAGGACCTTCATGCCGCGCACGATCCCAAAAAGCGCGGCCGATTGGTCTACAGGCGTTGTGCTACCGTGCAGATGCCACTTGAAGGACGGACTCTGCCCAATCACTTCGTCGAGGGAGCATACAACGATCTGGCGAATGATCTTCGTGTCGGTTGGCATCCGTCGTATCAAGATATCCTTGGGAAGAATTGGGCATGACGGAGAGACTCTCAGCCGTTGAGCTGGTTCAAAACCCAGCGTTCGGTTCGACGATCCTTTGGAATTTCATTCATGGGTTCCAGGAGGAATCCATGGATCGCCTTCCGAATATGGAATTGATGTTTCTTGTTTTTCCGATCGTCATGCACACGCAGACAATGGAAGTGGTCACATCCACGCGGGTCGGATCAGGATTAGGGAAGTTCGTCGCCAATCTTTCAGAAAATCGTGAAGACCTGCTTGCCCTTCACGATCGCGCCCTCGCGATGCGGCTTTTTACTCTCGAGTCCATCGGCACGGGTGTTGCGAGCAAAATCGTTAGCCTTGATTACGCGACTGCAACGTTGCGCGCGAATGAAGTCAAGCTTCCTAAGCCACCTGAGAGGTTAAAAGCACACGGTCCGGCAGCAGAAAAATTGGGCCGGTGGATAGCGCGCGTCCCGGCAAATCATGCCTTCTCCATCCTACAGGTTCATCCCTGATGCATTTTCAGATTCTCAAACTCATCCTCTGGCCCAAAGGCGATTTTGCGCCGCGCGAAGTTGAATTCGAACCAGGTATGGTCAATGTCATTAGCGGTGCATCAAAGACCGGCAAGTCCGCTGTCATTCCGATCATCGACTATTGTTTGGGATCGGGAAAATGTCGAATTCCCGTCGGAACCATCCGAAATGCCTGCGCGTGGTTTGGCGTTTTGATCGAGACGCTGGATGGACAGAAATTGTTGGCCCGGCGAGAGCCGGGGGATGCGCAGCAGACTGGTGACATGTTCGTCCTGGAAGGAGGCGCTATCGAAATTCCGAACCGCATCGACCAGAAGAACGCAACGGTCGATGAAGTGAAGCGAATGTTCGACCGCCTTGCTGGACTGTCACAGCTACGGCTTGATCCCGATGCCTCTGAACAAAGTTTCCAATCCAGGGTCAGTTTTAGAGACCTGACAGCCTTCATGTTCCAACCGCAATACATAGTCGCCAATCCGATGGTGCTATTCTTCAACGCGGACACAACCGAGCACCGCGAGAAACTGCGGGCGATCTTTCCTTACGTTGTTGGGGCTTTGACCCCTGCGATGCTGGCCGCTCGCTGGGAAATTGACAGGCTTCAACGGCTACTGCGCAGAGCAGACAGTGATCTGTCGGGCATTCGCCGAGGCGTCCGAGCGTGGCAAGCTGAAACACAAGCGTGGATGCGCCAAGCGATCGAATTTGGTCTACTGCCTGTAGGCACCATCGTCCCCGAGGAGTGGCCCGAGACCGCCTTTTGCGTCAGGTGGTGCAATCAGATACGCGTCTCGCCAATACCACGGTCGACTCCATCGAACCAACCTTGGTTCAACTTGAGCAGCTACGTCAGGGAGAGTCGGCTGCAGCAGCGCTCGTTTCTCAACACAGGCAGCGTCTCAATGAAGTTCAAAAACTGATCGAGAGCAGCTCTAGCTATGGGGCCGCAATTCGCATTCAGCGCGATCGTCTCAGTATCGCATCATGGCTGAGCAGCTTTGCCGGTCGAACGGACGATCCTATCGCCGCACTGACAGGCTCCGGCCGTGAGAAACTCGACCAACTCACTGAGGCGCTATCCGGAATAGAAATTGAGCTGCGAAGCCAGCCTCTTCTTTCTGACACGTTCGATCGAGAGCGACTTCGGCTGCGCGGGCTCGTTGAAGAGTCCACAGCTCGTTTGAGTGGCATCAGGCAAGAAATTTCTATTCTCGAACGCAGGTCCGATGAAGTCAGCAAGGCAATTTATCGCTCCGACCGCATCGAACGCTTCCTCGGCAGACTGGAGCAAGCGTTGGTCACTTATGATCGCGCGGACGAAACGTCCGAGCTCAATGCTCGCGTTCAGCAGCTAACTGAGCAAATTGAAAAGTTGCGGAAGATTTATTCTGAGCAGCAAGTGAAGGCTCAGACCAACAACGCTCTTCGGATCATAGAGAATTTTGCGGCACAAATTATCCCAACGCTCGACGCAGAATGGAAGGAAGCTCCTATCAAGCTTCTAATCGACGATCTCACAATTCGTGTCATTCATGCGGACCGTTCGGACTTTCTCTGGGAGATAGGCAGCGGCGCCAACTGGCTCGCCTACCACGTTGCATTAACGCTGGCGCTCCAACGGTTTTTCCTCGAAGAGGGCAATCATCCTGTCCCGGCGCTTCTAATTTATGACCAACCAAGCCAAGTGTATTTCCCACGAAATCTCGATCAGGGCACTGATGACGTCCCAGTGCGCATCCGAGACGTGGATATTTCTGCCGTTCGCGCCGTGTTCGAAGCCCTCGGCAGAGAGGTTGTGCGTGCAAAAGGCCGTCTACAGGTGATCGTTCTCGATCATGCCGGGTTTGACGTCTGGGGCGAGATCGAAGGTGTGACGCTTGCTCAGGAGTGGCGCGACAACACAAAACTGGTTCCGCCGGAGTGGCTAGGATCGGCGCAACAATGATTGATCGTGGGGGGTAGCGGCCCGTTTGGCTGGCTAGTCTAACGAACGAGGGCCTGGATCGAACCAAGCGCTACGCTCGCGAGAACGGGATTAAGAAAATGATCATTTGCCCCAAGTTGCCGGGTTGAGGGGTGTGCGATGCCGAATGTCTCGCGCCTTGTGCAAAGAATTCATTTTGAAGATTTTGTGGGGCCGAATTCGAGAGGCTCGTCTTTGCATATCATGTCCGGGCCGGATGGACCGAGATGGCCTGGTATGGGCAAGCCGGGGGCGACCACGGGCGCGATATCTTCGGAAGTCAGTTGCTTGACGATGGCACGCGCTGCCGGGCGGTCATTCAATGCGTCAATCGTAGCAGCCTTACCCAAAACAAGGCTGAGCATGACATGCAGAGGATGCTTTCCTCTCCCTCGAAGATTGATGCACTCAAATTCGTAACGCGCGGCGCGGTGTCCGCAACGCGCCGAGACGCCATTCAAACATTTGCCAAAGCAAACGGCATAAAAATCTATCAATCTGGTCAGGCGTAGAGTTCGAGGAACATCTGCGCCTGATCGGCGAAGATCTTCTTAGGCGCTTTTGCGCTGGGGAAGTTTTTCCAGATAGGGCTGACGAATTGCTCCGTTTTGCCGACGACTTATCGGCCGTGACGTTGCCCCCAGTTTCTATCCAGTTTTGAGTTCGTTTCCGGCGTGGGTTGTGCCCTGCTGGGCCGGTGAAGCGACGGG
>NZ_JAMYMZ010000101.1:0-6010 GCF_040318825.1 Mesorhizobium sp. M1006
GCGGCCATTCGTCTGGAAAGCAGATCCCGATGAGATCATTGCAGCAGTCAAACGCGGGCACCAAGCGTTGGAATCAATCCACTAGCAGATCCGTCAACGATCATCTTCCGATCCGTGGCCTATCGAGATCGGGTGCTTTCCGCATTGATCTTCATCGATTTCCCCACGTTTTTGCGCAGAGGATGCAGAGAGCCAAATAGTGACAATCGAACCTATCCTCCATTTTCGTTTGCGGCAGGTGGCCATATGATCGTGACATCGCAAACTAATAACGTGCTCGGCAGCACGTCGGGAAGGTGGCGCGTCTGGTCGCTCTCGGACGGTTACATCGAGATGCCGGCGGACCTTCTGCGGGACCCGCAGGATAATCCGGTGCCGCAAGCTGCGTTGGCAGGGGCGCTTCGCCTGTCTGTCAATTGCTTCGCCCTCGCAGGTCCAGGCGTTGACGGCGTTCTGATCGACAGCGGAGGAGGGGGCTGGGCCCCGACAGTGGGGCGTCTTGAGCAGGCCATGGCGGAAGCCAAGATCGACCCGGCTTCGATCACGGTCTTGGCGCTCACCCACGCCCATCAGGATCATGTGCACGGACTTTTGACCCCCGACGGCCGAGTGCTCTTTCCAAACTTGAAGGCGATCGTAATTCCCGAAGCGGCTGTGCAGAGCTTTTTCGCTTACGCGCACCTTGCGCAGTTCCGGCCCCTGCTGAAGCCTGTCCAGAATGGCGACCAGGTGGGTGAGCGATTGAGGGCGGTCGCCTTGCCCGGTCATGCTGCCGGTCATACCGGCTACACGTTCGACACGGACGAGGACCGTTTCCTATTCTTCGGGGACATCGTTCATGTGCCGGCCTTGCAGTTCGGCAATCCCGCGTTCAGTTGGGGCTATGACGACGATCAGCTGACCGCGCGCGCAACCCGCCTAAAGGTTTTCAGTGACGCGGCCGAGGCGGGGACGTGGATCGCCGGCGCGCACCTTGGCTGGCCGGGCATCGGTCGCGTGGTGCGTAAGGGCGAAGCATACGGCTATGAGCCGGCAGGAGGACGAGTGACCGGATAGGCGGCCCCGTGCTGGTCGGTTTATACCGCTCTCTTCGCCCAAGGCAAGGATCTCGACGAGCAGCGCGCCGCACTCCGGCGTCCTCAACGGCGGCGGTACCATCGTCCGGCCCACCAAAATATCTGATTCTTGATCCACTGGCGGCCGATCTGCCTGAGGCTTACCGGATCGGCGTCTCGCCGCGAAACAGTGGCTGGTGCGCCCGCATCAAGGCGGCGATCCGGTCGGCGACTTTCCGTACCGGCGGAGAGTGACGTTCCTCGTGATGGGTGACGATCCATTGGTCGGTTTCAAGTTCGGGGATAGGCTGAGCAACGCGAACCAGCCGCGGATCGCCGTCACCGACGAAGCACGGAAAGACCGAAAGGCCGGCGCCGGCGGCCACCAGTTCGCGCACCGAATGGGTGTTGTTGCCGCGTACGGCGATGCGGTCGCCGTGATGGGCTTGCAGCCAGCGCGCCGAGGCAATGTTTGCGCCTTCACCGGTGACGCCGACGAACAATCCGGCGGCGGTGCCGTTGATCAGGTGACGTCCGGAATAAATGGCGTGGGCGACCTTGCCGCTCTGACGGCCGGCCAGCCACTGCTCGGTCGGGCGCTCGCTGCGGATGCCGATGTCGGCGGCACGGCGGCCGATGTCGACCCGGTCGGTGGTGGTGACAAGCTCTACCCTTATGCCGTCATCGACCGTCCAGATATCGCCGATATGGGCGGAAACGAAGGCCGAGGTCCATGGCCCGGCCGAGACGCGGACAATGCGGTCGGGCAGGTTTCCCTCGCGCCAGCGGGTCAGCGACTGCATTGCCGCCTCGACGTCTTCGGCGCGCCGCAGCAGTTCCTCGCCGACCGGGGTCAGCCGGTAGCCGGTCTGCTGGCGCACGAATAGAGGTTCGCCGATCTGCTTTTCGAGCGCGGTGACGCGTCGTCCAAGGGTGGCTGCGCTGAGGCGCGTGGTTCCCGTCGCTGCGCTCAAGCCACCCAGCCGCGCAACGTCGAGAAACAACCTCAGATCGTCCCAGCCGATATCCATTTTGCAGAAATGAAAAACTCCTTGCGACCGTGGCTGTAGCGCAAAGCGGGCATCGTGCGCAAGTATGCAGGCATTGGAGGCGTTGGACAATCCTGCCTGGCGGGACAGGGACAAGCGCCTCGGCTGGCCAAGAAGCGAACTGAACCCTTTCGATCGCGCATGCGATTGGCGCAGAGGTTTTGCGCTTCCGACCAACCCAGGCGCGCAGGCATTCTGCGTACCAAAGGAGACGATCATGTTGGATGAACTTCGATACCGTTTCGCCCGCTGGATTGCCTATCGCCAGACGCTTGCGAGTTTGAGGCAGGCCCGGGACAGCACACTGGCGGATGCCGGCATTTCTCGCGAAGAGATCCGCGAGCGTGCCCGCCACGCCAGCTTGCGTCGTTGAGGAGCCGGGCATGCAGATGATGATGCTTTGGGATGGCCGCTCGGTACCGCGCATCGGAATCGGCACCTGGGCGGCGGGTGGCCCCGCGCGTTGGCGTGAGACGGCGACAATCTATGGCGAGGTCGACGATATCAGGTCGCAAGCCGCGCTGGCGATGGCTTATGAGATCGGCGCGCGGGTGTTCGACACGGCTGCCGCCTATGGCGCCGGCAATGCCGAACTGATCCTCGGGCGGGCGTTGAGGGGTAAGGACGAAGCCGTCATCGTCACCAAGGTCGGTTATTTCGGCGATCCCGAAACGCGCAAGATCGCACCCGAGGATGCCTCTGCCGCGGCAATCCGGACATCGATCGACAATTCGCGGCAGCGCCTGCAGCGGGATTGTATCGACGTCGTGCTGCTACATATCAACGAGTATCCGATCGAGCGCGCCGGCGAGGTGTTCGATACGCTCGGCCTGTTGCGCCAGGAGGGCAAGATCGGCGGCTTCGGCTGGAGCACCGATCACCGCGAACGGCTTGCCGTCTACGCGCCGCGCGAGGGGTTCGTCGCCGTAGAGAACGACTTCAATGTGTTTACCCCGGCGAACGAGCTGATGGCCGTTGCGGCGCGCGAGAACCTCGTCTCGTTCAGCCGGCTGCCGCTGGCAATGGGGCTGCTCACCGGCAAATACACGCCGGCCATGCGGCTGCCCACCAACGATGTGCGCGGCGGGAATGCCGAATGGATGGTGTTTTTCAGGGATGGCGCCGCCAACCCGGACTATCTGTCAAGGCTCTCGGCAATCCGCGACCTGCTCACCTCGGGCGGACGCACGCTTGCGCAAGGCGCGCTCGGCTGGATACTCGCCAAGTCGGCAATCGCCCTGCCGGTTCCCGGCTTCACGCGGCCCGAGCAGGTCGAGGACAATCTCGGTGCGCTGGAGAAAGGGCCGCTGCCGGCAACGGTGATGGCCGAGATCGACACAGTGCTGAAAATTGCCGAGACTTCGTAGGGTGTGGTGAATCCGGAATTCGCATTGGCGATAATGCGACCAACTTCGATCCCTCTGCTGTCTGCCGATATCGCATTTTTCTCAGTCAAGCTTCCGTGGCGCAATTGAACACGGACGGAGCGGCGGACACGCTCGAGTTGAAGGTCCGCCGCTCCGGTTTCAGATCAAGGAGTGATGCTGCAACGGGAGATGGGTAGCGAGCTGCGCTTGAGCTGCGCCGCCGACCGCGTCGCTGTCGAGAGAGAGCGACCCGGTTGAGCTGTCAAAGATGATGTGGTGGGAACCGTCATCTGTGGCCGTAACAGTAGGGGACGTATGCAATGAAAGCCCTCCCGACTTGAGGTCGGCAAGCGCGGAGTGGTCGAGCTGGACTTTGTCCTGAAGCTTGCTGAAGTCGAAGGCATCGTTGCCGTGACCGGATGTCAGGTCGGCGACGGCGCTCTTGTGGACACCGGCGCCGGCATTTTCGTTGCCCTGGAGCAGTTGGGCGAACCCGTGGCCGGTCAGGCTGGTTGCCGTTTTCTCGGATGGGCTGCTGGTCGCGGCAAGCTCCGAGCCGGACGAAAGCGCGGGGCTCAACGCGGCCAGCACCCGGTCAACGCTGCTGCCTCCCTTGTCGCCGGCAGTATCATGGCTGGTGTCGTTGCTGCCGAACAGATCGGTCAGAGCGTGAAAACCGCCGCGGTCGGAGGGGGAAGCGGCGGTCACAGTCGAACTGCCATCGCTTGCGATGGGGTGCGAAGGCGCCGTCGCGGTCGAGCTGCCATCGCTGGTGCTATCGCCGGTGGAAGGGGCGGTCGCAGTCGAGCTGCCATCGCTCGTGGTGGCGCTGGCGGCGGTCGCAGTCGAACTGCCATCGCTGGTGCTATCGCCGGTGGCGGCATGGGAAGGGGCGGTTGCAGTCGAGCTGCCATCGCTCGTGGTGGCGCTGGCGGCGGCGGTCGCAGTCGAACTGCCATCGCTCGTGGTGGCGCCGGCGGCGGTCGCAGTCGAACTGCCATCGCTTGCGATGAGGTGCGAAGGCGCCGTCGCGGTCGAGCTGCCATCGCTGGTGCTATCGCCGGTGGCGGCATGGGAAGGCGCGGTCGCAGTCGAGCTGCTATCGCCGGTTGCGGCATGGGAAGGCGCAGTCACCGTCGAGCTGCTATCGCTGGTGGCGGCGTCGGACGCGGGCGCAGCAGCACTGTTGTCGCTGCTGGTGGTGTCTGAGGCCGCAGCGGTAGTGGTGTTGTGTTCCCGGAAAACGGCTTGCAGTTCCGAGGAGCTTTCAAGCGCGGTATCGCCGTTCTGCGTTCCCCACTTGTAGGTATAGTCGAAGGCGGGTGACGGAACCAGCTTGGCCCAATGATCCATCATGGTTTGCATCTGTTCGGTGGTGGGCATGACCTGTCTGCCGCCATCGGAAGTCTCCCAATTGCCGCCGCCAAAGGCCTGGAAGACCGGAACGATGTTGCTGATCGGGATGCCCGACTTCACCGCTGCAGCCACGGCTCGGTCGATCATGTCGTAGTCGACCGTGTCCGTTCCCGTGCGCACCGGATAGGGGTCTATTCCAAAATAGTCGATATGCGTGTTGGCCGGATTGTAGGTGTTGGTAAAATCCGGATTGGTCGGGGATCCCATGTTCATCATGGTGACGAAGGTCTTGGCGCCTGGAAAATGCTCATGGATCCAGTCGGATTCCGCCTTCAGGTTCTCGGCGGTTGCATAGGTGCCCCACCTGCCCGTGGGATCGGGCTCGTCAACCAGATAGAATCCGAACACATTCGGATTGCCGAGGAAGGGGGTCATTTTCTCGATGAAGGATGAAGTTACGCCCTCGTGCTCGTTGAGGTACACCAGACCCTTCATGCCGTCCGGCAACGCGTCGACTTGCGAAGCGTACTGAACGTCAGCCAGATTGAAGCCGGCAGTTGCGATTTCGGTGGCGGATCCACCCGACGTATAATGCAGAGTTGCCATCCAATATTCCTTTTTCTGATTTCGATAGCGCCCGGCGTCTACCTACAGACGGCGTATATTAGCGCAAATCACATACAGACACCCGTCGATAGAATCATTGACCGTTTGTAGGAATGCTGCACGGATTGTGACTTATTTTGACAGCAGCGACTTAGGACAAGATGCTTATTGTCTTCTGATGTCAGAATGATGCCAGAATTGCGACTTTATTTTGAAGGCGCTGTAGTTTTTGAAGTTCCTCGATATTTTTATAATGGCTATACATTTATAGATTTTAATGCGTTAGACGTCAACTTTCGTACGGAAATTCAAAATGACGTTAACCTCTGACTCCGGGCCCCTCCACAGTTTCACTGCCCAACCAATTAGCTGTGGACAATTCGTAGGCATCTGCGCGCTCGTCACCTGGTATCGGTCGGCAGATCTCCGTGATCGAAATCAAATCAATTTAGGAAACCTCCCAAAAGGTGAGAGTAGGGCTGGTTCCCAGCTGGAGAGCCTGAGGGCCTTGGCCGCCTGAGCACCGTCATGTGTCCGCCGCTCCGCTAAACACGGGGGCTGCGCGGCGGACACGCCG
>NZ_JAMYMZ010000102.1:0-5825 GCF_040318825.1 Mesorhizobium sp. M1006
GACGACGGCTCAGCATCGCGAGCAATCGGTTCTGTTCGTTCCCGACGATGGAAAATGCCTCGTCGACACCCATTCCGGGCTTTGCGAGCATCATGTCCGCCTGGGTTGCCACGGATACGTGAACCGACGCTTGCGCGGATAGTTCGGTCTCGGTGCAGCTTCCCCCGACATACGCCCCTACCTTATTCGCCTTGCAGATGAGAACTGCGCGCGCCGTATCGACGAATGAGCCGACATCGGGGGTCTTGATTTGAATGAGATGCGTGGCCTTCGCTTCGGAAAAGAGCCGGATATCCTCAAGCGTATTGCATCTCTCATCCACGACAATGCGTGCGCTGGAACCCCGGTCATCCAGGATCGATACGATCCGGGCATAATTCTCAATTTGAGCTTGTGTAGAACCAAAGTCCGCCGGGGACTCGATGTTGATCGTAAAACCCGGAACAGTATCTGCAACCCTGCAGATAAAGTCGGCGATGTGTTGCGACTCCAGGCCGATTTCCTGGCCAATCCAGCCATACACATCGAAATGCAGCACCGGATGATACCCCGGGCGGCCGATTTCGCGCGTGCGCGTCGCAACCCACTTGACGAACTCCACGAAGGTCTGGCCGCCGACGCCGAATTTCTGCCGTGAGTTGATCAGGCCATGGGGAAGGATGTCCACGCCTTTCAAGATCATTTTATCGACGTTGATTTCGCGCGCGTCACCGCTCTGGCAGTAGATCGGGACGCGGCGCGTCGGCAGTTCCAGACCAAACTCCGCGCATATGATCTCCGCCATCGTCTTGCGCTGAAGATGGGCGGCTGCGCGAAGGAGCGCTTGACTGACGCCATACTCAATCGCGAGAGGTAGCCGTTCATGTTGGTGAGGCGCGAGAACCTTCGCGCAGGCCTCAAGGTAACGAGACGTATCGACATCCAGAAGCCGCGACACGACCACGCTTGACGTTAAATCTGAGATTTGATTGGTGTCGAACAGAGGATCGCGTCCACCGGTACCAGAGTACTGGACGTTCATCATGTCGCCCCAAACAACGGTCTCGTCCGTAAGAACGAGCCCGACGCTGAGCGAAGATGCTGGAATGCGAATGGACTTGAACCCGGGCGTTATCGGTTCGCCAACATAAATGAAGCCATCCTGGATTGCGCCGGACCTAATGGCTTCCTGATCGTCATAGAAAAATGCGCCGTTGCCGGGCGCGAGAAGGACGTCTTTGATCTGCACTTCACTCGCTCAATTTTTGCCCTGCTTTGGCGGACGGCTGCGGTTTAATCTGCCTGCTGCCAAGTATGTCCACTTGGCAGTGAGTTCGCCAATATAATGTCCGGGACGGTGCCATCGCGTTTTCAGATGGCCGGCGCCTGCCCTAAGAGGCCGTTGGAAAATCGGAAAAATTGGGATTTCGGCGAAGCTGGTTTGTGATTCAAGCTGTGGATGTGGACCGAACAGAGCCGTGGCCGGATGGCCGAGATCGCCAAGAAGACCAAGCACTACCCGTCCGATGTGACGGATGAGGAGTGGGAACAGATCGCTCCTCTGATGCCCAAGTCTGGGCGTCGCGGCCGTCCGCGCGAGCTTGATTTCCGTGAGGTGATCAACGCGGTGCGCTACCTTGTGCGCTCGGATTGCGGCTGGCGGATGCTGCCGATCCATTTCGGCGCCTGGCAGACCGTCTACGGCTGGTTTCGCGCGTTGGCGGCGCTTTCTGTTCCAGACCATCCACGACGTGGTGCTGATGCTGGATCGTGAGCGGGCCGGACGCGAGGTGAGCCCGTCGGCGGCGGTGATCGACAGCCATTTTGTCAAGGCTGCGCAAGCTGGAACAAGGGGTTACGACGTCGGAAAGAAGATCGTCGGACGCAAGCGCCATGCCGCAGTCGATACGGATGGGCGGCTGTTGATGGTCAACCTGACGCCGGCCGATATCTCCGACAGCGCCGGCTCAGGCGATCATGGATGGTATCCGCCAGCGCTGGCCCTGGGTGAAGCATCTATTCGCCGACGGCGCCTATGATCGGCTAAAGCTCATGGACAAGGCCGCCTATCTGAACTTCGTGGTTGAGATCATCCGTCGATCCGATGACCAGAAGGGCTTCGAAGTCTTGCCCCGACGCTGGGTCCTCGAGCGGACCTTCGGCTGGATGATCCGATGGCGCCGCCTCGTGCGCGACTACGAGAAGCGCATCGACGTTCTCACGCCATGATCCTTGTCGCTATGGGCGACAATCTCATTCGCAGAAACGCCCATCCCTGATTTTCAAAACGGACTCTAACGAAGCCTGCGGCGCAACAGGTCAAATCGCGTGCGGTTTGCGAGCGAGCAGGTGGGTAATTGAAAGCGTTACCCCCTCCGGTGACGCTAACCAACGGCCCGGTCCGACGCATGAGGTGCTGGACGTGCCGGTGGCGCGGCCATGCCGATGACTCGAGCGCAGCTGATGCCAAAAGGTCACCGGTGCGGTGCTCGCTTGCCCTTGGCCGAAAATTGCTTGGCGGAAGGAAGGATGGCACTGTCGGAAACCGGAGTCCTGCATCAGCATCCGGCCAGACCTGAGCGTGGCAATGACAGAACCGATCTGGCGATCGCTGTTGTATACGCGTGCTCATCATTAGAGCTTGCCCACAAGGCCACTGCTAGCGATGCTGATGTTGTGGTGCTGGACCTGGAAGGTCGGTGCTGCCGCGCAAAAGCCTGCTACCCGCGCCGCTGGTGCATCAGCTGACAAGCCCGTCAGCTGTGCGCCGGAATGCGGCACACGGTCTTTGGCCCGAAGACTTGGCGGCGACGAAGACCTGGCGGCGTCGCTGAACCGCCCGAGCGGATATCCTGATGCTGCCAAAGGGCGAAAGCCGGATGATGCCGACGTTCAATATCCGCTCGGGCCAGATCGTATCCCGCCGTGCTCGCGATTTGACATGCGATTTTTCGCGTTTCGCGATGCGCCGGAGTCCTTGGAGAGTCGGCACCCCATCTGGCATCAACACCAAGCGACTCTCGCCCCAGCAGGAATCACACGTGCTTGGCAGGCAGAGAGGAGAGTTCGTGAAGCTCGCGCCGACGCCGAGAGCCGTCGGACAACCGAGAAATTCGCGTCGGCTCAACCGGCCCGCAGGTCGCTCGGAACTCCTTACCGTGATAAGATTTCAATGGTTTAACGGCCGCCCCAGCAGCGCTATAAATTCGCCGACTTCGACATAGCTTCCGGATCGAATTCCGCAGACGATGGATGTGCCAGGCGCAAGGATATCAATGGAAAGGGCCGACAGTGATTCCATCGGGTGCAGAATACCTATGAGACCTCCCTGCTTAACTTCATCCAATATCGAACAGCGAGGTTCGAAAATGCCTCGCGCGGGCGAATATAGCTCGTCGGACGAGCGCCGCGTTTCAAGTGCCTGGGTGGACTTCTGGTGACGAAACGTCAGATTCGCAGATTTTCCTTCGATTAATCCAAGCGCGATGAGTCCGTTGCGTACTCCAGCTTCGTATATTGCAAGGGCTTCGGCGCCAACTTCGCCGCCACCGAGTTCGGGACAAACGAATACCTTGCCCTGATTTTGGGCCAATGTATCGAACATTCCAGGTGTTTCTGGGTGTTCCCAGATCAACGTCATGGGTAATTTGAACGCCTCTGCCATTCTAATCGTCTTGGCCATGAGGTCGGGATCAGCTATGGGATGTGTCGTATTCACCAGCGGAAATTCCCACCCCGGACCGTAGCTGTGAAGATCAAATATGGTATCCGCAGTAGGCAACAATATGCGGGAAACCGCATCCGCGATTCGTTCGGTTACCGACCCGTTGGCACGGCCCGGAAACACTCGATTGAGGTTCAATCCGTCAATCGGTGTGTTGCGGGTGAATGCCTTCAAGGCCGGTGGATTGAGCACAGGTACGATGATGATCCTTCCACAGGTTTGCGCTTCGGGCAGCCACTCAATAAGCCGTCGCGCAACAATCGGCCCCTCGAGTTCATTACCGTGACATCCGCCGGTGATCAGGAGGCGGGGCCCCTCGCCTTTGTTGAGGCTGAAAACCGGGAGCGAAAGAGCTTCGCAATCGGCGCCTTTTGGCACAACAAGATGCCCTTTGCTCATGCCGGGCTTTTCGAAGTCGAACGTAAGGTGTGGTGCTTCGCTCATTGTTCAGCTTTCATTGGTGTCGTTTGCGAGACGGGACCTTGTAAATGACATTGTGGCACAAGATGTCCCGACTAACGGATGGCGCCTCGCGCTATTGGGGTCGGTGTTTATCAGCAGATACCGCGAAGAACGTGCGTCCGAACTATGATCCGTCGCGGCGATTGACGTCAAATTCAGTTTGCGGATCGACGCTATCTCGTTTTGAGATAAACTCAGAGCGGCCGTGACTTGTAGAAGAATCGCCGTCCCTGTGTCCGCCTACAAAAACCGGTATTTCTGCTGGGGTTGAGCGGCGCGAAAAAAAGGCAGTTTAGGCTTGAATAGGGTGGGCCATTCGGCCCTGGGTCGCCAAATTCTGGCCGTAGACTATTGCGAACTCTCCATTGATATCGGCAGTCCAAATCTGCATGACCATAGCGCCCGTGGAGGCTGGACGTGTGCCGACGCAGGCGCTGAGACAAGCATATTCGGCCCCCTTCCAAGACTGCTTTGTGCCGCCTGATTCACCCCGCCACCGGCTATCCAGCAGACGTCGGGAGTCACCTCCCCTCGCCCTCACACGCGTCCGGTGCTTGCCTGCGATCAGCGCTATCAGTTGCGGGCCCGGATCACACCGTTCTCCATGCGTGGCCACGCTTGCGGCGAAATCGGTCTCAAGATCTTCGAGTTCGAGGCCGCATTCTGGCCCAGATTCTCGGACGAGCGGCCGAAGCCTTGCGGTTGAAGCGATGATCTGCAGCTGCAGGCGCTGGATGCGAAGCGCGGCCTCGGCGCGCTCTCTTCGCAGCTGTTCATCCCGTTCGGCGATGGTGATGTCGCGGGTAGAAACGGCCGCTTCCAGAAGGGCGATCCGGGCGAAGAAATCAGCGAATTGAGGGAGCCAACCCAAATTACATACCCGAAGACCTTCGTTACGGAAGGAGAATCAACACAAATCAATAAGAATCAAAATTGGCCAGCCAAACGCGGTCGATAGGCCTTGCTCGGCCGGCGGCGTTGCTGGAGAACGGTGGCGGCCTGGTGGAGCGGCCATTTGAAGAGCGCCCAGCTCCGCATCGCCGGCGATCTGGCGGGAGATGTCACGAAGGGCCCGGCCGAGATAGGTCTTGAGCCTGCGCAGCGCCTTGTTGGCCCGGTTGAATTGCTTGGCGTGGGCATAGCGCTGGTGCTTGATAAGCGCCAGCTTGCCGACCCGCACATGGCTCTGGCGCAAATCGAGACCCGTCTTCAGACCCGTCTTCTTGGCCAGCCGCACCAGCCGTTCACGCGCCCGGCGGATGAGCTTGGCGTCGGTCGGGAACATCACGTTCTTCGGTTGCACGGTGGTGCCGACGATGACCTGGCGCGTGTCGGCCGGCTTCATCGCCCCGGTCTTGACCGCAAGGCTGAGGCCTTCTGCAAGAGCGCCATGATCCGCCTCGCCCATGCGGCTGCGCCAGCGCGTCATCGACGAGCGGTCGAACGGCAGCGCATGGCAGAAGAACTCCTCGCCGGTGAGATACTGGAAGTAGCGGTTCTCCATCCAGCGCTCGCACAGCACCTCGTCCGACAGCTTGAAGGTGTGCTTGAGGATCGCCAGCCCCGCTATCAGCCGGACACCTCGAAAAACCTGGCAATCGAGACCGCATTTTGATTCACTTCGCCTGGTGATTTGCACGGAGGCGTTGGATGCGAGGCC
>NZ_JAMYMZ010000103.1:0-5235 GCF_040318825.1 Mesorhizobium sp. M1006
CAGATTATCCGACTGATCAGGCGGCGTCCGATATGTCCGACTCTGCCTCAAGAATTCCCACAGGTATGGACAGCGATCTCGCTATTGGTCGCAACGTGCTTAGGTTCAAGACTTGATTCATAGTTTCTCGAAGGCGATGACAAGGACGTCACGATATGCGAACGGCATTTTCGGATTTTCGGTCACGATCGGTGATACATCATGAAACGTCTTGCGATCGTTGCAAATCACAAAATCAGTTGGAAGGTTCATTTCGACATCGCCGAGGAACCGCTTTGAGGCATCAGTAATCGTGCTCATACCGCCGGTCACGTTAACCCGCCCGATCATGTAAGAAACGATGAAATCCACCCCGTCCTGATGAAGGCCCTCGGGTGCTGGTTTGCCGTTTACACCGTCGCGTGCAACAATCCGGTAGGGATGGAGCTTAATATCCCAACGATCATGTCCAGCGGTTTGACATAGAATTCTGCAGAAACCTGTCAGAATCTTGTTTAAGACAGGATGATCTATAAACGATTGTTCAAAGGGCTCGAAGTAGCGCTTGAAGCCGCCATTCAAGTGGTTGATGGCTTTCGATTGCTCGTAAGGGGCATGGGGCAGGAGCCGAAAAATTCCGTCAACTGCGTCATATTCAAACGCACCATAGCGCCGGTAGCGATAGGTCCCGCCGTCACGCATGTATTCATCGAGAAGCAATCGATTCCAGTGGTCAGCAAAGTTCTTCCAGCCAGCATCAATTTCGATGCCGAAGCCGGCTTCGGTGCGCTTACCTCTGGAAAACCACCATCCATTCGTGACCAGATGATCAGTGCATTCTTGACTGAGGCTGCATAGCGCCTGGGGTGCGACCTTTTTCATGGGTGTCTCCCGTCTTGGTAATTTGGCGAGGGGGAAGTTTTAAAGGACGCTTGGTGGCTCGCGGCTTGGTGTTCCCAAAGGTGGCGGTCCGTAATGTATTTCGGCGTGCTGGCTATGATGGACCGAGGTAAAAAGCGCGTATTATCGACTATGTAGCTGACGCTCCCGCTGACGCCCTCGAGCGCGGACGCTATGGCCCGTTCGCACATCTTGTGAATAGTACTGCCCCATTCACCTGAAACCGCCTCCTGGGACCAGGCTTGCTCAAGCCCTTCCTTCAACACGATTGATCCGACGCCAAGGGAAGCGGTTTCGAGGTGCCGCAGCGCGTCCATGATGATGGCCGCTGCGGGGGCCTCGCGGACTTCGAGAACCTTTTCACCGGTTGAGATGTGTTCGAGCCCGACAAAGCGGCCGTGTCCGAATTTGCCAACTGTTTTATTCAGGAGCGGGATTGTGTCGATCAGTGCAACATCACGGTCATCAATTGACACGAGATTTCCGTCGATAAACCCGAGTTTGATCTCTACCGGCTGCTCTGCGGCAGTGTTGCGCGTCCAATCAAATGCCTCTTCCGGGATAGAAAAGTTCTCGGGATCATCCAAAGGTCCAGACTCGAATTCCCGGCACCAGAGGTTTTCGTCTCCGCTCCAGGTGCGGTCCGTCACAAAAGTCAGTCCGAACTTAGAGAGGGCGGCGGCCTTCTGCTGCCGGGAAATCACCGAGCATTCATACGGACTGCCGAAGTTGCCGGAAAATCCCGAGCGCTTGATGCTATTGTTAAGGCGCGGAAGACTATTCTGCGAAAGACTTGCTGTATGAAGAAGCAGCCGTGAGCCGATTGATGTTGCATGATCAACAATCAATGAGGCGATTACGGGACGGCTCAAGGAACTGCTTAACGGATAGTTACCAAGGTACTTGGCGTGGGCCCGAATGGCGGGTTTCACGCCTTGTTCGACAAAAGCTTCCCGCCCTTCGAGACAGACAAAGCGCGCGCCGAACCTGGCTGCCGTCTGTTCCAGCAAAGGCTTATCGATGGAAGTTCCGACATCCACCGCGACAGCTTCAATATTCGAAAAGCCAAGGCTTTGCAGCTTGTAGAGAAGGTAGGTGCTGTCGAGACCGCCGCTGAACATGGTTGCAACTGGTGCGTTTCGGTCCGGAAAAGCCTCCAGATCTTCGAAACTCAAAATGCCGCCGGTAGATGGTTTGATCGAAGTTGAGACGGGGTTCATTTGTCAGGTCCTGCTCTCAAAAAAGATGCCGGAAAAGGTTCCGGCGAGGATGAGGCCGGCACCTATCAAGCCCGTTGCGGTCAAAGATTCTGTCAGGAGAAGGTGCGCGAGGACGAAACCAAAAAAGGGTTCTGTTCCCATCAGCAAGCCAACCCGTGTCGGCGTGGATTTTCTGACCGCGGCGTTTTGAATGTAGAATGCAGCGATCGTGCAGAAGAGTGAAAGGAAGGCGACGGCGCCCCAAAACTGAAGGGGGGCCTTCACAATAAGGCCGTAGATTCCGAATTGACCCACGGCTAAAACGAAAGTGAGTGTTGCCACCGCCGATCCCTGGATGGCCGTCAGTGCCGCAGACGAAATCTGCCGGCCGGCCAGAAGGCGTTTGGTGGAAACGACCATAATTGCTCGCAGAATCGCAGCCCCCAGCACAAGCGCGTCACCCGGACTGAACTTGCCGATCCCGCCAGTGAGAAGGCCGACACCGATGCAGGATATGGCGGCACTTGCCAATATGCCCGGAGGTGGAAGTCGCCCCGATAGCCCATAGTCAATGATCGGCGTGAAAATTACACAAAGCGAAATGATCAAGGCCGTATTCATTGCGCTTGTTGATGCAACACCGTAAGTTTCAGCAATAAAAATTGAAAAAAGTATTGTCCCCAATACGAGGCCACGGATGCAATCGCCCCAAGAGATCGACGCGATCTCATGTCTTGCCACCACTGCCATAAAGATCGTGGTAATCAGGAAACGATAAAGAATGAGGATCAAAACCGGCGCATAGAATAGTGCGCTTTTCGCGACCGGATAGCTCGCGCCCCAAACGAATGCGGCACCCAGTACGGCCAGGTCGGCCGAGAAGGATGAGGTCAGTGACCTCCTCGCAGGTATTGAAGCACGTTCGAAAACGTCCACGTTCAAGTATCCTTTGTGCTAGCCACCCATCCTACTGTGCAGAACGAGTCAAAACAGATTAGGCCGTCCCTATAACGTTGGTATCGCGGAACTGTCCGGCCTTCCGCGAGGCGCTCATCGATGTCCCACCACTGGACTTCATTAAGCGGCGGGACGATCGAGCGGCTTTTTGTCCAGTCGTGGCCCGCGTCGCGAGATTTTGGCGTCCCCACATGCAGTAGGGGGAGTGTTTGGTTACAAGCTCGGCCCATTCCGATTGCAACCGGAGGGCGGATTCGCATGCACAGATCTTGCTGTAGCGACTGCCTGAGGCTGTTCATGGAGGAACTCCTGCAGGTTCGTGCCGTAGGTATTTGTGATTCAGCAAAGCAAATGCCGTGCCAATCCAGAAAACCATTTTTAGACAACACGATCGTTTTGATAGTGCAGTGTTTCATACCCAACATTGTCAGAAGGCCGACAATGAGTCCGACTGCCGGGCATGCAACCGAACGCTGTGATCCTGTTATCCTGACAGGTTTCCCGCTGCAGCCCGGCTTGGCAATTCATCAGGGCCTGTCGCAAATGAAAAGTCGAAGGGCGAGGCGGCTTCCGGCTCGCAGAGCGGCCCGAACGACCTCGGCGCGGTCTCTAAGCCTCGCCCCGATGCAGCTTGGCCTACATACCGACGATCTCGTTGACTACGCCGCGCGCAAGGAAACGCGGTACGAGCACCTTGCCGTAGTTGCGGACGCTGTACAGCTTCGTACTTTCTCCGGGCGGTGCGCGCGAACTGAAGGAATGGCTGTTTCGGGAAGCCGACTTGGCAGTGTCGAACGAGGATATTGCCCGTCGCTTCGTGGCCGACTGCCGTCGCACCCGCACGGGTCGGGAGTTCCCCGCCTGGCTCGGGCCGACACCTTCGCAAAACTCGAGGGGCGGCAGCGGATCCTCGGCTTGTCGCGTTGCTCGCCAGGAAACCCGTGCGCTTGGCGAGTGTGGCCATGGCGAACAAGATGGCCCGTGTGGTCTGGGCGATCATGGTACGCGCGAGACCTCAAGCTCGTCATGCCGCGAACCTTGCGGTGTAAGGTTGCGAAGAAGATAAATTTTAGGACAGAGAACAGGCGGGCCGATCGATCGGCTACCAGTAGGTTGTGAGAGCGACGCGATGTGATGGCGAGACTGGTCAGGCCGGGAACAGGGACAACCCGTCGAATGTCCGAGCACCATAGCCTGATAGGCAGATTGAGATCCAGTTCGCCGGTCCCATCAGGGCCAGCAGTCTCGGATGGCTGCATCAACAGGCCGGACAGAAGACTGCACCCGCCCAACGCGCCGTAACGTCCAATTACCTCTTGCATCGCGGGAGCCATCCACAGAGGACGTTTCTCGGAGAAGGCGACGGCGCTGCATGCGGAGTACCACCGACCGGCGGTCTGCCGACCGCCCGCGCTCGTGTCGGTAATGTCGAGGCTTCCTTCAGCGAATAGCGACCAACAGGAGAACTTTGACCGATCGCGGGTGCGAAGCCGCATTGGCATGTGAGCGCCCAAATAGACTGCCAAGCCACGCTCGAGTCAGCGTGCAGATTTTTGCCCAATGGCCCGAGGTGATGGGCTGCCAAACCGTGACTCTCAAGCTCCCCTCCGAAGACTGCACCAGAGGACTACGACCCGCTGCCTTCCTCTTAAACCGTCATCGCTCTGACAACACATTCTGCAATGCTCGGCGGATGTCGATGAGGCGGCTCATCACGCAAAGTAGGTATTCAGCAGGTCGGGAGGAACGAATGAACCCTGATGCTTTCCGCAGCCCAGTTTTCGTTAAGCGTGCAACGTACATCGTGCAAGGTAAGCGCGAATTTCCCCGCACCTTTTGCTGTTGAGTGCTCTGATGCATGAGGTGTCCACCAAAATAGGTGGACACCTTGTGATGGAAGAAGATGAGCAGAAACTGCGGGTGAGGCTTGTCGGTCGGGACGGGCGACGCCGATACGACCCGGCATCGAAGGACCGTCTTGTCTCGGCCTGTCTTGAGCCTGGCGTGTCGGTATCGAGGCTTGCGCTCGAACATGGGGTCAATGCGAACCTTCTTCGGAAGTGGATAAAGAAGCGGGCGGAGACCCAGTCCCTCCCACAGCCCCCACCATCGGCGTTCATCCCGGTTCAGATTGAAAGCACTTCCGATCGGGCCTTGCTGCGACAGAGCAGCATGGCTGCGGTGGATTTGCCGGGGACTT
>NZ_JAMYMZ010000104.1:0-5100 GCF_040318825.1 Mesorhizobium sp. M1006
ATGCCGACCTTTGCAAAGACCACCACAAGACCGGTATCCTGACAGATCGGGCGCCGTCCGAAGGCCGCCATGCGAGAGTTCAGCAGAATCTGCCCGATGGCGTTCTTCG
This sequence comes from Mesorhizobium sp. M1006, assembly GCF_040318825.1. NCBI lineage: Bacteria > Pseudomonadati > Pseudomonadota > Alphaproteobacteria > Hyphomicrobiales > Phyllobacteriaceae > Mesorhizobium > Mesorhizobium sp. M1006. The sequence goes on from NZ_JAMYMZ010000104.1 coordinate 110, forward strand.
CCGCCGGGCTCTGTTCGCGAGTATATGCCCGCGAAAGATACCGGATATAATCGGGGGGATGGTAGTACGAGATGTATTGAAGGGCGTCAGCGACGCTCTTTGTGATATGCTTGCCGGCAATGGTCCGTGTTTTTTTATTCACGAAATCTCATCCGAATGAACCGAACCCGTTGACCAGTTTCAGGCTTTGGAAGCTCCGCACCCCCTGCTCGCCCCCCTCATATCCGTAGCCGCTCTGTTTAACGCCACCATACGGCGCATCTGCTGAAACCCCTTTAAGATAATTCACACTAAGAGCGCCGGCCGAAAGACCGCCGATCAGCGCCCGTTTCGTATCGTCAGCGCCAGTGAAGAAGTAGGCGGCCAACCCATAGTCAGTGGCGTTGGCTTCTTCGATGGCCTCCTCGATCGTATCGAACGGCGCCACGGTGAGGATCGGTCCGAACGGCTCATCATGAAGCACTCTGGCATCATTTGGCACGGCTGTCAGGATCGTTGGCGGCCAGTAAAATCCCGGTTGGTCCAGGCGGGTCCCCCCGGTTTCGATGCGGGCGCCGCGATCGACCGCATCCTTGACCAGACGCTGCATGGCCTCGATTCGTCGCGCGTTTGCCATTGGTCCCATCTCCGTCGCCGGGTCGTCCGGCGGGCCGATCTTGATCTTGCGGGCGACTTCCGTCATCCGGGACAGAAATTCCTCATAGAGAGGCCGCGCGACGAGAATCCTGCTGGGCGCATTGCAGCTTTGGCCCGCGCACTCGAACTTGTATTCCGAAATTGCCGGTATGGCGTTTGCCAGGTCGGCATCCTCGCATACAACGACCGGGGAGTGCCCACCGAGTTCAAGAATGCACCGCTGCAAGTTGTTCGCGGCGAGCTTGGCGAGCTGTTTTCCAACCTCGGTAGAGCCGGTGAAAGTTAGAACCTTGACGATCGGCGAGCTGAGTAAGTGCCGGGATATTTGCACCGGAAAGCCAAAGACGAGATTGACCACGCCGTCCGGGATACCCGCTTGTCGCAAGGCTTCGACGAAATGGACAGCCGCGCTTGGTGTCTCTTCAGCTCCTTTTAGGATGACCGGGCAGCCTGCCGCCAAAGCAGGGGCGAGTTTGCGGGCGATGAGAACGGCGGGATAGTTCCAAGGGGTAAGGGCGGCAACGACCCCAAGGGGCTCCGGGACGATCATCCGGTTCGGGCCCATCGGAATAGGGGCCGACAGCTCTTCGGCGTGGGTGCCGTTCCACTCCAGTGTTTCGACAGCGCGCGCATATTCACCTGTCGCTTCGGCAATTGTCTTTCCCTGTTCGTCCGACAGGTCCCTGGCTGCCGCTCCAACCTTCGCTGCCAAGATCCTGGCGGCTGTTACGAGGATCTCGCCACGATCTTTTGCAGGCCGTGCGGACCAAGCCTTGCGGCTCCGCTCTGCCGAAGCAAGGGCCTCATCCAGGTCCGGCGCTGAAGCCGCGGCGACCGAGCCAAATACCTTCTCTGTCGCCGGGTTGATCACCGACAGAGTAATTCCGTCACTTCCGACTCGCCACCTGCCATTGATGAAAAGCTGATAGCTCATGGCGTTCGACATCGGATGCTCCGCTTTCGTGTGGTACGAGGCGGCCGATATCCGAACCTTGTCTCGCTCCTGTGCGATTTCATCGCGATAGTTGGATGCGGTCAAATATCGAATGTCGCCCAAAACCATCTCGAATCCAGATTGATACCGCTCAAGCAGCCGCGACGAGCCATAGCGCTGGAGGAATTTGGCTTGGGGATCTGCTAAACCCGGTCCGGAACCGTGGCTGACCAGTGCTTGCCCTCGATCAAGGTCCTGACGACCTTGGGGATCAGCTTGCGGACCGCAGAAACGGCGGGAGAGCGCTCATCCTTCGGGTTGACGGCGAGCACAACGGAACGGGTAATCACCGGATCGACGATCTTGACCGTCCTGACCTGGCCTTGAGACGACTCTTTCTGAATAGCCGACGGGGTAAGGATGGAATACGCCTTTCCTTCCATGACCATATTGATGATCGTAGAAAGGGAATCGACCTCGAATCTGACGTTCAAAACACAACCGTGCTGCGAAACGACATCAGCCACCGAACGCCTGACATTATTGTTGCGCATGGGAACCGCCAGCGGAAATGCGTGCAGGTCGGCCAGCGGTATCGAATCTTCAAAAGGCGGTTGACCAGGCGGCACCACCAGGCAAAACTCTTCGCGGGCCAGTACCGTCATTGGCCCCTCACTCTCGGCAGTGCGGTAGAGGACAGCCAAGTTGAAGCGTCCAGCAGCTATCCTTCGACAACAACTGCTGTCGAGCGCCGACGGACGGCCGGTCGAAATTCATGCCTATGCCGATCGGATCATCATCGGATAGGACGGCGTTGTAGGCGAATACAGGGCCCACAGCCCGTCCATGTGGGTGCTCGCCAAGGCACTGCCGATAAGCGGGTGAACGCTCATCGAGCTGGGCCCCCGGCCGGTTCCTGTTCCGGCGTACTTCGCTGTGCACTTACGCGGGATCTCACAGGCTCCTAGCGATCCATCCCGACGAGGCTGCTCCCTAGACCGCCCATGCCGAGAGCATCCGCATGCACATAACCTCCAAGTTGACAAGGCTGCAACATCCGCTGTCTACACTTCACGATCGGCGATGCGTCGCCCATGCAAGAATCGCCCGCGGATGGCCGCTGCGCCTTTGCCGGGACGGATTGAACGGCGCGCACAACCAAGGTAAGACGGCGTCTCATCCTGCTCGTCGCGTTATTAGCCGCCGGATCGGCGTCCTGCCGTTCCTCCCTGGACGCTTCCGGCCAGGCTGCCCCCGTGCCGGAGGTAGCCGCAGCTACTCGGGCGGGCATCCGCAAACGCATCGAGGAGATCTTCGGCTGGGTGAAGAAGCCAGGCGGACTGACCAAGACCAAGCTGCGCGGGCGGCTAAAAAGTCGAGCCGTCTTCACCTTCGCGATCATCGCCTGCAATCTGGTCCGTATCCCCAAATTGCTGGCGATCCAGCCAACATGACGCCAAACCGCCAAGCAAAACAACCACGCACGCTAAACCGATAGCTGCAAAAGCCAAAATCCAGCCCGATCAGCCAAACCACTCCGACAAATGTCATCAAAATCGAAAGGATGCGACTTTTGCAGCGGCCTGCTAAGCCCGTTCCAGTTCCAACGGTTTAGACTAGATCCTATCAGCGTAGGATCGGAAAGGGCGTGATCGACCAGCTAATTAAGTCGACGGCACGCTGAAGTATCGCCTTGGTCTGAGCAAAGCTGGGTGAAGCGGCAATCACATGTGCGATGCAGTCTCGGTAATCGCCTTTCCTGACAATCGGCGTCTTGGGTTCAGCATGCAATTTGACCTCGGCGACACCCGATACGGCGGCCGCCCGATTGTCGCCACGGATCCAGTCAAGGGTACCATCGCAATCAGGAAGCAGGAACCGCGCGGCCGCTACGCGCGAGTACCTTCTGCGCAAGTCGCAATGCGCGCCGATGACGAGCTTGATGTGCTCGGTAACGGGATCGATACCGTAAGCCAGCTGAAAACGCCGAGGATAGGTTCCACTCGCAAGACGTGGATTGACTTCGATGACGACTGGGCCACGCTTCGTCCACCGTAATTCAATATTGGTTGGCCCCCAGTCAAGGCCGAGAGCTTGCAAACAGCTCAGCGCCACATCGGCGATACGCTCGTGCTCGTCATCAGTCAGCAACGCCGGAAAGATGCTCTGACGAAAGACGAAATGCGGTGGCGGGCCAAATTCGGCGGCACTAATCCCAATGACCTCATTTCCCATTGTCTCAGCTTCATAGAATGGACCCTGTGCGAATTCTTCGACTAGGATTCTCGGCGAAGACCGCCATATGTGCTTCCCGCCCAGCAGATAGGTCGTATGTTCGACCAACTCATCGGCGTTGTCGCACAATCGGACGCCCATACTGCCATTGCCAACAGCTGGCTTGAGCACCACCGGCAGGCCGATCTCGGCCGCAGATCTTTCAACCTGCGCCGCATTCGCTGCCAAGCGATAACTAGGTATTGGAACGCCGGCCTGTGCGAGGAGCTCACGTTGAGTGAATTTGTCGCAGCATCGTTCAATCGAAGCAGGGTTCGGTCCAGGCAGATCCAAATTCCGGCAGATCTTGCCAACTGTCGCGTAGACCGCCTCTCTGGCGCTCGTAATGCCGGCAATGTCATAGGTCGCACGAAGCCGGGAACATTCGTGGATCAGCGCATCGAGATTGCCTGTGTCGACCCGGACTGTCTCAATCCCTTCGGCCGCAAGATAGTCGTATTGAGCCGGATCGGTCGACAGGGTGATTGGATGGAGGCCGAGACGCTCGGCTGCTTGGACGTATTGTAGACCAGTACCGTGTGTGTTGCCTTCAATCAGAATGAGCGCTCTTCTTGCCATGGCTGTTAATCTTCCGTTGCTTGGTGCGCAGCGGTCTGAGCTCGAACGAGGGACCAGCTATTTCAGCCGTGCCCGACCTCAGACTTCCTAAGAAGGTACCATTGGCTGCGATTGATGGTCGCAAAGAGTTTGTGAATATAGTTGAAGGGTCTGTTGCATTATTCTGGACACACCCGCGCTGTGGTACGGAACGTCACGATGGCGATTTCCGGAGGTTTGCGAAGTTTCAAGGGACGCCAGTTTGACTGATCTGCAAAAGAGCGGCCGCCACGGGACTGTCAGGAATTCTGTGCGCGAGGCCATGATGATGGAAAGGAGAGAATCATCACATGGCTATTGAGAAGGAACTTCTGGACCAACTGCTTGCGGGTCGCGATCCGAATGAGGTTTTCGCCAGAGACGGGCTGCTCGACGATCTGAAGAAGGCGCTTTCGGAGCGGATTCTGAACGCCGAACTGGACGAGCACCTCGATGAGGAGCAGGCCGACGGCAACGCCAATCGCCGCAATGGCCATTCGCGGAAATCGGTGCTGACGGGCACATCGAAGATGACGCTGACGATCCCGCG
>NZ_JAMYMZ010000105.1:0-5081 GCF_040318825.1 Mesorhizobium sp. M1006
GCGACAGGGCGAGGCCTTAGACGCCTTCAAAAGACGCCCAGTAGGCCAATCAGGTTAAGCACACCCTTCATGCAAAGCCCTCACAAGGGGAGAAGGGGGAGGCTGCGCTTGAACGTCAGTCGTTGCGCCTGAAATTGCGGATGCGGTCGAACAGCACGGCGAGCAGGATGGCGCCGCCGATGAACACGCCTTGCCAGAAGGCATTGATGCCGAGCAGGCCGAGGCTGTTGCGGATGACCTCGATCAGCGCCGCACCGACGACCGCGCCGAAGGCTGTGCCCATGCCGCCGGCCAGGTTGGCGCCGCCGATGACGGTGGCGGCGATCACCTGAAGCTCCATGCCGTTGCCGAGATTGGTGGTGACCGCGCCCAGCCAGCCGGTCTGGATGATGCCGGCAAGGCCAGCCGCCAATGCCGAGATCATGTAGACGACGACCTTGATCTGGCGCACCGGAACGCCGGTCAGCGTTGCCGCATGCTCGTTGCCGCCGATGGCGAAGATGTGCCGGCCGAATTTCGTCCAGCGCAACACAAAGCCGGTGATCAACGCCAGCACGATCATGTAGAGCACCGGATTGGCGATGCCGAACACCCAGGCGCCGCCGCCCAGCGCCAGCAGCTTGTCGTGATCCGGCCCGAACTGGAAGACGACGGTGTTGTTGGAGGCGACCATGGCTAGGCTGCGCGCAATCGACAGCATGCCGAGCGTCACCACGAAAGGCGGAAAGCCGAGATAGGCGATCAGAACCCCGTTGAAGGCGCCGATGATCAGCGCTGTGGCAATCGCAGCGGCAATGCCGATCTCGATGCCGTAGCCGGCATGCATGGTCACGGCCAGCACCATCGAGCACAGGCAAAGCACCGAGCCGACCGACAGGTCGATACCGCCGGTGATGATGACGAAGGTCATGCCGAGCGCCACGATGGCGACGAAGGTGATGTTGCGGGTGATGTTGTAGAGGTTCTTGGTCGTGGCAAAGGAATCCGTGGCCACCGACAGGAACAGGCAGGCGAGGATGACCGCGATCACCACCCAGAAGGTCTGGCTGGCAAACACCTTGCTCAGCAAGGTGTGCTGCTTGTGCGCGATCGTCTGATCAAGGGTGACTGCCATTATCGACCTTTTTTACTCATGGTTGAGGCGTCAATCATACCTGTTCGATGGCGCCGGTGATGAGCCCGGTGACTTCTTCCGGCGAACTCGATGCGATCGTCTTGTCGGCGACCTTGCGGCCGCGCCGCATGACGATGACGCGGTCGGCGACGTCAAAGACGTCGGGCATGCGGTGGCTGATCAGCACGACGGCGATGCCCTGGTCGCGCAAATGGCGGATCAGGTTCAGCACCTCGGCGACCTGGCGCACCGAGATCGCCGCCGTCGGCTCGTCCATCAGCACGATCTTGGCCTGCGAAAGCATGGTGCGGGCGATCGCCACCGCCTGCCGCTGGCCGCCTGACATTTGCTTGACCAGGTCGCGCGGGCGCGTTTCGGATTTCAGCTCGGCGAAGATCTGGCCGGCACGCTTGTACATCGCGGCATAGTCGAGGATGCGAAGCGGCCCGAGGCCGCGGCGCAATTCACGGCCGAGATAGACGTTGGCGGCGGCCGTCAGATTGTTGCACAGTGCCAGGTCCTGATGGACGATTTCGATGCCGTGCTGGCGCGCCTCGACCGGCTTGTGCAGGATCAGCTCCTTGCCGTCCATCTGCATCGTGCCATGGCTCGGCGGGAAATTGCCGGCGATCATCTTGACCAGCGTCGACTTGCCGGCGCCGTTGTCGCCCATCAGGCCGACAACCTGTCCGGCCTCGATCGACAACGAAACGTCGTTGACCGCCTGGATGGCGCCAAAATGCTTCGAGATGTTGGTGAGTTCGAGAACCGCCACCAGCCTTCTTGCCTCCCCGTGCTTTGCGGCCTGCGGTTTTGCCGCGGCCATTCGCTCTCCCCAGTTCCTCCCGGAAGCAGCGATTTTGCCCATTTACGCATAAGCCTCCTTGGCGTCAACCACGGCTTCTTTCGAAAAATCAGTTTTGTAGGACAAATAGCATTGACGTCGGTGACAAGGCGATATTAGCTAAGTGTCGGAGGAGCTTGCGCCGATCTCCCGGGTTGCCGGAAGGAATCGGTGAGGGTTTGTCGGTCGGGGATTTGGCAACCAGCAGTATCTGTCGGTGCCGGTCTGAGACTGAATATGAAAATGCTTATCGACCTGGCTTGGCGACACGAGTGCGACGTCCTCTGTCATCTTGCTCCGGGTCGATCTGTGTGTGGCGGGCACGCCGTGTCCGTTTGTTTCAAAGGGAGGACTGACATGAGGAAATCACTATTGCTCGCTGCCGCCGCCGTCATGGCGCTGGGTGCCGGGCCGGCCATGGCCAAGAAACAGCTCGTCATCGTCGTGAAGGGTCTCGACAATCCATTCTTCGAGGCCATCCACCAGGGTTGCGAGAAATGGAACAAGGAAAACGCCAGCTCGGAATATGAGTGCTTCTACACCGGACCGGCGTCGACCTCGGATGAGGCCGGTGAAGCCCAGATCGTCCAGGACATGCTGAGCAAGCCCGACACGGTGGCGATGGCGATTTCGCCGTCGAACGCGCCATTGATCGCGCAGACGATCAAAAGCGCCAATCCGTCGATCCCGATCATGACCCTCGACGCCGACCTCAGCAAGGAAGATGCGGCGCTGCGCAAGACCTATCTCGGCACCGACAATTACCTGATGGGTCACAAGATCGGCGAATACATCAAGAAGGCCAAGCCGAATGGCGGCAAGATCTGCACCATCGAAGGCAATCCGGCGGCCGACAACATCCTGCGCCGCGCGCAGGGCATGCGTGACGCGCTTTCGGGCAAGGACGGCCTCGCGGCGCTGGCAGGGGAAGGCGGCTGGACGGAAGTTGCCGGCTGCCCGGTGTTCACCAATGACGACGGCGCCAAGGGCGTGCAGGCGATGACCGACATCCTCGCCGCCAATCCCGATCTCGACGCCTTCGGCATCATGGGCGGCTGGCCGCTGTTCGGCGCTCCGCAGCCCTACCGCGACCTGTTCAAGCCGATGGCCGACAAGATCGCCAGCAACGCCTTTGTCATCGGCGCCGCCGACACGATCGGCGACGAGGTGGCGATTGCTCGTGACGGGCTGGTGACCGCGCTGGTTGGCCAGCGGCCGTTCGAGATGGGCTACAAGGCGCCCTCGGTGATGATCGACCTGGTCGACGGCAAGCCGGTCGCCGATCCGGTGTTCACCGGCCTCGACGAATGCACCAAGGACACCGTCGACACCTGCATCCAGAAGTAGGTTCGCAGTTTCGGGGCGCCCGTCGGGCGCCCCGTTACGCATCGTCCATACAAACGCACGAGGCGACGCTGCTTTGGAGCGTAGGCCGCTGCTTTGTCGTGCCCTGAATTCAGGCTTTCGACAAGAAGCTGCCGGGGAATACGAATGCCGGACGCGACATCAAAAAAGCAACCCGCCAAATTGAAGGCAGAGCCTGGGCGGCCGGCCGTCGTTCGGCGCGCCGACGCCGCACATTTTCCCGGCTCGAGCGTGCATGCCTCGCTCGCCAACGAAATCGGGCTGAGGATCGTGCGCGGCGACTATCCGCCGGGAACCATCCTGCCCAACGAAGCCAAATGGTCCGAGACCTTCGACGTCAGCCGCTCGGCGGTGCGCGAAGCCATCAAAATGCTGATGGCGAAGAGCCTATTGGCGTCACGCCCGAAGATCGGCAGCTGGGTCGAGCCGAAGGAGCGCTGGAACCTGCTCGATCGCGACGTGCTGGCCTGGTACGCGACCTCGCCGGACCGCGAGGTGTTCCTCAGGACCGTGCAGGAATTCCGCCACATCATCGAGCCGGAGGCCAGCGCCTTTGCCGCGATGCGGCGCACCGACGAGCAGATGGCCGAGATCAGCCAGGCCTGCCGCGAGATGGGCGAGGCGACCAACCTGCAGGAGCGCACCCGCGCCGACACGCGGTTTCATCTCGCCATCCTGCGGGCCTCGGGCAACGATCTGCTGGTGCCGCTCGGCGTGCTGATCGAATCGGCGCTCGACCATTTGTTCCAGTTCGTCACCCGCGAGACCAGCGATCAGCGGCGGGCGCAGGCACTGCACGAGGCGATCGAGAAGAACATCCGCCTGCAGCGACCGGCTGCAGCCCGTGCCGCGGTGCACAGGCTTCTCGCCAACACCGACGACGTCATCGGCCGGTCGCGGCGGTGATGGTTGCACAGGGCGGCGTTGCTCAGAACGATTGCAAAACTCGCATTCCTTCGCGCCCCCTCTGTCCTGCCGGACATCTCGCCCACGAGGGGGCCATCGCAGATAGCAAGCCGAGGCTTTCGCTCTACGACGTACCCCCACCCCTAACCCCTCCCCACAAGGGGGAGGGAGACTTCCGTTGGCGCTGACCTCGGCAAATTGCCTGTCTTTCGGCGCCAAAAGGGGAAGTGAGGGCGCGCGGCAGCGTTCCCTCCCCCTTGTGGGGAGGGTTAGGGTGGGGGTCCATCTTCGTAAGAATCCAAATGCGATTGCCCAGCGCAATAGAGGGGGGAGATTGGATGCCACTTCGGCTTTCGCCAATCACCAACCTTAGGGCCAAGCAATGAGGGGCGGCGACCTCGGGTGGGACAGGAATTCGGACTTTTTGCCTTCGCAGCTATTTTGTTCTTGCTTTGTGCCGGCAGCTATGCTACTAATTTGCGTATGGTGCCAATTGGCTCCAACGACCCGCCCGCCGAGGCGCTTTTTTTGTTTCCGGCTTCTTCCGATCGGAAGTGCGCGTGCTTTGGTGCACAGACTTCTCGCAATACCGACGTTATCGGCCGGTTTCGGCGCTGATTCGATCGTTTCTCGGCCAACTGCGGGTAAGTCGGGTCAACCAGCAACGAAGGTCGATCATTTCCGTTAGTCGCAAATCGCAAATTTAGGAGATTAGCCGAAACCCTCCCTTCGTCATCCCTGGGCGAAGCAAGGAGCGAAGCGACGCGGCGCAGACCCTGGGATCCATATGTGGACGGCGCCCTGCCTGCAACGGTTGTTTTGCGTCGTTTTCGATCGCTTGCGTCCATATGT
>NZ_JAMYMZ010000106.1:0-4986 GCF_040318825.1 Mesorhizobium sp. M1006
TCACCGCCTGCGGCCCGCGGGTTCCTGCATCAGAGACTTTCGTACGCCTGACGGCACCCGAAACCCTTCAGCAATGTCGGCCGTTAAAGTTAGTTGTGCCACCGCCTTACAGCGGACATCACCGGCGATCGCGCTTGAGGGCGTAGTTGCGCCAGGAGCGGTCATTCGATGTTCTGCCGTTGAACGGCTTCATTCGCCAGTTTAGCGGAAATTGGGCGACAGCATGGTTCCCTCAACAGGGAAGTTCGAAACCCTCTTGGTCCGCGGATCCCGCTGATTGCACGCTGCCGTGCGATATTCTGCAAGATAGCCACCCAACCAACGCCGATAGCCGCATTGCTCTCGACAAGAGCACTCCTGCCGCAGACCACCTAGCTGGCAGACACTTGGCTGATCCCGGCATCGACCCAGGCACGCGTCTGCTCAAGCACTTCATCCGAGAGCGCGGGATCGTCGATCGCCCGGGCGAGGATTACTGCCCCCACCATCGCTGCCCAGCTTCCGATCGCCGCGCGGCGTCTGTCTGCCGGATCCAACTCCGGGAGCGCCTTGCCGATACGGTCGATCTGCGATCGTAGGCCTTCCGTCATGGCCGAGCGTGCAGCCGGGGTCTGATGGCGGATGGCTGCGGCAAGGCCCGCCGTCGGGCAACCGCCGGCGCAGTTGTCGCGATGCCGGGGCGAAAGATAGGAACCTACATAAGCGCGAAGATCGCCCCCTCCGCCTGAGTCCGCGGCGAGGACGTGGGCAAGGGTCTGCGCGATCAGGTCGTCCTTCGAACTGAAATGGCCATAGAAGCCGCCATGGGTGAGCCCGGCGGCCTTCATCACTTCCGCCACGCTGACCGCGTCGAACCCCTTCTCGCGAAACAGCCGGCTGGCCGCATCCAATATCCGGTGACGGTTCTCCGTCATCTGCTCTCGACTGACCTTCATTTCAAAATTCTCCGTCGGCCCCGTTGACATTTACATGATGCCCATCATATTTAGCCGCAATCATGATGATCGTCATGAATATAGGTTCCATCAGAGAAAAGAGCAATGCCATGACCACCATTCCATCAGTCCTCATCACCGGCGCCTCCACGGGCATCGGAGCTTCCTATGCCGAACGGTTCGCCCGCCGCGGACACGACCTCGTGCTGGTTGCCCGTGACGTGGCACGAATGGAGGCACTGGGAGCCCGGCTCCGTCAGGAAACTGGCGTTGCGATCGATATCATCCAGGCTGATCTTACGCAGCCTGCCGAGCTTGCAACGGTAGAGACGAGGCTGCGCGATGACGCCCGCATCGGGATTCTCGTCAACAATGCCGGAACAGCCATCGGCGGAAGCTTCATCGAGCAGAGTACCAATGACGTCGCCCGGCTCGTTGCGCTCAACACGACCGCGCTTCTGCGACTTGCCAGCGCCATCGCCCCGCGTCTTGCGAAAGCTGGCGAAGGGTCGATCGTCAACATCGGCTCCGTGGTCGGGCTGGCGCCGGAGTTCGGGATGACGGTTTACGGCGCAACCAAAGCCTTCGTGCTGTTTCTGTCGCAGGGGCTCAGCCTCGAGCTCGCGCCGAAGGGTGTCTACGTCCAGGCCGTGCTGCCCGCCACGACGCGTACGGAGATCTGGGACCACGTCGGCGCCGACATCAACACGCTCTCCAACGTGATGGAGGTGGACGATCTGGTTGATGCGGCGCTGGTCGGCTTCGACCGCCGCGAACCGGTGACCATCCCGCCGCTTCCCGATGCCGGGCAGTGGGATGCGCTTCAGGCCGCGCGCCAGGCCATGCTTCCGAACTATCGGAACGAACATCCCGCCGAGCGGTACCGCAAGGTCGCCTGAGCACCAACGAAACCATTTGATAACGACCTCGTCGCGGCGGGGACAAACAAGGTGACCTATGACCAACAAAGCACTTTTTGAGCCTTATTCTCTCGGCTCGCTGACGCTCTCCAATCGTATCGTCATGGCGCCCCTCACGCGCAATCGCGCTGGCCCGGGCTTCGTTCCGGGCGACCTTGCCGCCGAGTATTACGGCCAGCGGGCCTCCGCCGGCCTGCTGATCTCCGAGGCCACGCAGATCTCGCGGCAGGGACAAGGTTACCAGGACACGCCCGGCATCTATTCTCAGGCTCAGATCGACGGCTGGCGAAAGGTCACGACCGCGGTGCACGCCAAGGACGCGCGGATTTTCCTGCAGCTCTGGCACGTCGGCCGCGTCTCGCACGTCGATCTGCAGGAGAACGGCGCCGCGCCCGTCGCGCCCTCGGCAATCCGGGCCGCGACCAAGACGTTCGTGAACAACGGCTTTGTCGAGGTTTCGGAGCCCCGCGCGCTGGCGCTCGACGAGCTTGCGGGGATCGTCAACGATTTCCGGCAAGCAGCCGCGAACGCCATTGAGGCCGGCTTCGATGGCGTCGAGATTCATGGCGCCAACGGCTATCTGCTGGACCAGTTCGCCAAGGACGGTGCCAATGTCCGCACGGATGCTTATGGCGGATCGGTCGAGAACCGCGCCCGGCTGATGCTGGAGGTTGCGACTGCGGTGGTCGAGGAGATCGGCGCAGAGCGCACCGGCATCCGGATTTCGCCCGTCTCGCCCGCCAACGGCGTCTCGAGCAGCGCCCCCCAGGCGCAGTTCGACTATATCGTCGATCAACTCGATGCTTTGGGCATCGTCTATATCCATGTCGTCGAGGGCGCCACGGGCGGATCGCGCGATGTCGCGCCGTTCGACTTCGGATCGCTCCGCCGGCGCTTCAACAATACCTATATCGCCAATAACGGCTATGACCTCAACCTCGCGGCGTCGCGGCTCGCCGAGGGCAAGGCGGACCTCTTCGCCTTCGGGCGCCCGTTCATCGCCAATCCCGACCTTGTGGAACGGCTGAAGACGCGCACGCCGCTGACGGAGTTCAACTCGGCGACGCTCTATGGCGGCGGCTCCGCTGGCTATACCGACTATCCCGCGATCGCCGCCTCAAGCCGCCCATGAGCTATCGGAGGGCGGCGCCTGCGAGGCAGCCATCCCACGTGACAGCAGCGCCTCAGGGCATCTCTCTGGCGCTCCGCTCGAACTGGTGTCCAAACCCAGGGATTCAGGAGGGCCATGGAGGGCTATAGCATAGACGTTAGCTCCTCTGGTCCGCCCAGGACCAGCCAGGCGAGATTCGTAGCACGTCGTACGTTCGCTTTACCGGCGCAAGCGGACCCGTTCACCGTGATTTCGACTGTCGTGAATGGGTCAGATCGCGTCGATGCATGGGGGCGCCTGAACGTCCGCTTCTCACATTCCAAGCCTCCAAGCCTCCAAGCCTCCAAGCCGCAAGTCCGCTTCCGTGCCCCGAACAAGACGTTCATCGAAGCGCCGCAGAACGTCCGCTATTTGCGCTACCTGCTCGATCCGATCGATGAGACGAATGGCACCTCGGCCATTCTCGGGAGCTAGCTGATTAGCCTCGGCGGTGATTCCGAACCGAAGGTCAGCGCCGCAAGATGAAACCGGTTTCGGAAAAGATCTAACAGGAAGTACCGGGCCCTGGTCAGACCGGCCGCACCAGAACGTGTTTCTTCTTGCCGAGCGACAGTTTCGCGACGTTTTCCGGGCCAAGGTCCTGCAGCGTCACCATCCTGCGATCGTCGGCCACGAGCTGGTCGTTGAGGCGCACGGCGCCGCCCTGGATATGCCGCCGTGCCTCGCCGTTGGACCCGGCCAGCCCGGCGGTGACGAACAGCGACAATATGCCGACGCCGGCTTCAAGATCGGTCCTGCCCACCTCGACGGTTGGCAGTGTTTCGGCGAGCGCCCCTTCTTCGAACGTCTTACGCGCCGTTTCGCTGGCCTCCTCCGCCGCCTCGCGGCCATGCAGCATGGCGGTGATTTCGGTGGCGAGGATCTTCTTGGCTTCGTTGATCTCCGAGCCGCCGAGCCGTTCGAGGCGTCCGACCTCGGCGAGTGGCAGGGTCGTGTAGAGCCTCAGGAAACGGCCGACATCGGCATCCTCGGTGTTGCGCCAGTATTGCCAGAACTCGTATGGGCTCAGCATCTCCGCATCGAGCCAGACCGCGCCCGAGGCCGACTTGCCCATCTTGGCGCCGGACGAGGTGGTGAGCAGCGGCGTGGTCAGCGCATAGAGCTGCGCGCCTTCCATGCGATGGCCGAGATCGATGCCGTTGACGATGTTGCCCCACTGGTCGGAGCCGCCCATCTGCAGCCGGCAGCCGAGGCGCTTGTAGAGCTCGACGAAGTCGTAGGCCTGCAGGATCATGTAGTTGAATTCGAGGAACGACAGCGACTGCTCGCGATCCAGCCGGAGCTTGACCGAATCAAAGGCCAGCATGCGGTTGACCGAAAAATGCCGGCCGACATCGCGCAGGAAATTGACGTAGTTGATGTCCATCAGCCAGTCGGCATTGTTGATCATGACGGCGTCGTTGGGGCCGCCGCCAAATTTGAGGTAGGGCGTGAAGTTGCGGCGGATGCCGGCGAGATTGTCCTCGATGTCCTGCGGCGTCAAAAGCTTGCGCGCCTCGTCCTTGAACGACGGATCGCCGATCATCGAGGTGCCGCCGCCCATCAGCGCGATCGGCCGGTGGCCGGTCTGCTGCAGCCAGTAAAGCATCATGATCTGGATCAGCGACCCGGCATGCAGGCTCCTGGCGGTGGCGTCGAAGCCGATATAGGCGCTCACCGTTTCCGTGGCGAAAAGCTGGTCGAGGCCGGCATCGTCCGAGGTCTGGTGGATGAAACCGCGCTCGCTCATCGTGCGCAGGAAATCGGATTTGAAGGCGGACATTTTCTTTCCCGAAAAGCTTCCGGCCGAACGCGGCTCGGCTATGCATGAAGGCGGGCGTTTAGCACTCAAGCGCGATCAGCAAAAGTGGAATCCGGTTTTGCGACACCCTCTTGCCTTCTCCCCTTGTGAGATCTTTGCACAGAAGCCGATCAGTGATTCTGTTGTGAGGTTGGAGCAGGGAGATTCGCGATGGTGGAT
>NZ_JAMYMZ010000107.1:0-4413 GCF_040318825.1 Mesorhizobium sp. M1006
GCGGCCATTCGTCTGGAAAGCAGATCCCGATGAGATCATTGCAGCAGTCAAACGCGGGCACCAAGCGTTGGAATCAATCCACTAGAAGGGCCCTCATTCGACTCCCTTCTGCGGCTCGACTGCGAACAACTGACTTAAGAGAGTGCGGACGCTTGTCCTTACAGCTTGACGCCAGTGCTGCGACGCAACTTCGTAATGCGTGGAACGCATTAGCAGCACGGCAAGCGGTCAAAAGTTTAGAGGCTGCGTTGGTCACTCTCCAAGCCTGGTATCACAGCGCCGGCCGTGATCCATTCCGATAAAAGATCGACATCGACTTGGGCAAGTTCACCCTGCATCGGGCCTGTTCCAATTATCGCAACCAGGAACATGCTGCGGTCGGGGGCACCGGGAACAACCCAGCCACCACGGATCAGCGCCGCCATCAATTCGCGTGGGGTATTGAACAGCGATTTTAGCGTGGCCGGGGTGCCGTCGGCACCTGGAAGGACCAGTTCATCATGTGACCGGCGGGCGAGTGGAGCGTATCTTTCAATCATTTCGACCACCCGGGCACCTAGTTCTGCGGGAGAGGCGAGTCCGGGACGCGCTATCATCCCAGTGGTGGCTTCGCCGTCAATTGACACCCGGTACATGAAGTGCCCGATTCCTGTTTCTGCCCCGCCCTCGTTCTTGAAGTCCCATTTGAAGGTTCGCGAACCGGGGTTTGGCGATTTCTCGTCTACCAAAATCTTGACCAGGGTCTGGCGGGGATCAAAAATGGTAATGGTCAACCGCATCGCATTCTCCGGCACCTGCGCCTCGATTGCCAGGGATTCCCACGCAAGTGGAAGCGGCGTCTCCGCGGCGCGACGCGCTGCGAGCGAGATCCGAGCATGTTCCGTCTCCGGGGTCACGATACATTGATAGATGGTGCCGCCCGAAGCATAGGCAACGATCGGTTCTGATCCTGTGAAGCGAAATCTATTAATGAAACGTCCGACATCGTTTGCATCCGACCATGTGGCTACGCCGTCGGCGGTGCCGCTGGTGGTGCCTAAGGGGTTGCTGGGGAAGCCACTACCCCAGCCGCCAACCCAGCCGGTCATCTCATCAAGGAAGCCGATGCCTTCAAGATTCACGTTTCCCTGCGGATCCGTAATCTCTATTCGCTTCCAGGTTTGCCCGCCATCGGTGGTTTTCAAAATGGCGGCGGCAGTGTCATTCTCAAGCGAGACAAATCCGACCCGATCGTCCAAGAACTGAATCTTCCATCCCCACTCCCCCCTTGGAAAGTTGATGCCGGAATTTCGCAACCTGTCTTCCCAGGTCTTGCCGCCATTCGCCGTGAACAGCACGACTGGCTTAAGTCTATCGTAGGTCGTGCCACCGATGCCGCCCACCACCCATCCGTGGGTGTCATCTGTAAAGTGCGTATCAATCAGAAGATTGGCATGTGCCGCCATCGACACGGAATTCCACGTCTCACCGCCATCCGCCGTGTGCATGACGGCCGCTTCTCTGCTCGGATATTGCGTCCCTGAGGCAAAGACGACATTTTTGGAAGGTGACGAAATTCCGCAAATCGCACTTGGCTGCGGCTGAAGTTTAGGCGTCATATCGTTCCATGTTTTGCCATCCGTCGTCTTCCATAGACGTTGTCGCCGGGTAATTGAGCCTATCCATCCATCCTTGGCGCTGGAAAAACTCATACACCGCAGCCACGTGTCCGGATCAACGGTGTGCTGGATCGTCCAAGGAGTTTGCCCGCCATCTTCTGTGTGAACGATCTGACCAGCGCTTTAACCGCCCAGCCGATCGACGGACTGACGAACCAAATATCGTCGTAGCGTGTCTGCACCGGCGCGAGGGTGGGACGCCAACCGTATTTCATGGTTTTGCTCCGCTTTTTCGAACGACAGACGACAATATGAACTGATACTTCTTGCGAGCAATCCCGCGGGGCAAGGCGAGAAGGCGTCCCTACCCTGCATGCCGCCTTGCCCAAAACCAAACACATCAAAAGCTCCAAGACAAATCGTCGTGGAGCCGATTGCCTCCAGATCAACAGCCGGTGCGCGAATTCACAACTGCCAAAACCTTGCTGGTGCTTGAGGCAACTACAGAACCTTAATGCGTTCTCGTCTCGATCTACTGGTTTGTCAAACAATTGCCGTGCCCTCGGGACAACCTCGCAAAATCCAATCTTTGATCTCGTCGATTTCGTCCTGGTTGAAGTAACCAAAGTCGTCGCCAGAAATGCTTAAGGGCATTCTCCCGTATTTGCCACCTTTTGAGAATGCCGGGGTGTCGCCTTGCAAGGCATGAATAAGGGTGGAGTTGTTCGGGTCCCCGACAACGACTATCCGTTCGCCCTTGACAGAGCCGTCGGTCACAAACTTCTGGTAGGTCATGGTCTGCCACCACCGTCCATGACCGGAAAAATCCGGCTCTGCGCCAACTCTCGTGCAGCAATCGTCCAGGAATTTCTGAAATTCGGCCCAACTGTTGATCGCATTGGCCATCTTCATGCCTTTCCTACGGATTCGTCACTTTTGCGTCATGAAATCGATGAGAGCCCGAACCATGGGATCGTCATCGAGGGCGGTCTTTGGCACCCTATTTGTTGTGTCTAAGGTCGTGATTGCCGGAACTGCTACCCGTGCAACAGTTTGTTGCGGAGGGTCCGAGGCATCCAACGCCATGAACGCCACAAAATCCAAGCCTCTTACGTTGGAGATGGCGTTGTGACACTCCATGCAACTGCGTCTGTTCCTCTGATTGTAAGTTTCCATGGTTGTATTTGCTAAGGTCGACCCGACGCCAGTGGGAAATGGCATTCCAGTGTTTGTAGGAGACTCGGGATTTGGCATGGTCGGCCATTGGGTCATCACCAGCATATAGTTTGCCCAAACTGTCCCCTTAATCCCTGGCAACTCCCAATAGGCACGGTTTATGGCCATCGTTTCTGGCTGAATACCTTGCTTTCGGACCACTTGCATTGGATTAGGATCGGGTAAGGGCAAGTTATCCGAGCTGATAGCATCTGGAGGCGTTGCCGGATCCAGATCGGAGGGCGGCTTGCCAGAATTATATGAATACGGCACCCGAGCATTAGCGGCATCAGGTTCGGCGTCGTGCGGAGGCACGTTATCAACGTGTTCGAACGAACTCCAAATCCATTGCGGGCGCAGCTTGGTCTTAATGACGATATGAAAGCCTACCAACGCAACAGCTTGTTCCTTGCAAATGACGCTTCCGGCCTTAGCCGTGGCTTCCGGGTCGAAAACAAAAGCCGAAGATACGTAGAACCGATCACGAACGACGTCGTCTGCTGCAGTTAGGATGCGCCAAGCAGCCTTGATTTCGATGGAACCGTCTTTAAATGAGCCGGGCGCGGCAGATGTGGGTTGCTTGCCCTTCACATACCATTCGTTTTGGAAGATCGTATCAAATTCCTCGCGGTTGAAACGAACTTCGTAACGCGTGTAGGTCTTGTTCTGCGCTATCAGCGGGTTGGCAAAGCTGGAAAGGCTGAGGGCCGCCTGATTGAAATCGGCGAAATGGGAAAATGCGCTGAGCGTCTTTTTGTCGTTACCTACGGAACCGCCACAGGGATTGCCGCCGTCGAAACTCTTCCATTCGGCAGGCTTCACCGCCCCAGGAGCGAAAACCTCATACCGCGCCTTAAAAGTTTCCCAGACCCGGGGGCCAGGATCGGCAAGCGTCTTGTTAGCATCCGGCTCGCCGCGATGGATCACGTCGGTTAACGCTGGCCAGTTCAGGGCGATAAAGGCGCGCCAGCTGAAATTGTCGAACCGCGGAAACGGGCTTCCTGAGCCGTCGGCAACGTCGTCAATGCGTATGGGAGAGATCCTTGGATCCACATCCTCCCCAGCGAGACATAGCCCCGAAGTCAATGAAATTGCGAGGGCAGTTCCAACACCGAAGCCAATCCAGCGCATTTGGTGAATTCCTTGCTGGCTGATGCCTGCTTTCGCAGCCGCGGCGCGGTTGCGACCTTTGCGTATTCAGATTGCCGCGATCGGCTTCGGCGAAAAGCAAGTGGATAGTTGCCAGGTCGGATGTTCGAAGAGCAGAATTAGGCTAGATGGTTGACACCTCATCTCCACACGCTTCGGCGGAGAAGTATTAATAGTATCAAATTACTTGTGACGCAATACACATGAGATGTGCACCCCAGTGAATATCTCGCATGCTAAAGTCCAAGCTGAGGCTGGTGAGTTTCTGATGCTGAAGCGCCCGCAAAACTGGCATGGTACAGGCGATCGGGCGACCACGGTCCTGACCGAAAGTAGTCGAGAATTCGAGCCGTCGGATAGCAGCAACCCTAGGTCGTGTGGACACTTATCTGATCCAGAGGACGGTTGCGGCGATGGTGACGATGGCGAGGTAGTTTCGGGCTGTCTTCTC
>NZ_JAMYMZ010000108.1:0-4147 GCF_040318825.1 Mesorhizobium sp. M1006
ACCGGTGCGCATGCACGATCGTCGCACATGCGAAAACCGATGGGAATCCAACATCGGACTCTTTTGTCTCGATCAATCCACTAGACAAGGCACCGGGTTGGTTGGCTCTTTGCTCTCGATCGCCTACTGATCGCCGGCATCGGACGGTATTGCTGTGAACGCCGCAGATGGAGAGCGTAAATTCAGATATTTCCGCGTGCACCCGGCGCCAAGCCGCGTCAGCACTTCCTGTGGACTAACGCCGGCGGCCGTTGCGAGGTCATTGACGGTAAAGTCTTCACTTAGCAAATCCACAAATGTCACCGAGTTGCACCGTCCCTCCGGAATGTCCGTTATATCGATCGTTATATATTCCATGGATACTCTTCCCAATAGAGGTGATGAATATCCACCAAGCCGAACGAATAGCTTGTTAGCGCATGACCATGGAAGGCCATGCTTGTATCCAATTCCAACGATTGCTATGCGACTGGGTCGCGCCGTACGAAACGTTGCACCATATCCAACAGCCTCTCCAACCGGCACGTTGCGCACATCAAGTATCTTTGCTCTAAGCTTGGTAACGGGTTGAACGGCATTTGTTTGCATACCGGCGTTTTTGATGCCGTACAGAGCTGAGCCTACACGCACCATGTCAAAGTGGTAGACCTTGCCAAGCCATACACCGGCGGAGGCAGCGAGACTGCCGCGCGTGGGTTTTAGAAGATCATAGACCGCCCGAAATCTATCCCTTTGCAATACATTCGTCCCGTCCCAAATGCAGTCGCCACATGCGAGGTGACTGAGTACGATCGATGGGCGATACCTTTCGAAGGTGCGTAGAAGATACTCGCGCGTGACATCGTCAACGCTAAGCCCAAAGCGAGAGAATCCAGTTTCCACATTAAGAAAGTACGTTTGCCCTTCTCCGGCTGTGCCGACTGCATGCAATTCCTTGCAGTTATTCACAACAGGTATCAGATCATGCGACCGATACCATGTGCCAAACCTCTCAAACTCATCGCGAAAAACCGCGATTGCAATTCCACCGAAGCAAGACCTCAGGAGCAGCGCTTCCTCCAAATTGGCAACAAACAGTAGATGGCACCCAGCCTCTATAAGGGTCCTTGCAACGTTTAAAAGGCCAAGTCCGTAGGCATCACTTTTGACGACTGCGGCCACCCTTACCTCTGGTCCGACAAGAGTCGCCACCTTCTGGAAATTCGCTCGGATTGCCGCTAGATCTATTTCCAATACGACATCGGCAGACCGTACTAGAGACAACGTCATGCACTCTCCAAATCCTGGTTTATTGTTTAGAATCAAATATTTAACATGTTATTCCGCTATCTCGGAAAAAATCGAATATTCAAATCGGCAATCCACCGTCGTCTTGATGGCAAAGCAAAAAGAATATAACATATCCGTAATCCCGGAATGCAAACGTTCCATTAATATTAAGCTACAACGCAGAAACATTAATGCAATACTATTTCGCCTTCACTGAATTGCATGAACGCGGTATTAGACGTGTTCCGGTCGATCCCAAGGCGGATGCAACCGGTCGTCGCAACGTCGATGAAGCTCGCTCATAAAGCAACTCGTCAAAGCGCCTTGCGGGTGTTTTCAAGCCGAGGGTCCTTCTCGGTCGGCTGTGGATGCTCAAGTCAGTCGACTTTAGGACGTAGTAGCCCATTGGTTCCTGACCTTGCCGACGCTGCCTAAGAACTGGCGGATTGGCGCAGATACTACAATGAGGGACGCCCGCGTGGGGCGATCGGGCACAAGCCCCGATCTCGTTACTCAATTACGATGGCGCCCGCCATCGCGAGAAAGCCGGGAAACTCTACCTGCCGGCGGTCCAGAAACGGTATCGGAGCGATGCAGCTCCGGACTCTCCGCTGAACTGGAGCGAACGAGGGTCTCAGGTCAGTCCCCTCCAGCCAGCGCTTCAAAAATGCGCATGGAATGACGGCTAATTTATGCAAGCGCTAATCCATAATCGAGAGCCTGCTTGACCATTGGCCTCGCGTTAGCTGCGCGCAATTTGCGCAGCAGTACTCAGTATGAGGAGATCTTCGAACGAGAACTTTGACTGGAAGGAGAGCGCCGCATTGCTCCCAGGATACAGTCCTGGGATGGTATTAGCCTCCAGATAGACGGGGATTCGGTCGTTTAAGATAAAGTCGAAGCGCACGAGCCCTTTGCAATTCAACTGCCTATAAAGCCTGGGGGCATCATTGCGGACATGTTCTGCCGCCAGCCCATGGAGTATCCTGGGTGTGGCACGCTTATCAACCGACTTTCGCTTCAGCTGGTCGTCGTAAAAGCGCCAGCCAACTGGAAGGTCGAATAGTACGGCATCGCCTATGACTAGCTCTAGGCCAACCTGAAAGATGCCGACGGTACCGAATGGCCCATCGATGTATTCTTCTAGGCGGAATCTGGGGCGGTCAGTAGGGTCGATTCTGGCAATTGCCTCGACGGCTGCAGCCTGGCCGTCTAGCATTTTGATTCCAAGACTGTTCCCCTCGTCGATTGGTTTTAGGACGAGTACCCTCGAATGCTGGAGTTCGCGCGGCCAGGATGGGGGGTCTCCCAGCGCTGTCACTAAGCAGCCGTGAGGGACTAGATAGCCCAAACCTCGAAGTAATGAGACAAAGATCTCTTTGTTCATTCCGATCGCAGAGGGCAGGGTTGAGGGCCCGGAGTAAGGAACGCGCAGGATGTCAAGGAATCCCTGCATCGTACCGTCTTCGCCTCCTGCGCCATAAACAACATTTAGTACGAAGTCGCATTGGCGAACGGCGCGAAGAAGATAATCTACGTCGTTCGGGTCCACAACGTCAACTGAACGGCACATTCTTTGAAGGTACGGCAACAGCACATCTCTGGTGGCAAGAGAGCTTCCGCGCTCAGTTGATGAGCCTCCAGCAAGAAGAAGGAGGTTTGTCCTAGATAGGACTTCTCGTGCGGCCGAAAGTTTAGCGTGGTGCATATCCCTTCCTCCTTAAATACGAGCTCGTACTGGCAGCTTCTGGACAGCATCGTCGACTTACAATTCTAAGTATCTTGTCGAGCATCTCGGCCGGGAGCAGGCGTCGCGCTTCAATGGGTTGGGACGTGTCAAGGTCTGAAGGAACGCTCCGTGCTTCAGATGACGTTGCTGCCTTGACATGTGGCTTGTCCCTATGGGTCGCGATCAGTTAAGGCATGAAGATCAGCAGCTCCTGTCGCCTCACAACGTAGAGCGCAAAAGACGTGCCAACTGAGCAGAAGAGACGCAGAGAGAGAAGATTCTGTTCTATGGCTTAAAGAGCGCGGTAGAATCCGCCCGGAACCATCATGTCGCTAACTCAACACAGCCCGACAGTTGTCCGATAGTGAGCAACTCACTCTTGCATGGAAAGAGTTGCAGGTCTTGACATCACTCGCCAATAAGAAAACTGGTTCCGTCTCTCCGAGCAGGAGGAGGTCGATAATTGCTTGCGCCTGAGCCTTCTCTGATTGGTGTCGTTGAGGTCAAGGTGGCTCCAGCGCTTTCTTCTCGGACCGTTCCGGGGTCACCCGCTTGTCGTCGCGGTCTGCGTTAGGCGCCGCCGCATAATAGCGAAGGATTGTGTCCACTGGACGGCATTGCGCGCTCGCGGCCCCGGTCGTCTCCTCAGCGAAGGCGGTAGCGAAGGCCGAGACGAGTGGCGGCGGGACTGTCAGGAATTCTGTGCGCGAGGCCGGTCTCGTCATTGGCTGACGAACCTCTCGCCGAAGACAACGGCGAACTGGGTCTTGGCCTCGAACCATTCGCGCGGCGGTCGTTTCCATTCCTCAGCCGCATGGTTCAGGACCAGATATAGCAGTTTCATCGCCGCGTCGTCACTCGGGAAGTGTCCGCGGGTGCGGACGGCGCGGCGCAGCTTGGAGTTCAACGCCTCAATTGCATCCGTCGTGTAGATGATCCGGCGCACGCTTTCTGGGAAGGCGAAGAACGGCACGACGTGCTGCCAGTTGCGCCGCCAGCTCTGAGTGATCGCGGGATTATCGCTGGCCCCAGTAGCCGGCCTCGAATTCCTCCAGGGCCTTCATGCCGGCTTCGGCGTCCTTGGCCCGGTAGATCGCACGCAGCGCCGGCACGACGGGCTTGCGGTCCTTCCACGACACGAACTCCAGG
>NZ_JAMYMZ010000109.1:0-3597 GCF_040318825.1 Mesorhizobium sp. M1006
TCTCCAGCCAGCGGTAGCTCTCCTTCGTCTCGATCGGCACGCGCGTGGGATTGATGTGCCGCTTGAGCGCGAGCGTTCCCTTGAATTTCGTTCGGGTCCAGAACTTCACGCCGTCAGACCGAGGGGTGTGCCGGTGAGGGTGACGGCCAAGCTCGAATGCATCAGCACCCCGCACAAGGTCAGCACGTTGGGCTGCCCAGTCTTGTAGCGCGCGGCGTTGAGGGTCTTGGTGAAGCCGATTTTGCCCGGCTGCGCGGGGCTGTAGATAAATTCGATCGTGTCCTGCAGGATAAGGATCGGACCTTCGCCAGCGAGAACGCTGTGTTCGGTCACACGCGGGTTGTCAAAGAAGCGGTAGGCCGCCTTCGCGGCTGCCCAGTCGCCGCAGGCCGCCGGGATCGGCATGCCCGGCGCTGCTGACAGCTATCCAGCAACCGCTGCAGCCGGCGGACCGGGCGCTTGTCGGGAAGGGCCGCCGCGCAAAGCTCTTCCTGCCAAGCAGCTTCGCTGCTGCTGGTCTTGTCTCGCATCCGTGACGCCTCCGTGATTCAGCGTCACGCACAGAATCACGGCAGATTCATACGGGGCAATGGGCCCGCCGACAATGTGGGTAATCGAAAGCCACCGCCGGAGGCCTACATCGATCCAGCGGCGCGAGGCGGCCCAATCGCAATCACGGTAGAAGGGCGCTAAATCCGAACGCCAAGGAGTAGAGACGTCGCGACGGCGGGTGCTGCGCGCCGACAGGCGTCGATCAGTGACGAAGCTGATTTCATCTGATCCTTGCTTACTCGACAACGACATCACTCTCATCACCGAAGGTGCATGACTGATTCTAAAAAGATCAGGTACATCATCCGGGCGGGCACAAGCCCATTTTTTATATGCGGCAGTCAGCGGTCGCCCTGCATGATCGCGAGGAGGCAGGAACCCTCCGAGGAGGAAGCGCTGAATTCTTACCTTGAGCACCGCTCTGAAGATGGGAGGATCACTGCGGCCACCGATCAAGCACTTTGTCGTTTGCTTTTGCACTACGTGAAGAAGGTTTTGATACCCAGTCGCCCTCCGACGAAGAGCACGGAGCAGCTGCAAATCGGACCTGCTGACCTTAGTGTCGGCCACCCATCTATGATAACGTAACATTGCAACAGATACTTTAAATACCTTTATGGACTCTTCGCAATCGAAAATCGCTGACGATGGTACCTTCAGCCGCACGGGTCTGAGGCTAGGTAGGGAATAACCGGATCCCTGTTTATGCTTGTACCGTCGGAGCACACAACGGAGAGCCAACGTCTATGTTAAAAAGAGCGCTCATTCTCGTTGAAGGCCATAATGGTATTGGCCTCCTATATATAAAAGCAGCCCAGCGCCTTGGCCTTCATCCAATTACTCTTTCATCTGATCCAACTCGGTACGACTATCTAGCGGCGGAAGGCGTTGAGGCAGTCCGTGTCGATACAGACAGTCTCGATTGGTTGATCCGCGCAAGCTCGCTGCTGCGCGCAACGTATGACATTGCTGGCATTACTGGCTTTGCGGGCGAGGACGAGTCTATCTACGTGACAGTTGGAGAGCTCTGCCGATATTTCGACCTGCCGGGGCCGAACCCCGCATCGATTGAACGATGCTGCAATAAATTTACTCAACGTGAGCTCCTCGCGGATGCCGGCATTCCAATGCCCGATTATCGGTTAGCAGTCGATGAGTCGGGCGTTGAAAGCGCCGCCGCGCAGATTGGTCTACCGGTAGTTCTTAAGCCGGCCCTAGGCAGCGGCAGCATTGGAGTCAGATTGTGCTGCAACGTCGATGAATTAGCCGAACATGCGAGCTATCTATTGAACGGGAGGCACATATGGCGGTCTTCGCCGCTAATATTGGTCGAAGAATTCGCGCAAGGGCCACACTATTGCGCTGACATAATGGGAAATGAAGTCATTGGGATCGAGGCCGCTGAATTCAGCCCCCCACCTCATTTCATCTTTCGCGAGTACACTCATCCAGCCCCGCTGAATGATGAGGAGTATGCACTCATCGCCGATGTTTCGCTGAGCTGTTTGCAAGCTCTCGGCCTTGGCTGGGGGCCATCCTCCGTTGAATTCCGTTGGACGAAGCGTGGGCCAGTCGTGATCGAAGTCAATCCACGTATTGCCGGCGGGGCCAACCCTCAACTGCTTCATCTGGCTTACGGCATCGATCTCATCGCCGAGCACATCAAGCTTGTCATCGGTGAGGAATGGGATTTGCGCAAAAGGCATTCGCATGCTGCGGGCGTGCGGTTCCTGATTGCAGATCGCGATGGCACCCTAGATTGGATCAGCGGCGTCAGTCAGGCGGCCTCTTTACCAGGTGTCGCCGAGGTGGAATTTTACGGTAAACTCAAAATGCCGATCGTCAGAAAAGGCGATTATCGAGACCGCATCGGACATATCGTCGCTACTTCAGCTGATTGTGCTCAGATTAGGTCGATACTTGACCGAGCAGTTGACTTAGTTAGTTGGTCGATCACACCTTTTACGAACCTCGGCGAACAGGAACAATATGAAGGCCCTCCTGCCGCTTGCCGAAGCAACGGCACCTAACCCGCTTCTCTCACCGCCCCAGGCTCGAGTCGCATCTTGACTGGCGCGGTGGTCGGCGCTGCTCTTTGCAGTTTTGAAGACGAGCGCAGCCAGCTTCTGGGCTCTGCAATTTTCCTCTATCGGGAGGGTTGAGGTCCGGCGGCGTCAGCAGCCCGCGGCGCATATTGCGAGCCTGGTGTGGGCGATGCCGAGGCGGTGCAAGGCGCAGATCAGGACGTAGGCAAACGTGGCGAACCAGAGCCGCAGCTGATTGGCGCATGGTGTGAGCGCCGGTGCGGTCGGTGTAGAGCGGCGGACTTTCATGTGAGTCCATAGCCTGCGGCAGTGAAGTAGTTTCTGCATTCTGTTGGAGAGAAGAGATTGCAGATATCGCCAATGGCCTGCCACAGGGCGTCGATGGTTCTGATGGCCTTTGCGCGCAGATGCGCCTTGAGCTTGGCGAAGGCCATTTCGATCGGGTTGAGATCGGGGCTGTAGGGCGGCAGGAAGAGCAGCCATGCGCCTCTGGCCCGGATGGCTGCCTCGGCGGCCGGACTCTTGTGGGCAGCGAGATTGTCGAGGATGACCACATCGCCCTTTGCCAGCGTCGGAGCGAGCTGCGTTTCGACGTAGGTGTCGAAGATGCGACGGTTCATCGGCGTGTCGACGACGAAAGGGGCGGTGAGCCCATGGCAGCGCAGCCCGGCGATGAAGGTCTGCGTCTTCCAATGTCCGAACGGTGCCTTTGAGCGCAGCCGTTGGCCCTTCAGGCAGCGGCCGCGCAGGCGCGTCATCTTCGTAGTGGTTCCGGTCTCGTCGATAAACACCAGCCGATGTGGCTCAAGCCGCATCCGCGGCTGGCGTTTGGCCCGCCACTGCTGGCGCGCCTTGCTGATGTCGGGTCGATCTTGCTCGCTGGCCAGCAGCGTTTTTTTTGAAGCGGTAGCCGTTCGGGACTGTCAGGAATTCTGTGCGCGAGGCCGGTCTCGTCATTGGCTGACGAACCTCTCGCCGAAGACAACGGCGAACTGGGTCT
>NZ_JAMYMZ010000110.1:0-3593 GCF_040318825.1 Mesorhizobium sp. M1006
TTCGCTCGTAAGGGCGACCTTAAGAGCGCAGCCTCGCTACCGTGCCGTCCTCTCGCAAGGCGGCCTTCGCCGGAGGGTATCGAGTCACAGGCGGCTCAGCACGGTCACTGCCGACGATGCAGCCTGCCAGCGAATGGAACCGGGTACAGCAGCCCATGTCCGATTCTGATGCCAATAAAGCCATCGTCCGCCGCTATTTCGATATGTTCCGGTGATCTGACCCAGCTCGCCGACATTGTTTCGCAGGACTATGGTGACAAGCTGAATGAACAATCCTCTGGCATCGACGTCATCCGCGGCTATCTCGAGGGCCTAAAGTCCAGCTTCCCGATTTCACTTGGACCATCGAGCAGATCATCGGCGAGGGCGATCGGGTGGCGGTCATGAATCGCGTCAGCGGCACCCAGGTGAAAATGACTTCGGTGAGATCAAGGCGACCGGCAATCGCGTCGATTTCGCTGCTTTTCAATTCTATCGGATCGCCGACGGAAAGCTCGCCGAGCACTGGGAGGTAGCCGACTTCGCCAAGTTCCAGGAGCAGCTGACCGCCAAGCCGCCAGGGAGTGCCTTCAATGCTTTTCATGCCTTGGCAGTTATCTTAAACTTCCACCGATTGCGCCGCACTTCCTCAGCTACACCAATGCCAGCTTTCCCGTACGCAGTGACCTCGCATGGCCTCAGGGAAGGCGCATGCGGCGCAGCAAAAACCGGAACAGCGACCGAACCCGATTACGGCGCCGGATTCTGGGCGCGTACTGCTTCGCTGAAGCTACGCAGGACCGGGCTCTCGTAAACCGAACTCCGGCTTCGCCACGCTACGCCGGGATTTCGGCCATCCGGCTTCCATCCCTCGCGCAAGCACGCCCTTTCAGGCCGTGACCTGAACGGGCCGTTTCGGCCCGTGCAACCTTTTCTCTTTTGATCCGGGGCTGCCGCCCCCTGCCGTCAAGGCCGGGCGCTATTCGCGTGAAAATCAAAGGCCGTGTGCTCACTCCGCTGTGGGCCGCACCACCCTTTGATTTTCAGCCTTGACCGCATTCCGCCCGCTCATTGGCGCGGGGCCTAGTCCGGTTGCAGCAGCAGCTGCTGCGCAACCGTAAACTAGGAGGAAAAACCAATGAAAGCAGATGTTTATGAGAAGGTGACGGCGAGCATTGTTGCCGAACTGGAACAGGGCCTGCGCCCATGGCTGAAGCCTTGGAACGCGGAGCACGCCGCCGGGCGGATTTCGCCGCCCTTACGTCATAACGGCGTGCCCTATCAGGGAATCAACATCATCATGCTTTGGTCGGTAGCCATGGCGCAGGGCTTTGCCGCGCCGATCTGGATGACCTTCAAACAGGCGCAAGAGATGGGCGCGCATGTCCGCAAGGGCGAGAGGGGCAATCTTGTCGTTTATGCCGACCGTATCCGCAGGACAGAGAAGGACGAAGCGACCGGCGAGGAGCAGGAGCGGGATATCCCGTTTATGAAGGGCTACACCGTCTTTAATGTCGAGCAGATCGAGGGCCTACCGGCGCAATTCTATGCCCCGGCGGAACAGCGCCTCGATCCGGTAGCACGCATCGAGCATGCCGAAACTTTCTTCGCCGCGCTGCGCGCCGATATCCGTCACGGCGGCAATCAGGCCTATTACAGCATGGGCAGCGACCATGTGCAGATGCCGCCGTTCGAGACCTTCCGCAATGCCGAAAGCTATTACGCAGCGCTGGCGCACGAGTGCACGCACTGGACGCGCCACCCCTCGCGGCTGGAGCGGGATTTTGGCCGCAAGCGCTGGGGCGACGAAGGCTACGCGATGGAAGAACTCGTTGCTGAACTTTGCTTCGATCTTCCTGTCCGCCGATCTCGACCTGACGCCCGAAACCCGGCCCGACCATGCCGCCTATATCGGCTCATGGCTGAAG
Organism: Mesorhizobium sp. M1006; assembly: GCF_040318825.1. Classification (NCBI taxonomy): domain Bacteria; kingdom Pseudomonadati; phylum Pseudomonadota; class Alphaproteobacteria; order Hyphomicrobiales; family Phyllobacteriaceae; genus Mesorhizobium; species Mesorhizobium sp. M1006. The sequence continues at coordinate 1,908 of NZ_JAMYMZ010000110.1, forward strand.
GTGCTTAAGAACGACAAGCGGGCGATCTTCACCGCAGCCAGCCACGCGCAGCGCGCCGCGGATTTTCTTCACGGCTTGCAGGAAGAAGCCGGCTTGCTGGAGGCCGCGGAATGAAGCGGCCCGAGACCATCTGATGTGACCCCACCGTCGCACAAGGTCGGCGATAGCCTTCTGTTTCCTTCTGTCGACCTCAACCATGGTCGAGGATAGAACCTCCTGCCGAGAAGATTTGTTCCTTGGTTCCTTGGAAGGCGGGAATGTTGGTAGAAATTTCTGAGCGGGATCGGATAACTGGCTGGCGCAAAGAGTGCCCTCTCGGGGTTGAACCAGTGGGTTGCCATGACGCTATTCGTGGAGGTCGAACGCGACAAACAGGCCAAAGGCTGGGGCAATCTCTACAATAAGCTCGACCGGCGCGCAGTCACTTTCCACTTGCGGCCCGTCTCGGCGCACCACTGTAATGGTCTCTTTGACGGAGATGATTTGACCGCGACGGGCTTGTAGGATCAGCTCTTCAACAATCTCGTGGGCAGTCACGTTGCTGGGTCGCCCGTTCGTAAGAACGCTCATCCGAGGCCTCCACCTCAGCGATAACCCACGAGCTTGGCCCGCCGGGTCATGACAGGCACCTACGCCCAACTGCCCTTTCCGACCCCAGCGCCGGATCCCGATATGTGCCACGCGAGTCCTTGCTGTTGTTGTCCGGCTGTTTGCGCTTGTCACATGTCAATAGCCACAGCCGCGTGACCGCGATCCTGGTTCATTGAGGTCGAACGGTCCGTAAGAAACGCCCACTCCGAATCGTTCTTCCGCGCGCCTTTAACGAAATAATTGACAGTCCAACCGAAACGGCGCTCCGTCGTTCGACGGGATGGATCTTGGCACTTTTGGTTGATGCCGGGCCTTCGCCGTTACGATAGGGAGGATGCAATGCCGACAGTCATTGGCTACCATAACATCACAAAGGGCACAAAACACTGGCTCGACTCGCCGAAGCGCAAAGAGCTTTTTGGTCCGCTCGGCGTGACCAACATACGAACATTTGTAGATCCACAAAATCCGACTCGGGTGGCCGTTCTCATGGACGTTCCGGACATGGACGCCATGATGAAAGCTATGCAGAGCAAGGAAGCCGCGGATGCGATGGCCTTCGATGGAGTGGTTCCAGAGTCCTTGGTGATCCTGGTCGAATCGTAAAGGTGATTGCTCCGCTGGCCAAGCTTAGGTTTGGTCAGCGATGGTGCGGTTCCAGTCATTCTGGAAAGCGCCCATTGTTGCCGTAGAGCCCGCTGGCCACTGGCTTCAAGAGCGGGCCCTGCGCGTCAGCGCCGACGTTGGTCTCGGTCGCGCCAAGGTCAGCCGCTACAGCTTGCGCAACCTAATGCCGGCTCAAGTCCGCAAATCAACTATTCCGCGCGTTCACGCTGGACTTCCGCTTGCCACCCCAGCCAGTCGTTATGCTCATTTCGGGCTTGCTCCGGCTCATGTGTTTGAACCAGCGGGACGCGCCATTGACTGAAGTTCGACGATTAGAGCGAGATGATCCGCTTCCCGCGCTGATTGCGGGCGTACATCGTTGCTGCGTGGTTGTTGCATCTGGACTAGGTCGTGTGGACACTTATCTGATCCAGAGGACGGTTGCGGCGATGGTGACGATGGCGAGGTAGTTTCGGGCTGTCTTCTCGA
>NZ_JAMYMZ010000111.1:0-3481 GCF_040318825.1 Mesorhizobium sp. M1006
TCGAGCAGGATCGTGGCGCCCTTGGCCGTGGTGACGCGAGTCAGCCAGCGGCGGGTCGGCGAATAGATGAAGCTTGTCGTGACCCCGTTCGCATAGGTGATCGACTTGGTCGAACCGTCGGCCTCGTAGATGGTGGAGGTGATGAAGCCGGAAGCCGAGAGTAGCTTGTTGCCGGCGGTATATTGCAGCGGTGCGGCAGAAGTGCCGAAGTCGAGCTGCACCGGCAGGTATTGCGTGCGCAGCGTCTGGCCGGAGGCATCGCGCACGCTGGTCGTGGTGTGGGTCAGCGTGCCGATGGTGACGTCCTGGCGGGCGGCCTTGCCAAAGCCGTCATATTTGTTGCCTTGAGTTGCGGCAGGGTTTGTCGAGGTGGTGAGCTGGCCGACATTGTAGTAGCCGGCCGCCGCCTGGTCGTAGGTGTTCTGGGTCAGCGTCACCGCACTGCCGCCGGACGCCGTCGCCGTCTTCAAGGTCAGCCGGTCCATCTGGTCGTAGGCCAGGCTGGTGACGGTGCCGCGGGCATCGGTCTGGCTGGTCAGCCGGTTGGCGCCGTCATAGACGTAGGACCAGCTGCCGAGGTCGGGATCCGAGGCAGAAAGCCGGTTGCTGACCATGTCATAGCTGTAGGACCAGCTCGAGCCGCCGGGATCGCTGACCCCGGTCAGCCGGCCAAGCACATCGTAGCTGCGGCCCTCCGTCAGATTGAGCCCGCCGAGATCGCGCACGATCTGCACGACATCGCCGCGCGTCGAGGACACGCTCTTCGACTGGCGCGTGGTCGTCGCATTGATCTGGTCGGTCTGGGTGACCGCATAAAGCCGCGGATTGGTGCCGCTGCCGCTGTCGAGGCTGTGGGCGAAAATCGTCTGGCTGGCGTCGGCATAGACGGTCTTCACCAGCCGGTCGGCCCAGTCATAGGAGTTGGTCGTCCACTGCGCGGTGTCGCCGGCAAAGCGGGGGAAAGCGGTGCGCAGGACATTGCTACGCAGATCATACTCGGTGTCGGCAATGCGCTTTGCTCCCGCCGCCGTCTCGCCAGGCGTTTCCACCCGGTAGACCCGGCCGAGCCCGTCATAATAGGAGCGGACAAAATCCTCGCCCGCGCCATTGGGCAGCGGCGTCAGCTTGGTCAGCGCCTGTGTCGCCGGATTGCCCTCGTTCTCGAAGCGCGTCTTGGCATAGGCGCCGGTGATGCTCTGCGAGACCTGGTAGGGCCGGCAGAACGGATCATAGGTGAAGGTCTTGATCAGGCCGTTGATGTCGGTCTTCGTCGCCGGCTGCCCGCAAACTGCGTTATAGGTGGCGCTCGAGACGAAGCGGGTATCGGCGCTCTGGCCGCCGGTGGCAAAATAGCGGGGGCTGCGCTGCGTTATGGGATAGAGGTGATAGGTCGCGTCGTAGTCCCACTCGCTCTTGTGGCCGAGGCCGTTGGTCGCAGAGAGCTTGTTGCCAAAGCTGTCATAGGCAAAATACTGGTTCACCTCCTTTTGCGGCGCCGAGTAGTAATCGGAGAAGCCGCGCTTGCGGGTGACGTCGCCTTTGGCCGGCGGTGTCGAATTGGCGCCGCCGTCATAATAGGTCTCGTCGTAGCCGATATAGGGGAAGCTGGTGTCCAGCCCGGCGCGCACCGTCTGGCTGCTCGGCAGCGAGACGATGTAGGCGCTCGTGTTCGGCGCAAAGCTCGCCACCGTCCACGTCTCGTCGCCGCTGACGTCGGTGCGGCCATGGTCCTTGATGCTGGTGACGTTGTCATAGGCGTCGAACGCCCGCTCGACCCTGAGGGTACGTGCAATGTTCTCGGTCAGCGTCGTGTCGGTCGCCGTATTCTGCACCGTGTAGGGCTTTGTCGCATTATTGACCGCATAGGTCTCGGCGACCTGCTTGTGGACGGTGCCTGCGCTATCCTTCCACAGCGTCAGCGACGGCAGGCCGTAGCTCGCCAGGTCCTGCCGGTAGGTGGTCTCGACCTTCGAGGCCGCCGTCTCGCCATTGGCCAGCGGTTTGGTCTCGACGATCGAGGCAAAGCCCAAAAATTTGCGCGCCGCCGGATCGTATTTGCCGCCGGCATAGGCGTAGGTGCTCACCGAAGTCTGGCTGCGGCCGTCGCCGACCGACAGTTTTGTCACCGCATGCACCACCTGCGGCAGGTAGGTGTTCGCCCAGGTCGATGACGGCGCATACTCCACCGCAACCGCCCCGCCAAGTTCCGTCACCACCGAGCGCAGCAGGTTCGGATTGCCAGCGCCGGAGGCCGAGATGAACATGTGGTGGAGATAGTCGGTAAAATCAGGCAGGCCGTCGCCGTTGAAGTCACCGACCGGCGATCCGGCCGTCATTGCGACAGGAAGATAGAACCGAACCGGCGTGAAATCCGTCGAGGATGGCTGCAGGAAGTAAATCTTGACGTTGCCGGTGCTGTAGGGCTGGGTTTTGAGATCGCTGTTGCTCAGCGTGATGAGGTCCATCCGGCCGTCATTGTCGAAGTCGCGCAGGATTCCAATATCGCCATCCGCGTCGTGCTTGACGTAGCCCTTGAAACCGATTCCGGTCGACAGGAATATCCGGACGCTTCCACCTTGGCCGTAATTGACAATGTCTGTCGCCCCATCGCCATTGACATCGGCCAGCACGCAAGTGCCGGAGCCAGAAAATTGCACCGCCGGGCAAGTGATCTCGAACGACGTCCCGCCCGGCTGCCATTTGTCGACCGAAAACACGCCCTTTTGTAGATTGCTTCCCGATATGTATATCGGCAGCTGATGGCCATTGCCGAGGAAGTCGCCGACGCCCAGGCTCGGATTTAATAGAGTACCGCTACTTTTGTTGACCACGTCGAGGCCATCGCCGTCCGCGTCCGCGACAATATATGAGCCATCCGTGAGCGCATCACATGCGGCCTCGTAGCCGGCCGGCGGCGACGGGGCGCCGAGGAACGTTTTGCAATTGGCATTGGTCAACGCCAGCTGGGTGTCGGTGAGGACAATCGCGCCGCGTGTTCCCGTCACCGACTGGCCGCCATTCGACTGAGAAGTCGCCGTGACCGTGTCGGCAAAGTCCATCGTGCTTTTGCCGGCCAAGAGCCTACCGGGCTTGGAAGAATATAGACCGTCCTCTGCCGCGTTGAGGGCTACCGATGTCGTGTTGATGAGCGCGCCACTCGAATTGAATTTGTACGTGTATTTCGTTCTATTGTAGGTGATGGCACCAGGATTTTGCTGTGTTCCCGACGTTTGTTGCCAGACCCGGTCGCCAAAGATTTCGTCATGGCCGTCAAAATCCAGATCGCCGGTCTGGTTGGGTGCTCCTGGCACTAGGAGCGCGGAGAGCACGCTATTAACGATCGTGTAGGCCCCATCGGTATTCTGATAGGTCATCTGGCCGAGCGGTTTTGCGGTACCGCCGGTGATGGTGCCGTCGGCGGCGATGGCTGCATCGGTGCCATAGCGGCTGACGGCGGTCAGACGGGAAGCGCTGGAGAACG
>NZ_JAMYMZ010000112.1:0-3406 GCF_040318825.1 Mesorhizobium sp. M1006
TTCTTATGCGTCGGGCGAGATTATGTGGCGGAGCCTTCCTGGTGCCAGCCTAGGCCCGCCGGTCCGGATTTTTCCGCCACATAATATTTAGATGCTGTTCAGCAGTTGCAGAACGGAGTCATTTGGTCGGAAACGCACGCCGTGAGCGCCGGTGACGCCCGCCTTCTCGAGTCCATTGCGCATCATCTCGACATCCGCTGCGGCATAGCGGTGGGTCGTGGCGACCTGTGCGTGCCCGAGCCAGGCTTGGATCGTCAAAAGGTCCACGCCGGACTGGAGAAGCTTCATGGCGAGGGAGTGCCGGAAGATGTGCGGCGATATGGGCTTGTCGGCCAAGGCCGGCCTGGTAGGCACGGCCTCTGTGGCCGCACGCCGCACGATATGGATCGCTCCGAAACGAGTCAGGCGTTCGTTGCGGGCGCCGACGAATATCGCTCGCGGCTCGTGATGGGTGATCCCGCGCTCGCTCAACAAGGATGTCAGCGCCCGCGCCAGGTCCTTAGCAATGGGGACGACGCGGTCTCTGCGCCCTTTGCCGCGCAGCAGCACTTGTGGGTGCGGCCGTTCCAACTGAAGGTCGTTTGCGTTGACGCCGGTGGCTTCGGAGACCCGGGCGCCGGTCCGTGCCAGAAACAGTAGAAACGTTCGGTCGCGCCGCCCACGGGACGTCCTCTGATCGGGGGCCGCAATAAGGGCGTCCACTTCGGCCTTGGTGAGGTGGTGCGTCACCTCAATGTGAGCCCGTTTTATGGGAATCGTCAGCACGCGTTGGGCGACACCGAAGGACGCCGGGTCAGCGGCTGCTACGTGATGGAAGAAGGATCGGATGGCCGCTAGTCGGGCGTTGCGCGTGGCGATGACGTTCTTGCGCTTCTCCTCGAGCTCGTCGAGGAAGGCGAGAACGAGGTCTCGATCGAGGTCTTCGAGTGCCAATGCGGCCGGCTTCTTCGCCAATCGGGTGGCGGCAAAGATGATCAGCATGCGCAAGGCATCGCGATAGCTGGCCACGGTCGCGGGAGTCGCATTGCGTTGTTTGGTCAAGCGCCGGCGAAAGTAGGACTCCAGGAGCGGCGCCAGCAGCAGGTGTTCGCTCATGCTGCACCTCCGTCGAGGAAGGCGCGCTCCGCCGCAATGGCGAGAAGATCTGCCGAACCGGTGAGATAGTAGGCAGTGTCGCTGTAGCTGGCGTGACCGAGATATGTGGCGAGCAACGGGAGCAACGCCTGAACGTCTGCGCGCTGCTGATGCCAGAGGCCGAGACGGGTCACGGCGAACCGGTGCCTGAGATCGTGTGGCCTTAATGGCTTGCCGCCATCGAGACCAGCAAGCTTGCGGGCCTCGGCAAAGCCGTTTTGCAGGCCTGTCGCCGAGAGGCGATTGCCACGAGAGCTGAGGAAAAAGGCCTGGTCCTTGGGCATGGGAAAAGCGGCATCCCGTTCATGGACGTAGCTACGAAGGGCAGCCTGGGTCGTCGTGTGAACTGGAACGAGACGGTCCTTGCGGAACTTCGTCTTCCGAATGAGGAGAATCCCGTTGGCCAGATCAACGTCGGAACGATCAAGTCTGACCACTTCGCCTGATCGCAGCCCCGAGCTCGCCAATAATCCGATCAGCGTGGCCATTGTCCGCCCCTTGAGAAGGATTCCCGGCGAGATGCGGCGGCATGCGTCGATGAGTGATGCCAACTCGGCCTCGCTGAGGATTCGCGGAGGCGGAATCGCTCTGGATCTGGGGAAAGCTCTGCGCTCCAAGGCTTCGGTTCGCGCGTCATAGACGGCGAGATATTCGTAAAACCGGCGCAGCACGCCGTGACGACTGACACGGCTGTTGGCGGCGCCGCTGAACGACAGGGCAAAATCCAGCGCCAAAGTTCGAGTGGCAGGCCCATCGAACTGAGCGCGCTCAATGTACCTCACGAAAGCCCGCAACGTGCCGGCTTGCTTGCTGAAGGCATAGCCGAGGGAGTGGCGTAGCTCGATGTAACACTCGGCCTTCTCGCCGAGGAATCGGGCAAAGGCGGTCATGCCACGCCTCCCGGAAAGGGAAGTGCGACCTCGGCAAGTTGCGACGTCGCGACCTTTACGTACAGCGCCGTTGTGTTGATGCTGCGGTGTCCCAGGAGATCGGCAACCTCGTTGATCGGCCTTCGCTGCTTGACGAGCTGGGTGGCAAGACTGTGGCGCAGGAGATGCGCACCTGCGACCTGCCCGAGTTCAACCCCGCCATGTCGCAACCGCTTCCGCACGATCCTCGAAACAGGCGACGCGCATTTGAATGGTGCCACGGGCGGCGTGAAGGACAGGAACAGATACGGACTATCCACCTTCGGTCGAGCGCGCAGGACGTAGTCGGCGAGCGCGGCACCGGCTTCCTCGATGAGCGGGGCCACCCGATCACGCTTGCCCTTGGTGTGCCGGACAAAAACCTCGCCAGTTCGCCAGTGGATATCGTGCAGTTGAAGGGCGCGCAGCTCACCGTTGCGAATGCCCGTGGTGGCGAGCAGCAGCAGGACGGCTCGATCGCGGACGTCAACCGGTGCCGTTGCGCCGATCATATCAATTGCACGCCGAACGTCATCCCATGCAAGGCGCGGCGGCAGATGAGCCAAACGCCAGTGGGGCGTCCTGGGGACGACGCGCGCGAGATCCTGATCGTGGTGGCCAGCCCAATACAAAAACCGAAGAAATGTCCGGATGTGAGAAGTTGCTGCGGTGCGGGTACCGGAGGTCGCCGATAGTGACAGCCGATGTTCGACAGCGGCAAGGACATGCTCAGCCGTCAATGCGTCGAGGTCTTGGCCGGAATGGTGGCGATGGAACCAATCCAGAAAGCGGCGGCTGCCCAGGAGAACGCCTTCGCGAGACTTTGACTCCAGTCCGCACACCCTGCTCAGATAGTCCGAAAAGGAGCTCAGAAGCGGAGCATTCGGATCATTATCTACACTGGGAACAGCAGCAAGGAAGCGTTCTGGAGCCACTCGCCGCGCGTGTCCCAGTGCCGACACTGCTCCAATGCGTGGAGTATCCGTAGTAAACGTGCACAAATAGCTGTCGACGACATCTTGAGAGATAGGCATCGGACCACAGCGCGTTGCGGCAAACTGGCTAAAGCGCGCAATCCGGCTCAGGTAAATCGTGGCAGACGCTCGCTTATAACCAAGGGTGAAAAAATGCTCCGCGAGGCGATCCATCTCGCCACCGAGTGCACCGCTACGCAGGCGCTTGAGCACCCCACAATAGGAAAAATAGAACTCGAGCATTCTGCCCCTCCGGCGTTGTGGCACAGGGGAATCCCGCGCCATGAGAGAGGCATGAAATATTATGTGGCGGAGGCAAGCTGGGTTTGGCCGACCCGAAAGGGGTCAGGGCGGCTCCGCCACATAATCTCGCCCGACGCATAAGAATGG
>NZ_JAMYMZ010000113.1:0-2878 GCF_040318825.1 Mesorhizobium sp. M1006
GTCCAGAAGTTCCTTCTCAATAGCCATGTGATGATTCTCTCCTTTCCATCATCATGGCCTCGCGCACAGAATTCCTGACAGTCCCCGCGCCCGCAGCATGTCCTCACGGCAGATCTTGTCGTAGAGCACGTAGAAGCGGAAAGCGGGCTCCGCCTTCCCCTTACGATACAGCTTCCTCTGCAGGTTCCTGATCTTTTCGGGTGTTTCGAGGCTCATCGCCACTCACCCCTCCTCACCAACTTCGAAACCACACCAGAAGTCAGAGCCCCTCCCTCCACCGGCATTACCCGGCTTCAGCGGTATTATGACCCTGTCCGACTCCCACCCGCACCGCCGCCCTGACGGCTGCCCTGATGCCGCTACCCTCCTGCCGAGCTGGTCTCCCCCGTTACCCGCATCACCCTTCCGGCGTGCCGTGCCCATTACCCCGGCGGATCGAACGGGTGCACATGTCGATTGCTTCCCCGTTCGCGCGGCCTGCACTCACGTTACGGCCCATCGGATTGCTCAACCGAACCAAGGCGGCCTTTGTCACGAGGCTTCGACCCGGCCAGTTACCCGACCGAGCCGTTCGTCAGCTACCAGCCCAATCGACTACTATCTGGGTGGAACCTTCCTCCACTGGTGATACGCGCCATCGGGGCGCACTGAACTTTTCGGGCTAGCAGCCCATTCCATCGGACAAAGGAGGAGTTTGTCATGCCCAACTTCGCCGGCGCATGAGCGAGGACATGCAGGTGCGCAACCTCGCACTCTACACCAGCTGTCGTATCTGCAACAGGTGTCGCTGTTCGCCCGCCACTTCGGCAAATCGCCGGACTTGCTCGGGCGAGACGATATTCGGACCTATCAGGTCTATCTGACCACGAGAAGAAGCTGTCGCCCGGCTCGATCCACACCGCCATTTCAGCGCTGCGCTTTCTCTACAACGTGACGCTCGGAAGGAACCGCGCGCGCCTGAAGAGTCCTGCCGCTTCCCAAGAAGCCGCAGAAGCTGCCGTTCGTTCTCAGTCCCGAGGAAGTTCAGCAGTTCCTCGGGTGCCTCCTCAACGCCAATCACCACCCATACTGACCACTTGCTATGCCGCCGGGCTACGCATTTCGCATTTCGGAAGCAGTGCAGCTGAAGACGACTGACATCGACAGCCAGAGAATGGTCGTTCGTCGAGCAGGGCAAAGGCCAGAGGACCCCTATGTGATGCTGTCGCCCAAGCTCCTGGAGATCCTGCGCGACTATTGGAAGATGCGGCGGCCAAGGGTGTGGCTCTTCCCGGCGATCGCGCCGGCCAGCCGATCGCCAGGAGTGCGGTGGGACAAGCCTGCGCGAAAGCGCGAGACCTCTCCGGATTGTCCAAACCGGTCACGCCACACAGTTTGAGCCACGCCTTCGCCGTATCTGCTGGAGGCCGGCGCGGACGTGCGGACCATTCAACTGCTGCTCGGTCACCGCAGCCTCGCGACCACCGCCCATTACCTGCGGATTGCCACCACAAGGTCTGCGCCACATCGAGCCCCTTCTAACTGTTGCCGCGTGCCGCCGCCCGCAAGCCTCAGTACTTCTGAGCGGCGCGGCAATGGCCCGCTCGGGGCCGGAAGTGGCGGATATCTTCCGCTGCTACGCGACGCCTATCGCGCACAGCATGATGCATCGTTGTCGGCCGCCCAGCGCCGTGTCATGACGGCGAGTGAACTGTGCCGGACCGCCCCGCTCGGCGGGCACGTCGAAGCATGTGATCAATGCGGCCACCGGCGCATCGCCTTCAACAGCTGCCGCGACAGGCATAGTCCCCGCTGCCAATCTCTGGCCCGCGCGAACTAAGGAACGAGATGCTGTTCACCTCATTGGCGGAGGCTCGCGCGGTCTTGACCAGTGGGCGGTCAGATTACAACATCAATCGCCCCCATTCGCGGCTTGGATGGCAGACTCCTTCGAGTTCGCCCACACCTTCACCCCGCGACGGGACGCAGCGCTGCGCACCATGATCAGCTCCGCGCCTGTGCCCGTCGCTCAAACCGCCCAACAGGGCAACATTGATCGCCGGAGCGAACTCAGGATTGGAAAAAACTTGGAGGCAATGTCATGGCCGCTACCTTGTTGTCACGTTGTTTAATGTAGCGTGAGGCCGGCACCGCACTTTCAGGTAAGTCCTGTACTCATGGCTTCCCACGCGGAACATTTCAAACTCCGTGACAACGCCCTCTGTCGGCCGAATTGAGAAACTGACCCCCCTGTTGCCTCACCGAAGAATGTTACCTAACGATGTGGCGGGTTGAAGAAGCCGGGAGACTGCCATCCAGTCGCCATTGATGATTTCAACGACTGTCTCTTTACGCCAGGCTTTCACCGCTATTTGCACCGTCCGCAGGCTTTTGTTCGTGAACCGTGTTTGATCGACGTTCATCAACCGCTGCAGCACGAGGGCTGCCGAGAGCGTCGGCTCGCCTCCAACCATGCCCGAATCTGAGCCTCATAGGGCTCAAGCATGCTCGGTCTCTTCGGATAAGGCTTTGTCCGCCGATAAGGCCTTTTATGGGTGGGTCGCACCTCACCGCCCTGCCAAGCCGTCTTCAGATTTGCGGTGAAGCGCTGCAGATCGATGACGACCGGTTCATGTCGCGTTGCTTGCACTCCACGACGATCGACGCGTCTTCCCAAATCTTCTTGTGCCGCACGGATGCAGGTGAACAGCATCACCGGGTCCGCCGTTGCGAGCATCGCACGCAACAGCTCCTTGTCGACGTCCGCCACCTCGGGATGGGCCAATACGCTCGACCGGCGGCGCTGGCGGATGATAGAGCGGCGGACGTTCATGTGAGTCCATATCCTGCGGCAGTGAAGTAGTTTCTGCATTCTGTTGGAGAGAGAGATTGCAGATAT
>NZ_JAMYMZ010000114.1:0-2615 GCF_040318825.1 Mesorhizobium sp. M1006
GCGGCAATGCGCTTTAGTATGTGCTGCATATGTTTTCCTTCGCGCAAGCGCAATCTTTCTGGCTGAGAACGTCTCACTCGTCGTCCACTCCTAGGTCTGGCCCTCCGCATCGCCAAAGTATCGAGGTCAGCGGCAACCGCTTTCGCTATGGAGCTTCCAAGGAGCCGGCAATTAAATTAGAAATGTTCTGAACTGGTTGAGGGACTTGGGTTCGAACCGGGGTCTGCGGAGCAAAACTCCGCTGTCCCTAACGCCAGACGATCACGATCTCATCGATTGCCCGCCGCCGTTGCAGAAACGAGATCGGCTAACGTCAAAACACATCCTGCCAACCCCTCTCGGACCAAACCATCGGCGGAAGACTGTCAAGGTGACAGCACCGCAGATCACCGTACCGGCCAGCCAGCCGCAGAGCCTCGCGCAGGCAAGAATAGTTGCTGTAATAAGCGGAGATGCGAAAGGGTATTCGAACTCATCTGTGATCCTTGCTTGGAGGTGAAAGAAAAATGCCTCATCGCTTATGCTTTGATCGTTTCCCTCAGAGTCGAGCCCGGGTACTCCTTGCGGAATAAACCGCGCTTTTGAAGGATAGGGACGACCGATCGCGTGAAGGCCTCGAAGGAGCCCGGCATTTCGGTGGGCGTCACGATGAAGCCATCGCAGCCCTTATTTTCGAAGAATCCCTGAAGCTCGTCGGCCACTCTCTCGGGCGTGCCGACGACTTGAGGGCAAAGTTCGCTTATGGCAAATTGTTTGGCCGCTTCGCCGAGCGTGAGGTTACTGGCCTTTGTACCTTGAAGAATGATATCAAAGGAGCCGCGAGAACCGGCTTCTGCCGGAATGTCGCCAATTGGCTTGTTTATCGGGTATTGCGACAGATCGAGCCCGGTATGGGCCGACATGAAAGGGATGGCGAGGCTTGGGTCGACCAAGTCATTGATGTAGCTCTGCTTCTCACGGGCAATCGATTCTGTTTCGCCGACGATCGGGTCCACGGAGACGAGGATGGCGCAATCGTCCGGATTCCGCCCTGCCTTGTCGACGCGACCCTTCATCTCGGCGTAGAATTTCTGCATGTCCGGCAACGAATGCTGAAGCGTAAAGACAAGCTCGGCGTAGCTAGCGGCGAAATCGCGGCCGCGCGGTGACGATCCGGCCTGCATGATGACCGGATGCCGCTGAGGACTGGGCGGGACGGTGAACACGCCCCTTGCCCCGACGTGTTGCCCGGCGATCTCGGTGCGGCGCATCTTCGCCTCATCAATGAAGTCGCCGCTTTTCTTGTCGCAAACGAGCGCGCCGTCGGCCCACCCCGTCCACAAGTCAAGACACACTTTCAGGACCTCCTCGGCGCGGTCGTAACGTTCACTGCGCGGCAGGAGCGCCTCCTCACCAAAAAACTGTGCCTCCTGGTCGATTGCGGAAGTTACGATGTTCCAGGCGATGCGGCCGGCGCTCAGCGCATCGAGCGAGGAAAGCATGCGGGCAATCGCATAGGGCTCTTGGAAACTCGTCGAAATCGTCACGCCGAGTCCAATGCGTGACGTCGCCCGCGCCATCATCGCGACAAGAGGGACAGGATCAAGCAGCGACATCTGCCCGCCCCGCGCCATAATAGTTTCGTTATAGAAACTTAGAACATCGGCGAAGAAGAACCCATCAAATCTCCCGGCCTCGAGCGTGCGCGCCAGCGTCTCCCAGAACGCCGGCTCGAGAAACCTGTTCTCTGTTTGCGGATGGCGCCACATCGCATGATGATGGCAAGTTGGCCCCGCCATGAGAAACGCTACAAACTTCATTTGACGCGACATTGTGGGCCCCTCAATTTGGCATTTGATGTATATGCTGTTCTCCCTGCAAGGGACGTGCCGACTGAAGACGCGGCAGCTAGGTAGCTGATTTACAATCATTTTCCTCAAGCCGTCCAAAGCGGTGAGAGCCAAAAGCTCCCTGCAAAGCACAAGGGATTGTGGAGCCAATGTTAGGTTTAGGACACAGTGATCGGCTCTGTTACCCCAGCCCACCTAACCGGCGACAGCTAGTTGTTCCTTCAAATCCGGCACGCCGCGGTCCCTACCGGCTTCCGATTACCCACATCGTCGGCTTGATCCAATGGAAATGCCGAAGGCGATGTCGTGCAAGCGGGTCATGCCGCGCCAGACGACCATGTGCCGGGAGGCGGATCATGGTTGCGGGCGAGATAGCCGCCAAGCATGGCGATTTGTAGCAGGTAAGCGGCGAGCGTGGGCCGTTGGAGGCGCGGTCGCGTTCGGGACGCGTCGATCCGGTCGAGCGCAGTGATCTCGGCGAAGGTGAGAACGCTGTCGGGCGCGGCGTCTGGCTTGGCGCGCGCCGACATAGTGACGAAGAATATGCGCCAGCTGACCACCGCGATGAGGACGAGAAACTTCGCCAGCCTCTCGGCGGTCTCGAGCCTCGCCTCCTCGGCACGGCAGCCGGACTTCATGACCTTGTGGAACACCTCCGCCTTCCAGCGCAGGGCATACCAGCCGAGCTTCTCGACCGCCATGGAGAGATCTTCGACCGGCAAGTTGGTCACCAGCTTCCAGTCGATCGGCTCGCGACCGGGCGGCGGATCTTCTTCGAGGGCGTGG
>NZ_JAMYMZ010000115.1:0-2612 GCF_040318825.1 Mesorhizobium sp. M1006
CATCCGCCACGATGTCCTTGATGAGCGCGCGCAGCAGTTGCTGACGACAGCGCATGTCGACACCCGGCGCATTCCAGGTGGCCTCGAGATCCTGGGCGAGGCCCGTGAAGTCCGGAACCGCGTCGACAGGCTCCACACGCTGGACTTCGCTCAGCCGGGCCTCGCAGGTCTCCACGCGCCTGAGCGTGGCTTCCCAACTCCTCTCGATCTGGGCCGCAATAAGCCGGTTCTCCGGGTCGCAAGCGGCATAGCGGCGCTCGGCGAGCGATGCCTCATAGCGCGCCTGCTGCAGGTCCATCTCGATCATCTGCCGCCGCTTGGCATCGCTCTCCAGCTGCATCCGTTCAGCCTCCAACGCCGCTTCGATCGCCATCGGCGCAACCGCCTCCAGCGCTTCGCGGGTCACCGCCGCGTCGGTGCGAAAGCCGTTGAACGACATGCATCGCGCCTGGGCCATCATGAGGTTGCCGCGCTCGCAGCGATATACCGGATAACCTTGGCCGCGTCCGGCATACATGACAACCAGTCTTCGCCCGCATCGACCACAGGAGATGAGACCCGGGAGCAGCGCGCGACCGCCGCGGCCCGACTTGACGCCGCCGGCTTTGCCATAAGCGTTGGCCGCGAGCAGTTCCTGGTTCCGTTCGTACTCGCTCCATCCGATGTAGCCTTCGTGATGGTCATTGAGCACCACCGCCCACTCGCTAGCCGGCTTGTAATGGCCATAGCTCTTGCGAACGCGGCCATCGACGATCTCAGTGCGCTTCTCGCTCTGACCATAGACATAGGCGCCGGCGTAGAACGGATTCTTCAGGATCGAGATCACGTTGCGATAGCGGATAGGCACCCAGTCGAAGGACACCATCTTCTTGCCGTCCGAGGGTCTGGGAAAATGCACGCCGTCATCGATCATCGAGATCAACACTTGCCGCGCACTGCCGAGTTCGCGGAAACGCGCGAAGATCAGGCGAATAGTCTCCTGCAGGCGCATGTCGGGATCGAACCCGAGATCGTAATCGCGGTGCCAGACATAGCCGAAGGGCACGGAGATGCGCAGTTCCCCGCGCTGTGCCTTGGCGCGGGCGGCCTCGTACATGCGGGCACGCAGCACGCCGAGCTCGAACTCGCTGATGCTGCCCCTTCATACCGAGCAGCAGGCGGTCGTTCGGCAATCCCGGATCGTAGATCGATCACGCGTGCATCGACTTCGCCGCACAACTCGAGCAGCCGATGCCAGTCCGGCCCATTGCGCGACAGACGGGACGCTTCCAGGCAAAGCACGGCGCCGACCTGGCCGGTGCACAGATCGTCGACCAGGCGCTCGAAACCGGGCCGCTCCACAGCCCCGCTTGCGGTTCGTCCCAGATCCTCGTCGATCACCTCTACTTTGCGGAATCCCCAGCGCCGCGCGACGTCGACAAGCTCATATTGCCGACGCTGGCTCTTAAGGTTGAACTGGACCTGCGCCTGAGTGAACTGACGCACATAGACGACAGCCTTGCGCTTGAGGACGGCAGTCGGAATCAGATTACCGCTCGTCATCGCAGCTCTCCTCCTCCGTTGCCACGCCGGCGGCGGCCATCAGTACGTTGGCGAGCCGGGCGACATGACATGCCCCGGCACGACGACGAGATGAATGATCCGACCGTTCGCGCGTTCTTCGCTGTTCTCGCAGCGAAGCCGGCGTCCGAAATACGGATGCCAACGATAATGGACTTCGACCTCCTGCCCAACATGGGCAGAATGACCCCGAGATTGCGATGCCGCGCAGGGCTCGCTCGGCTGCATTGTTTGATAGGCAAATCCGCCCATCGTCGAGGAACCGGGTGAAGGATGACCAGCGGCGCAGCATGTAGTTGAAGGCCTTGGTCAGATCGTGTCCGCGCGAGAGCTTGTCGCGCGTCTCGATCATCCAGCCCTCGAGTTCGGTGACCAGCGGCACGCTCCGCTCCTGGCGCACGGCGTGGCGTTGGGCCGGCGACAGGCCGCTGATCTCGCGCTCGATATCGAACAGGGCGTCGATGCGCTTCACGGCTTCAACCGCTAGCGGATAGACCAGGTTTGGCTTCTCGCCGCGCGCCTTCTTGCGCGCCGCCGCTTCGATGTCGGCCAGCTCGAACACTTTGCGCCGGCTGTGAGCCCAGCAGCTGGCTTCCAGAACAGGCGCCGGCTGACGACCTATCGCATAGAGATCGCCATAACCGCCAAAGGCATCGGCCTGCAGAATGCCGCTCCAGCCGGCGAGATGCGCCGCGGGATGTTCGCCTCGGCGATCGCGGGAATAGTAGAACACTGCCGCCGGCGGATCGGCGCCGCCGAACGGTCGGTCATCGCGCACATAGGTCCATAATCGACCGGTATCGGTCTTGCCCTTGGCCAGGACCGGCACCGTCGTGTGTCATCGCCGTCAAACCGTCCCGCGCCCACCTCTTGGGCTTCTAAGCGCTTCACCCGCGGCAGCCCCGCCGCGGCGCCGCGGCGCCGGCGCCTACCCCGGTCAACCCGGCACGATACACATTCTACTTATGAAGCCATCGCCTGCCCAGATGACTACGATATGGAAAATGCATTTGACCAAGGCCGCCGTTGCAAGCGATTCTCCCGATAGGACG
>NZ_JAMYMZ010000116.1:0-2485 GCF_040318825.1 Mesorhizobium sp. M1006
GAGCCGCGTAGAGCGCGATCGCATAGTGTCCGATCGACAGCAGGAAGCGGTCGCGTCCCTCCCACAACGTGTCCTCCGGCCGGTAACGAAGCGCATGGAAATAGGCGACGGCAAGCACGTCGGCGACACCCAGCGCCTGTCCGACATAACCTTGGCCCTGGACTTGACCCATCCGCACGGCGCGTCGGCGGATACGATAGGCTCGTTCGGCCAGGCTGACATTGCTGCCAGCGCGAGGCATCTCAAGCTCCGTTGTCCACTCAGCCATGGATTAGCATCCCACCGTTGACATCGATCACGGCGCCGGTGATGTAGCTGGCCAGATCGGAAGCCAGGAAGAGATAGGCGCCGGCTACGTCGCGCGCCTCGCCCAGCCGGCTGAGCGGGATTCCCTTGATGATGTCGGCGCGCATGGCGTTGGTCAGTTTGCCGCCGGTGATGTCGGTCTGGATCAGGCCCGGTGTGATGCAGTTGACGCGGATGCCTTCGGGACCGAATTCGCGCGCCATGGCCTTGGCAAGCCCCAGAACACCCGCCTTGGCAGCCGAATAGTGCGGGCCACCGAAGATGCCGCCGCCGCGCTGGGCCGAAACTGACGACATGCAGATGATCGAGCCGCCGCCATTTTCGCGCATGTTCGGGATGAATGCCTGGCTGAGATGGAGCACGCCGCGTAGGTTGACATCGAGGATGCGGTCCCAGTCAGCCGCGCTGATCTCCAGCGTCTTGACCGGCTGCGTGACGCCCGCATTGTTGCAGAGCACATCGATCCTGCCCAAGGTTTCTGTCACTTGCGCCGCCGCCCTCTTGCAGGCGTCGAGGTCCGCGACGTTGCACGCAAGGCCGATATGGTCGGGTCCAAGCGACGCAGCGGCGTCACGCGCTTGCCCGTCATCGAGGTCGAGTATTGCAACGCGAGCCCCGTGCTGTACCATCAGCGCTGCCGTGGAGCGGCCAATTCCCCGGGGGCCCGCGGCCCCCGAAATCACCACGGCCTTGCCCTTCAGCAACAAGTCGAACTCTCCTGCTATTTCTGTTTGCCGGTGATCTAAAGTCGGTAGAACCGGGCGGCGTTGTCATGGAACAGCGCGAGCCGCTCCTCGTGCGGGTGGGCGATCGTAATTTCCTTGAAGGCGTTCAAAATGGCGTCGAAGCTCGAGAACAGCTTGTCGACGGGGAAGTTCGTCGCGAACATCGAGCGGCCGACGCCGAAGGCTGCGATCGCCTCCTCGATGCTCGGCGCCGTCGACCTGCATGCCGGTGTGATTGAGAATGATCTGCACGTCGGGAAAGTCGCGCGCCAGTTCGAGGAAGTCGCTCATCTGCGGATAGTAGAGCTGCGGGTCGAAGCTCAGCCCGCGCTTCGCCAGCTCCCGGAAGCCGCGCCGCCATTCGGGCGTACGACTGACCTCCGGCCGCGCCAGATAGGTCTTGGCGGGGTCGGGATGATAATTCATCGGCTGCCGCATGCCGCGGAAGTTCGGATATTCCATGTGGCGGTCGAGGAGGTCGCCGACGTCGGGTTGGGACAGGTCGGCATAGCCGACGATGCCATGCGGAAAGCCTCGCTTGTTGGCGATCTCCTGCAGCCAGCGCGTTTCCCCAACCGGATCGCCGGGATCGAGAAGCAGCACTTCGGCTCCGGTGGAAAGGGCACGAGCGATCCGGACGATCTGGCCTTCGTGGAGGGACAATTTGCGTGCCGGCATTATCGATCATCGCTTCGCCGATCGCTGGGTCGATCAGCTGGAGCGCTCCCAGCGCAGTTTCGCGCGTGCGGCGACGGCTGATCTGCGACCAGCCCGACCTCGCATGCACAATGCCGATGTTTTCCGCGACCGGACAGCTCGGGCAACAGCGCCAGCTCCTGATGCACCACCGCGATGATCGGGCTGTTGTGGTCGGCCTTCGACGAGGCGAAGCCAATCTCGCCGGCTTCGCGTGAGGTCAGCCCTGTGACGATGCGGATGAGAGTGCTTTTGCCGGCGCCGTTGCCGCCCAGGAGCGCGTGGATTTCGTCGGCCCGGACCTGAAAACTCACACCCCGCAGGACACGGGTTGCGTCATAACTCTTCTCGATATTGGCAGCTTCGATCAGGGGCTTCCTGGTCAATACCTGTCCAACTCCCGGCACGTTGCCGGCGCTACCCAAGCTTTGGGTTGAACTCGGCTCCATCCTGTATCTCCTTCCGGGACCACTGTGCGACCGATTGACATTCGGCTCAATTTTCGTTTCTTAACATTCTGTGTAGCTGAGCTTAACTGACGAGGACGAGGTCAGACATCAAGTTCAATTCGATGACGCATTTCGAGGCAGTCGCGCGGCTCGGCGGCGTGGCAAAGGCCGCTCAGGAATTGCAGGTGACACCTTCGGCGGTTAGCCAGCAGCTGCGGCTGCTCGAACACCAACTCGGGGTGCGGCTTTTTCAGCGCGAAAAGCGCCATCTCTCGCTCACGATCGACGGTGAGCGGCTCTTCCAGACCA
>NZ_JAMYMZ010000117.1:0-2402 GCF_040318825.1 Mesorhizobium sp. M1006
CCGACATTGCTGAAGGGTTTCGGGTGCCGTCAGGCGTACGAAAGTCTCTGATGCAGGAACCCGCGGGCCGCAGGCGGTGAGCTATGGGGATTTGTGTTTCGGGGTGTGCCAGCGCCTGTCGCGAACTTCCGCATAGGACGCGGTGGGCATGTCGTGGAAGCGGCTTCCGGGCCAGGTCGCAGAGCCTGTAGCGTTGATTCCGACGGGATTGGTGTGCGTGACGACCGGCGTCACGGCAACGTGCACATAACATCCCGTTGACCGGCGCCAGCGTGGCGCGGCCGTGTGGACAAACGGTCCATGCCGGGTCATGGGGCGTTCTCCCGGTTCGGCGCCCTTGAGGCAGGCGGTGCACGAGGCTGGCACCACCGTTCGAACCTCTCGATGACGACCATGCGCCCGCCGCAGCAAGGGCAAGGCCGGCGGACGTCAGCCGGTTCTTCCGAAGTGTCGTCTTGGGGCGGCAGATCGACGTTCAGCAGTTCGCGCGCGAGTGCGAGGCTGGCCTTGCGGGCGGAGGTGGCGAGCAGCCCATAGTGACGGATGCGGTGGAACCCACGCGGCAGGACATGGAGCAGGAAGCGGCGGATGAACTCGTCGGCGGCAAGCGTCATGGCGCGCTGGCGCTCGACACCATCGCGGCGATAGTCCTTGTAGCGGAAGGTGACTCCAGCCTCGTCGAAGGCGATCAGGCGGCGGTTCGAGATCGCGACCCGGTGCGTGTAGCGCGACAGGTAGGCGAGCACCGCTTCCGGCCCGGCGAAGGGCGCCTTGGCATAGACCACCCAGCGCTTGTTCCGGACCGGCGACAGGTGCCGCAGGAAGGCCTGCCGCTCGATGAGACGAGCAAGGGTGCCGAAGAAGGCGAGCCGATCGGCGTCGTGCAGCGCGATCAGCCGGGTGAGGAACAGGCGGCGGAACAACTTGCCCAGTACTCTGACCGGGAGCAGGAAGGCCGCGCGCGACGATATCCAGCGGCTCCCGTCCGGCGCGATGCCGCCGCCCGGCACAATCATGTGGACATGCGGATGGTGGGTCATTGCCGAGCCCCATGTGTGGAGCACGGCAGTGATGCCGATGCGCGCGCCGAGGTGCTTCGGATCGGCGGCGATGGTCAGCATCGTCTCCGATGCCGCCTTGAACAGCAGGTCATAGACCAGCGCCTTGTTGTGGAACGCGATCTCGGCGACTTCGGCCGGCAGCGTGAATACGACATGGAAGTAGCCGACCGGCAGCAGGTCGGCTTCGCGCTCGGCGAGCCATGTACGCGCGGCCGCGCCCTGGCACCTGGGACAGTGCCGGTTACGGCAGCTGTTATAGGCGATCCGCCATTGGCCGCAGTCCGCACAGGCTTCGACATGACCACCCAATGCAGCGGTGCGACACTGTTCGATCGCCGACATGACCTTGAGCTGCTGCAAGCTCAGATGCCCGGCGTGG
Organism: Mesorhizobium sp. M1006; assembly: GCF_040318825.1. Taxonomy (NCBI): domain Bacteria; kingdom Pseudomonadati; phylum Pseudomonadota; class Alphaproteobacteria; order Hyphomicrobiales; family Phyllobacteriaceae; genus Mesorhizobium; species Mesorhizobium sp. M1006. The sequence goes on from NZ_JAMYMZ010000117.1 coordinate 1,441, forward strand.
GAGATCCGGTATCCGGGGCCGGCAGCACGGAAGATATCGGCGACCTCCAGGTCGGCGCGCACCGGTTCAGCCGGACGGCGTCTTGCCTTCCATCAGCGCCATCAGCCGGTCCAGCGGCCCTGCGACCGCGTGGATCGTCCGGGTCGAGACCTTGGTGTAGAGCGCTGTCGTTTCGAGCTTGCAGTGCCCGAGCAGCACCTGGATGACGCGAATGTCGACATCCTGCTCGAGCAGGTGGGTGGCGAAGCTGTGCCGCAGAGTATGCGGGCTGACGCGCTTGCGGATGCCGGCGACTTCGGCGGCTTCCTGAAGCGCGCGATGGAGTTGCCGCGACGAGATCGGATCGGTGCAACTGCGCCCCGGGAACAGCCAGCCATGCGGAAGCATCACCCCGCGACGCCTGCCTTCGCGCCACCCCACCCGCAGCAGTTCCAAGAGTTGCGGCGAGAGCATGGCGTTGCGAACCTTGCGTCCTTTGCCCTGTTCGACGCGGATCAGCATGCGTGTGCTGTCGATATCATCGACCTTGAGGTGCGCGACCTCCGATACGCGCAGACCCGCGCCATAGGCGACACCGAGCGCGGCCTTGTACTTGATGCCAGGTGCTGCTTCGAGCAGCCGCGCCGCTTCCTCCACGCTCAGCACGTCCGGCAGCTTGCGTGGATGGCGCATGATCACCAGCACACGTGCCAGATCCCGCCGCTTCAGCGTCACCAGGAACAGGAACCGCAGTGCCGAGACCGCGCCATTGATCGTCGCAGGGCCGACGCCGCTCTCATGCTGATGCAGCTGGAATCGACGGATGTCCTCAGCCCTCGCAGTGTCGGGCGAGCGGCCAAGGAACACAGCGAAGCGCCGGACGTGACGAACGTAGTCTTGCTGGGTATGGGAGCCCAGGCCACGCATGAGCATGTCGTGCTGCATGCGCTGGCGAAGCGGAGAGATTGGTGCATCGGTCGACA
>NZ_JAMYMZ010000118.1:0-2323 GCF_040318825.1 Mesorhizobium sp. M1006
CATGGGCTTTGGAGGGTGCCGCAATAGCCCTGTTGCTGGTCGCAGCTGCGGGGATAGTGTTGCCGCTGCGGCCTTGGGAAGAAACCGATCAAGAAAGTTCCGGTTTTCAACCGCCGGAACTGGCGCTCGATCTGAAACCCAGAAGTGGCCCCATCGTTGCCAAAACTGAGTATTCCATATCCGAGGAGAACATCGAGGCCTTTCTGTCCTGCATGCGCGCAAGGCGCCACGTTCAGAGCCGTGCAGGCGCACGAAACTGGACGCTCCAGCGAAACCTTCAAACGCCTTCACTTTGGACTGAGACCTTCCGCACGCCAACCTGGATGGATTTTCTTCGCCTCAATCATCGGCTCACGGCAGCGGATAAGGAAGTCGGCGATCATCTCCTGGCACTGCATGAGGAGGAGCGGCCTCCGCAAACAGTGCTTGCCATTGAGCGAACGACCGAGGCAGCTCGTACCCGGGCCTCAACAATCGTTTCTCGTCCTCCGAGGTGACGTCATGATGAGCTGTTTAGCCGATGAACAAGCGCGATCACCCCTAGGCGTTCAAGAGCACAAGGTTCGCACGGTGCCTTCTCTGCCGGAACCGATCTGTCGACTGACGTTCCGCACTGCCTTTTATGCGACATGGGGTAATTGCGGGAGGATTGCGCCATGAAGCAGTCACAAATGGGAGAGGTGGCTGCTCGCCCGATAAGATGGACATACGGGCTCACGATTCGCACGGGCCGGGCAACTATCGGAGAGAACAGCCATGGATGATTTTATCGGCCTTGATGTCTCGATGAAAGAGACGGCGATCTCAATTCGACGCGCGGGCACGCGCGTCTGGCGGGGCAAGTGTGCTTCTGACCCCAAGCTCATTGCCCAGCTTGTTCACAAGCGCGCGCCGGGCGTTAAACGCGTCGTGTTCGAAACGGGTCCCTTGTCGGTGTGGTTCTATCATGCACTGTGCGCTCAAGGGTTGCCGGCGATCTGTATTGATGCCCGTCATGCCAAGGCCGCGCTCGACATGGCCCCCAACAAAACCGATGCCAACGACGCGGATGGTTTGGCACATCTCGCAGAAGTGGGATTTTATCGTGAAGTGCGCGTCAAGGGACTCGACAGCATGCTGACCCGCACGCTTGTCGCGGCCCGAGCCCGGCTGCTTCGCATGACCACCGAATTATCAAACCAGATCCGCGGGCTCATGAAGACCTTTGGGCTGATCGTTCCGGCGGGCAAGGGAAACATGTTCGAGAGGCATGTTCAGAGACTTCTTGCCGATCAAGAGGAACTGGCCCTTGTTATTCTGCCGCTACTGAAAGCGTGGGGCAGCCTGCGCATGCGAGCCGCAGATCTATCACGTCAACTCATCGTCGATGCGCGGCAAAGCCAGACCTGTCGGATCCTCATGTCGATCCCTGGCGTTGGTGTGACCGTCGCAACGTCCTTTGTGTCGGCCATCGAAGATCCAGAGAATTTCAAGACATCTCGTTCCGTCGGCGCCTGGCTTGGCCTGACGACCCGCCGCTACCAATCAGGCGAGGTCGACTATGACGGCCATATCTCGCGGCGTGGCGATCCTCGCTTGCGTGCCCTTCTTTACGAGTCGGCGACGCTCATTCTGACCCGCAGCGCGGCCGACAGCTGCCTGCGGACATGGGGACTCAAGCTCAAGGAAAGGATTGGCTTCAAACGCGCTGCTGTAGCCGTTGCGCGCAAATTGGCCGTGACGATGCTCGCGATGCTCAAGGCCAATGCGTGCTTCGATCGACGCCTCGGAGGCGCCACAGCATGATATTTCGGTGAATAGCGTTCAACATCCGAGCGCTTGAGACGTCCCTGCCGGGCCGTGGGCAGAGTCATTCCGCTTCAAAAGTTGCACGCCGATTGACGGATGTGCGTATGCGACTCTGGAAGGCTCCTCCCGCGAAGCCCCATCGTGCGGCGGCTCCTGTCGACCGCGTAGACAACCATGCACCCGGCAGTGCCGTCGAAACGCCAGAAGAATAGTTGACGTCTCCATCGCAAGTAGACAACGCCAGAAGAATAGTTGACGTCTCCATGGCAATTAGACAACTTTCGAAGCACATAACGCGAACATCGAGCCCGAAAGCACCGTCTTTGCTTTCTGTCTCATAAGTCATTCGCGCCGAAGGACCGCGATCGGTATTGCGGCACTGTGGGCTATGTGTGGAGGTCGGCTTTCGGCTCAGCAGCAAGAACCAGTGCGTCAACACCAGCCATCACGGCTGCATCGAGATCGGCCGCCAAGGCGCGCAAACCACGATTCACGCGCACCAAAACAGATGCGCCCTTACGCGCCACCTTTGCCA
>NZ_JAMYMZ010000119.1:0-2322 GCF_040318825.1 Mesorhizobium sp. M1006
ACCGATGGCTCATGCTCGCGCCAGGGAACCCGCTGTCGTATTGTCGCAAACGCGACAAGCACAGCTCGATACGTGATCAGAGCGTTGGGTTCTGCCCGTACGAGCGCAAGTGAGTAATGATCTACTTGGCTGTGTAATGCTGGCGGCGCAATCTTTCGACGTCGGCAGCACGGGACCGCTAGGGCTTGCTTCATCGTCAAGGGCAGCCGCGACGTCGATGATGCCCACAAGCTCAATCTGACCACCAGCTGCAGCGGACTGATCCCCGGTCTCGTCGTCCAGATCGGGGCTTCAAGCTACCGTCTTCGACATCACGCCATTGTCGTCCCCAAGCACGTTCGACCAAAAGCACACATCAATTGCCTCCGCCGCCGAAAAAACGCGGCCGGCCGCCAAGAGCGAAATCCGACGATCAAGATGCCGGCTGATCACCGAGCCCCCTTCGCCTGTCATGTGGGGAAAATAGGATGCCCACATTTGCGGAGACTTCGGTGCCCCTTGACACGCCCGAAAGGTGCCCTCACATTGCTCTGATGTCCGCTGTGCGCGATTGGCTATCGCATTCCCGATTGGCGTCCAGGGTTGCTCCTACTTACTGCAGGCGTCGGTCGAATTGTCGGCCCCAAAGCGTCTGACGGGCATTCCCCTGGCGTGGTCCCGCCTCCGCCCACACCCGATGACAATGCCCAGAGGGTGGCGCTGATCAGATGGAGCGTGCCTCTCTGGCGACAGCCACATGAAGCCTACAAGTTCACGGGCGTTCGTTTGCCTCGCGAATCCACCTTCCGGTAGCGGGCCCTCAGGCGGCTCTGCGCCTTCCAAGCAATCTCCTGCACTTTCGGCGGCGCCTGCTCCAGCCGGCAAGGCTTCGTTTTGCCGACCTTTGGGTGGGTACCCGTAGGTCCAAGCACTCTCGATCAGCATGTGGCGACCGCAGCGGTTGCCGGCCTTGGTGATACCGCCGCGCTGATCGTCTCTCCGGTCGATCGCTCGCCAGGAACCAGGCCAAGATAGCCCACGAGTTGGCGGGCTCTCGAACGGTCCACCTCTTTGACCTCGGTGGCGAACGTCGCAGCGACGATCAGATCGATGCCCCGCAATGTCTGCAGTGCCCGAACGAGTCGTTCGACCCGTTCCCTCGGGACGCTTACCGAGCGCGATCTGCCTGCGCGGGGTGATGCGAACGCTGCTTTACGAAGCCGCGCAGACGCTGCTGACGCGCGTGACGAAATGGTCGTGGCTGAGGCGTGGGCGATGAATGTCGCCAGACGGCGCGCCCGACAGAAGGCCATGTCGCAATGGCCCGTCGGCTGGCGGTGATCATGCATCGCATGTGGCGCGACGGCACAGAGTTCCGCTGGACACGACAAGACATTTCATGCCGAAGGCCGCTCGATCATGCGTCCGCACCATTGCAGCCTGCCGCGTGGCCAGTCAAGGGCAAGTCGCTGGGCGATGGCCCGTGGCCCTTGACGACCCACCTGCGCGCGGGCGGGGCCAGCGCAAAGAAGGTCGGGACAAGGAGATGGTCGCCAGCAGTGAATGAGGTGAGTTCGCCAGGGTTGCAGTACCGGTCGCATCACAACGATCAGGACGCTTCGGAGATTGTTCCATCTCATTCTCCTGAATCCCCATTAAGGAAGGCCAGAGCGCCGATCCCGGAGAGAAGCAAGACGCCTCGAAAGAGGCGCATCGCCGGCGAAGCAGAGGGCTCGAAAAGCGCTTGACTGCAACACGCCGAATAGGGAAGCAACCGTCGGACGCGCAGTGTAAGGCGAGCCACCTCACCGGCAGAGCGGACATACGGTCTTACGACTGCTTTGCACACTCACGTCAAGCAGTTGCTTCCTCTCGCCTTCGGCCTTGACAGAGAACATGAGAGACTAGCCCGCCTTATGCATAACAGTGCGTTGGAGAGGCTGGAGGAAAGCTTAAGCGGTTGATGGGCGTAGGATTCGGTTGCTTAGGCCAACCCTTTCACCAGATCTCGCGAGAACCTCATGTAAGCCACACCCGCCATGACCGACGATACTTTGACGCCGTTCTCATTTCCAGTCGTCGGACGCAAGAAGATTACAGCTGCGTTTGATGGCGGACGCATCACATCCGATGGCGGCGTCATGCTTCTGGCCGCCGCTGAGCGGCGTTTGCGACTGGCCGACCGGCTTGCGGCTGCGATCCACGATCCGCTCGGCCGCAGCGCGTGAGGCACGCCATGGCCGACATCCTGCGCGCCCGCGGGACTGTCAGGAATTCTGTGCGCGAGGCCGGTCTCGTCATTGGCTGACGAACCTCTCGCCGAAGACAACGGCGAACTGGGTC
>NZ_JAMYMZ010000120.1:0-2291 GCF_040318825.1 Mesorhizobium sp. M1006
TTCATCCCGGTTCAGATTGAAAGCACTTCCGATCGGGCCTTGCTGCGACAGAGCAGCATGGCTGCGGTGGATTTGCCGGGGACTTGCGATGGGGCACGTAGGTCGGCATCGAAAAGGACAGCGCCTTTTTCCTCTCCAGCCAAGGTGAGCGCGTCGCTGCCGAACGGCGTGAAGTTGACGCTGGAATGCGGTGATGTGGATGCGTTGACGGCGACCATCGGAGCACTGGGTCATGTTCAGACTGGGCGCTGACCTGAAAGTCTACCTGCACCGCGAGCCGATCGACTTCCGGGCCGGCATCAACAGCCTTGCGGTTCTGGTCCAAGAGACGATGGCGCTCGATCCGTTTGCTCCGGCGGTTTTTGCGTTCTGCAATCGCCGTCGCGACCGGATGAAGCTCCTGTTCTTCGATCGGTCGGGCTTTGTGCTGGTAATGAAGCGGCTGACCGAGGACAAGTTCCGGTGGCCGCGCCGGGAGGCAGCGGTGGTCACGCTTACGACCGAGCAATTGCACTGGATCCTCGACGGCATCGACATCGATGCGATGGTCCGCCATCCGGTGCGGCAATATCAGGTTGCCGGTTGAGGGCTCTCGAATTGAGCGGTTGACGCGGCGGCATGCTTTCGATTCAAGAATCTGATGAATCGACCCGGCGAACCGACTGTTGAAGCGTTGATGGCGCGTATTGCTGCGCTGCAGGCGCAGAACCGTCAACTCACCGAACGCGTCGTCAAACTCGAGGAAGAGCTGGCGCTTGCACGACTGCATCGTTTTGCGCCGCGCAGTGAAAAGCACATTGACCGCCTCTTCAATGAAGCCGAACAGGCCGCGGATGAGGACGCCGCCGACAACGAAGATGGCGGCGTCGTTGTCCTGCCGGACACGGGCTTGCCGGCGAGCGAAGGGGCGACGGGAAAGAAGCGCGGCCGCAAGGCCTTGCCGGAAAACCTGCCGCGCGAGCGCGTCGAGTATGACCTTCCCGACGATCAGAAGGCTTGTCCTTGCTGCCGTCACCAGATGCATCGCATGGGCGAGGCCGTTACCGAGCAACTTCATATCGAGGTGAAGGCGAAGGTCCTGCAGAATGTGCGGTTCAAATATGCTTGCCGTCATTGCGACCGTACCGGCATCAACACGCCGGTCGTGACCGCGCCGATGCCCGCGCAACCCTTGCCTGGCAGCATCGCCACGGCTTCGACGCTGGCCTTCGCGCTCGTTCACAAATACGTCGACGGCACACCGCTCTACCGCCTGGCGCAGGCCTTCGAGCGCGCGGGCGTTCCTGTCAGCCGTGGCGCTCTGGGTCACTGGGTGATCGGCTCGAGCGAAAAGCATCTCGCCCGCATCTATGACGTGCTGAAGCTGCGGCTCAGATCGCAGCCCCTCATCCATGGCGACGAGACCACGGTCCAGGTGCTGAAGGAAATGGACAGAGAGGCCACCAGCACCTCGTACATGTGGGCATACCGGAGCGGCCACGACAGTGACGAGCCGATCGTGCTGCTCGATTATCAGCCGGGTCGCGGCCAGATACACCCGCAGACCTTCTTGGGCGATTACCGCGGCATCGTGATGAGTGACGGTTATTCCGCCTGGCGCACGCTGGAAGGGGCAACGCATCTTGGCTGCATGGCCCATTCCAGGCGGCGCTTCGTCGATGCCCTAAAGGCGAGGAAGAAAGGCGGCGGCCCGCCGGAACAGGCGCTCCGGTTCTTTGAACAGCTCTATCGGGTTGAAAGGCAGGCGCGGAACGAAATCCCCGATGACGGCGAAACGCGAGATCACTGCATTCGCCACTTCCGCCAGCAACATAGTGTCCCGATCCTCCATGCTCTCAAGGCATGGCTCGACGACATCGCCCCAAAAGTCTTGCCGGACAGCAAGCTCGGCGACGCCGTCTCCTACACCCTGAACCAATGGGGATATCTGACTCGTTACACCGAGGACGGCAGCATGCCGATCGACAACAATCTTCTCGAGCGTGACATCAGAATCTTTGCCACTGGCCGGAAAAGTTGGCTGTTCAGCGATACCGTCGACGGAGCCAGGGCCAGCGCCGTCATCTACAGCCTGATGTTGACCTGCCGCGCCTGTGGCGTCGAGCCGTTAGCGTGGCTGCGCCACGTCCTCACTGAACTACCTCAGCGCCCCGAGAACGCAGCCATCGAGGATCTGCTGCCCTTCAACTTCGCCAAAGCAACAGCAGCCTGATCAGACCAGATACCGTTCCCGATTCGAAGGCCATCCGTCGAAAGCGCTCGCGTCAACGTGCAGCGAAAATAGCGCTTAC
>NZ_JAMYMZ010000121.1:0-2131 GCF_040318825.1 Mesorhizobium sp. M1006
CGCTGCAGGCTCCGGCCCGTCAGATCGCGGCCAACGCCGGTGCGGAAGCATCGATCGTTGCCGGCAAGATCCTTGAGAACAAGGGGGCAACCTTCGGCTACAACGCCCAGACCGGCGAATATGGCGACATGATCGCCATGGGTATCGTCGATCCGGTCAAGGTTGTGCGCACGGCTCTGCAGGACGCGGCCTCGGTCGCCGGCCTGCTGGTCACCACCGAAGCTATGATCGCCGAGGCTCCGAAGAAGGAGTCGGCTGGCGGCGGCATGCCGGCTGGTATGCCCGGCGGTGGCATGGGCGGCATGGGCGGTATGGATTTCTAATCCAGCCCCCTATCAACCTACAGCGGAAAGGGCGGCAGCAATGCCGCCCTTTTTTGTGTGCCGAGCATGATCGACAGCTTGGAGGTGCAAGTCCTCTACCCAGCTGATGGCGGCGAAGCGCAACGGCGTCGTCGTGAGACGGGTCTGGCCGTGTCCTTTCGTTCAGCCGCTGGTCGAAACTCACGATGATCGTGCTGCCTTCCGCCGTGCCGTGGATCTTTACAGGGCTGCGAGAAGGCCTTGCCAACGGCTGGCAGACCCTGGTTGCGGTAGAACTCATCGCATCGTTCGAAAGGCTCCGATACCTGATCGCCTATGGTCGTCAGCTCTTTCAATTGGAACTCGTTCTTTCGGCCATGATCGTGGTCGGCCTGACCGGATTGGGACCCACGGCCTGCTCACGCTTGCCTAAAACCATCTGCAACGCTGGCGTCCGGAGACCCAGATGAGCCTGATCACGATTACAGGTCGGGATAGGCTGTCGCACGGCGCTTCCATCGCACCGCCGGCCTTCCGCTTCATCGGCCGACATCTGCGGCCGCTTGCGGTGTCGATGGCGCTGCTCGCGATTTTGGGAGTTGCTCGCCCATGCCGGCGCTGCTGACCCACGTTTTCTACCGCGGCTGGGAGAGGTGGCGGCCCGCGGCATGGCAGAGTTCAGCCGAGGTGGTCTCGGCTCCAATCTTCTGGCGAGCCTGGAACGTGACCTGATCGGTTTCGTGTGTGGCAGTGTGGCGGAATCGCGCTTGGTCCGGCGATCGGATTTTCCCGCCTTATCGAACGCCTGAGAGGCTCGTGGTCGCGGTTGTGTTACCGCTATTACGTGACCTAATCACGTTGACGATGCCAGCACCTTCATTGGCCACTTTCTGGACCATGTACGTCACATCAGGCTCCCCCGCCCGATCGACACGAGCCGGCTCTGTAACCACGCCGCCGTCATATAGCGGTTCCACGACGGCACTGGCGGCAGTCGTCTTCTCAGCGGCTACTGGTGGACGTTTCAGCATGACGCCAACGAATCCGACGGTGGCAAGGACAGGCAGACCAAGCACCGCGTAGAAGCTGTACTCCGCTGGAGTTCGCCTCGGAAGTGGAGCGACAAGGGCCTGATTTGTCTTGCCATGCCGACATTGTCAGCACGCTTTTCGAAGCCTCTGAATTCCTTAGTGTCCATCCCAGCTCGACCTCCGACCATCCCCATTTCCGGCTGCCCGCGGCACGGCAGCCCTTGGCCTCTAGCTGCGCTCGAGCGGATCAGCGTGCCGTCTGCCTTCTCTAGCCGATCAAAATGTCTGCACCCATTTGGCAATGGCCGTTTCGCGCAAAAGTATTCCCCCGTGAGCCGACTTTCCGAATTGGCTTAACTTCCAAATCTGTGGCTTTGCCTGCATTGCGGAGCGCGGAGTTCCGACCACTCGCCCAAGGGTATGCCATGGCGTTTCGTCTCTTTGTTCCGATCCTTGCCGGTGCAACGCTGCGCGAGCGGCTGCTCGCCTGCATCGGGGCCATGATCGGCATCGCATTGACTGGCGTGATCAGTGCGCTGGCGAACGGGTCTGGCCCACATGTCGCACTGCTAGTTGCTCCAATGGGAGCATCGGCCGTGCTGCTCTTTGCCGTGCCTTCAAGCCCGCTGGCGCAACCTTGGTCGATTATCGGTGGCAATACGATTTCGGCGCTGGTCGGGGTGATCGTGGCGCATTTCGTGCGTGAACCCGTTCTTGCTACCGGCATTGCGGTGGCGCTGGCCATCGCCGCCATGTCGTTCACGCGCTGCCTGCATCCGCCGGGTGGCGCCGCCGCCT
>NZ_JAMYMZ010000122.1:0-2067 GCF_040318825.1 Mesorhizobium sp. M1006
AGAAGCGGCTGCGTTTCATGTCCTGGTCCTCTCGATGGCCAGAACGAACTTCAAACCGGATTAGATCAGAGGGGCAAGGTCAGCCTTACAGATGGCGATGCCCTTGCTCAGATGGCAGCCGCATTCGACCGTCCTGCATTTCGAACACCGTTCCTCGAAGAGTGTTCGCTATCGGCGTTTCAGCAGGCCATTGAAGATACCATCGCCGCGCTGAATACCGGCATTTGGCGAACGCGAGAGGGCGATGAGATACGTCGGATACCTTCGCTGCATCACCTGCGTGACCAGCGAGTTAAAGCGAGCGTTTCGCGCGCCGTTCAATTGATTGATCAATTGCGGCGCACCTTTGTGTCAGGTCTGCGAGACAAGAGCATCAGACTTTGTGCATGTGGAAGTAGTGACTGCACGACATTTAATGTCGAACGCGCCGCCGGGATCAAGTTAGACAAGATTCGATCAGAGGCCCTCGGAGCCTTTCGAGATGCGTACCCAGGGTTTCGGGTGGAAATCGCGTAATCGCTGCTTATCTCAAAGTCTGCGGAAGATGCCTTCGGCGGCATCGAACGAAGGCCGGGGCCGGTTAGGCTGCGCTTGCCGTCGCATAGGTTCGTAGAGCATCGAAAAGAACGTATCGGCGATTTCAGCGGCCAACTCAGGCAGAAGATGGTCGACAGACCCAACAAAACTGGAGCCGGAGAACAGCGATTTGACCGAAATGCGCCGAGCGATGATCTGGTATGTCTTGAACATCTCTCGGACCAAGGTCGTCCCTCGATCGCCCTGCACATGTCCTTCATCTTGAGGGTCGATGGAGATGCAATCCCAACGGAGTTCGACATATTTACGCCGGGTCGCGATACACAAATTTGGAATGCCTCGCTTTGTGCATTCGCGGAACCAACGAATTAGTACTGCGATCGCCGCTGGCGAATTCGACCCAGATACGATCTGGCAACGACGGCGATCTCGCAACCATCCTGACGGCTGAGAGATCAACATCGGCATGGCCGAACGTTGCCAACCTGTCTGACATTCGCCACAGGTCTAAGTGCGAGAGCGTAGGCCTCGCAGGCGAAGTGCTTTTAAGCGACGCAAGTAGCGCGGCGTTTGTGCCGTAGCCCAGTCCGGACGCGAGCGCTTCCGTAAGGTGTGATGATTTCACCTGCGAGAGCAAGCCTCGCAGTGTAACCATCGGCGTGGTACGGTGACGGCCGCTTTGCAGCGTTAGATCTTCGTGGTGGGAGTCAGGCGGTCATCGCGTTGTGCGACGTCATGACGTCAGCCGGCACCCGCGACCGCACGTCCCCTCTGCTGCTTGCACGTCTCGGGCTGCGCGCCGTGCGATATTGCGTAAGCGATGTTCCGACGGCACCTTTCGGGGATCGGCGTGAAGGACGATGTTCGGAGCCTTTGAGGGCTTCGACATATGACGATTTCAGAGCTTACGCTTAAGTCGAACGACTTGGGGCCGGTGCGCCGGTTCGAGGTGTTCACGGGCTCCGGCCGGCGACGCGAATGGCCTCCAGAGGAGAAGGCGCGGATCGTTGCGGAGAGCTACGAGGCTGGCGAGACGGTTTGTGCTGTAGCTCGCCGATATGCGCTTTCCCCGCAGCAATTGTTTGCCTGGCGCCGGGCTGCGCGTCAGCCCTCGGCGGAGGCGCCGGCATCAGAATCCCTGTTCGTTCCTGCGGTGGTTGCGGCGTCCTTGCCGGAACCGGTGCGCAGCGCCCAGGACGACCACGGAAGCAGAAGGCGGTCCGCGACGCCGGCGTGATCGAGTTTGAGATCGACGGTGTCGCCATGCGCGTTGGCCGCGGCGCCGACACCAAAACGGTGGCTGCTATAATCCGCGCGCTTAAGGCAACGACGTGATCGGGCCGACGGGTGCGGTCAAGGTAATGGTGGCGACAAAGCCAGTCGACTTCCGCAAGGGCGCGGAGGGGCTGGCCGCGCTGGTGCGCGAGACGATGGGCGCCGATCCGTTCTTATGCGTCGGGCGAGATTATGTGGCGGAGCCTTCCTGGTGCCAGCCTAGGCCCGCCGGTCCGGATTTTTCCGCCACATAAT
>NZ_JAMYMZ010000123.1:0-2043 GCF_040318825.1 Mesorhizobium sp. M1006
ATCTGGAGTTCCTGGGCCGCAACGATGACCAGGTGAAGATCCGCGGCTTCCGCATCGAGCCGGGCGAGATCGCGGCGCGGCTTTGCGAGCATGCCTGGGTGCGTGAGGCGGTGGTGGTGGCGCGCCAGGACCGCGCCGGCGACAAGCACCTTGTCGCCTATGTCGTGTGTGGACCCGAGGCAGGATCGGACGAGGACGATGGCGGCGCGCTTGCCGGCGCCTTGCGCGCACATGTGAGCGGGCGGCTGCCGGACTACATGGTGCCAACGGCATTCGTGCGGCTGGCGGCGCTACCGCTGACGCCGAACGGCAAGCTCGACCGCAAGGCGCTGCCGGCGCCGGCCGACGACGCCTATGCGCGGGCGGCCTATGAGGCGCCCCGCGCCGCGATCGAGACGGCGCTGGCCGAGATCTGGGCGGAGCTTCTCGGTGTCGAGCGGGTCGGACGCCACGACCACTTCTTCGAGCTGGGTGGCCACTCGCTGCTGGCCGTGCAGCTCTCGAGCCGGCTGTCGCGGGCTGTTGGGGTCGAACTGCCGCTGACGAGGCTGTTCGCCAGACCGGTGCTTGCCGATCTGGCCGAAAGCATCGTCGAGGTGTTGAGCCGCTCCGGTCCGCAAGACCTGCCGGCGATTGCGACGGTGTCGCGCAATGAGCCGCTTGTGCTGTCGTTTGCGCAGCAGCGGATATGGTTTTTGGCGCAGCTGGACGAGGGCAGCACGAACTATCACATTCCACTGGCCTTGCGGCTGCGTGGTGTGCTCGACCGCGGCGCCTGGCAGCGCAGCCTTGACCGTCTGTTTGCGCGTCATGAGGCGCTGCGCAGCGTCTTTGTCGCACCGGAGGGCAAGCCCTGGGTTGAGGTTCTGCCGCCGGATGCGGGACTGCCGGTGGCCGAGCACGATCTGCGGGACAGGCCGGATGCTGAGGCTGCGCTTTTGGATCTGTGCCATGAAGAGGCGCGCACGCCGTTCGATGTTGCGCGCGGGCCGCTGATCCGCGGGCGTCTGATCCGGATGTCGGATGAGCAACACGTCTTCCTGCTGACCCAGCATCATATCGTCTCGGACGGCTGGTCGATGGGCGTGCTGGTGCGTGAACTCAGTCAGCTTTACCGGGCGTTCGAGGCTGGACAGGACGATCCTTTGCCGCCGCTGGCGATCCAGTACCCGGATTATGCCGCCTGGCAACGGCGGTGGCTGTCGGGGGAACGGCTGCAGAGCCAGGCGCAGTATTGGCGCGACACCCTGTCTGACGCTCCGGCCCGTCTTGCGCTGCCGACGGACCGCGTGCGGCCGGCCCAGCAGTCGTTTGCCGGGGCGACGGTTCCGATCGTTATCGATGCGGATCTGACGCGGCGGCTGAAGCGGCTGAGCCGGCAGCATGGCACGACGTTGTTCATGACGGTGCTGGCGGCCTGGGCGGCGGTGCTGTCGCGTCTGTCGGGGCAGGACGACCTTGTGATCGGCGTGCCGAGCGCCAATCGAGGCCGGGGCGAGATCGAAGAGTTGATCGGCTTCTTCGTCAACACCCTGGCGCTTCGGCTGGACCTGTCGGGCGAGCCGAGCGTGTCGGAGCTTCTGGAACGGACGCGGCGCACGGCCTTGGCTGCCCAGGAGCATCAGGACCTGCCGTTCGAGCAGGTCGTCGAGATCGTGCAGCCGCCACGGCATCTTGATCACACGCCGCTGTTCCAGGTGATGTTGGCCTGGCAGAACAACGCCGTCGGGTCATTGGACCTGCCGGGGCTGAGTGTGGAAGCTGCCGGGGAGGGGTATGATCAGGTCAAGTTCGATCTGGAGCTGAGCCTTTGCGAGCGTGGCGAGGAGATCGCCGGAACGTTTGGTTATGCCACGGCGCTGTTCGATCAGGCGACGATCGAGCGGCAGCGTGGTTATCTGCTGGCGCTGCTGCGGGCGATGGCTGCCGATGCAGGCCAGCCGGTCGGCCGCATTGACATCCTGCCGGCCGCCGAGCGCACCTATCTGCTGGAGGATCTGAACCGGACGGCGGCGGCCTATCCGTCGCAGCGGTGCGTCCACG
>NZ_JAMYMZ010000124.1:0-1965 GCF_040318825.1 Mesorhizobium sp. M1006
GTAAGCGGGCAGCTGAGGCCGTTCAGCGCTGGTAATTCCATGGCATGAGGGCGTCGATATCGCTGTTTGGCCAGCCATTGGCAATGCGCTCGAGGGTCAGGGTGAGCCAGGCGTGCGGATCGACCTGATTCATCTTGGCGGTGGTCAGCAGGGTGGCGATGGTGGCCCATGTCCGTCCGCCGCCGTCGCTGCCTGCGAAGAGGCTGTTCTTTCGGGTAATTGTCTGTGGCCTGATCGCGCGCTCGACGGTGTTGGAGTCGATTTCGATCCGGCCGTCAGTGAGGAAGCGCTCCAGCGCGGCACGCCGGCCGAGTGCATAGCGGATCGCCTCGGCCGGCTTCGATTTTCCCGACAACTTGGGCAGCTCCTTTTCCCACAGCGCAAAGAGAGCGGCAACGATGACGGCGGATTTCTCCTGACGCGCAGTTATCCGTACTGCCGGGTCCTGGCCGCGTACGGCCTCCTCGGCGGCCCACAGTGGGGCCATCTGCGCCACCGTCTGCGAGGCGATAACGGAGGAGCCTGCGGCATGCAGTTCGTAGAACTTGCGCCGCACGTGCGACCAGCACGCCGCCAGCATCACGCCGTCATTGCCCCGATCGGATCGGGCCAGCCGGTTATAGGCGGCGTATCCGTCGACTTGCAGGATGCCGCGATAGCCGTCCAGATGACGGGCGACACATTCGCCGGCGCGGCTGTCCTCGAAGCGGTAGGCGACGATGGGCGGTCCGCTGCCACCGAACGGCCGATCATCGCGCAGATAGGTCCACAGGTAGGCCGTCTTGGCCTTGCCCGATCCTGGGGCCAGCGTTGGCAGGGTGGTCTCATCGGCAAAGACCCGCTCACCCTGCTTGATGCGGGTCAATGCGTAATCGGCGAGCGGCTCGAGCTCGAAGCCGACCTTGCCCATCCACTGCGCCATCTGTGACCGGTCGATCTCGACCTGATCGCGGGCATAGATCGCTTCCTGGCGGTAGAGCGGCAGGCCATCGGCGTATTTCGACACCGCGATCTGCGCCAGCAGCGCTTCGGTCGGAATGCCGCTTTCGATGATGCGGGCGGGCGCGGCTGCCTGGATGACGCCGTCCCAACCCTTGTAGGCATATTTGGGGCGACGCGTAACGATCACCCGGAACTTCGCCGGGGTGACATCGAGCCGCTCGGAGACGTCCTCGCCAATCAGGATCTTTGCCAGCCTTTCGCAGCCAGCAGGCGTTTCGGGCTCGATAACCACCTCGACCCGTTCGAGATGGGCCGCAAAGCCTTTGCGAGGACGCGGAGCGCGCTTCGCTTTCGAGCCGCCCGCAGACTTCTCCATCTGCGCTTGGATGGCCGCCACGCCGGTTTCGATCTCGTCGAAGACCAGAGCATACTGCTCCTCGCTCAGCGCACCGGCCCGCAACCTTTCGGAGCGGCTGCCGAAGCGCGACCGCTCCAGCATCTTCACCACCGCCGTCAGTCGTGCGATCCGCTCCTCAGCGCTCTTGTTGACCAACTCGAGATGCGTATTGTGGGCTTCGAGATCGGCATTACGCTCTTCCAGACCGGCGGCTTTTTCGGCCATGGCAACAACCATCGCCTTGAGCGCGTCAACGTCGTCCGGGAGCGCGAGATCGGGTGCCGACATGGCCAAAATCAGAGCATATTCGCGGGCAATTTTCCCGCGTTTTCAGGCCCCTGATTCATCATGCCGCAGGGTTTTACCCAACCGATTGCGGCCGCCTGACGGTCTCCGTTCGAACCCGTTTCCAGTCCATTCCGTCAACCAGAGCCATGAGCTGAGCATGATTGAGCTGGACCCGGTGGTGGCCGATCCGCGGCCAGCAGAACTTCGCCTCATCCAGCCGCTTGGCATAAAGACACACGCCGCTGCCGTCCCACCAGACGATCTTGATCCTGTCCGCTCTTTTGGCGCGGAATACATAAAGTGCGCCGTTGAACGGTTATGTGGCGCGCCACATAACC
>NZ_JAMYMZ010000125.1:0-1904 GCF_040318825.1 Mesorhizobium sp. M1006
GGACGAACGAGAATCGACAGAAAGGACGACGGCCTTGCACTCACCCCCTTGACGGTCGAGCGATTAGACGACCCGCTGCGCGGGACGGGCGCATGGTGTGAGGTAAAGATCACGAGCCGGACGTCGCGCTCGCATTGAGGATGGTTCGGCGGCGGCAGAGCATCACGGGCTTCTTCAACAAGGAGCCTGACCATGCCCTATCCTGTTCTCGATGCACGGATCAGCCCGCTGCGCCAGCGGCTGATCGACGACATGAACATGCGGCGTTTCTCATGGGAGACGCAGCGCAACTATCTCCGCGACATCGGACGCCTGGCAACGTTCCTCGGGCGTTCACCGGACACAGCGACGACCGACGACCTGCGCCGGTTCCAGATCGAGCAGCAGGACGACGGTGTTCCCGTGCCGACCATGAACAGCATCGTGTCGGCGCTGTCAATGCCCGCTCGAATTTTCCCCAAAAGTGCCGAAGTAAAATTCCCCAGTTTCGCCGCTCAGGCTGTTGCGGAAGGGTGTCCATTTTTCGGCGGCCGGCCGCGCGGTCGTGATGGTGCGTTGAGCGTCGGCGGCGTGATGGAGGCTTTTGATCGCAGGTGTTCGGGCATGAGCTCGGCGTGTTGTCGGAGCCGATAGCTCGATCCTTCGATCTGGACGACGACCGCATGATGAAGCAGGCGATCGAGAAGTGCGGTTGCGACCTCGCCCCATTCGGCGAAGCCGCGGTTTGAGGTGAGAATCATGGCGCCCTTCTCATAGCGGGCGTTGACGAGCTGGAAGAACAGATTGCCGCCACCGTGGATGACGGGCAAGTAGCCGATCTCGTCGACAACGAGCAGAGCAGGCCGGCAGAAGAAGCGGATGCGTTCCTGCACGCGGCCTTCGCGTTCGGCCCTTGCCAGTGCGGCGATGAGTTCGGCGAGCGTGCAGAAATAGACGCTCTTTCCAGCCTTCACAGCCTCGACGGCAAGTGCGTTGGCCAGATGGCTCTTGCCTGTGCCGGGTGGGCCGAGGAAGTGGACGACCTTGCAGCGGGCGACGAAGCCGAGTTGGGCGAGCGTGAAGATTCGATCTCCGTCGAGCGAGGGCTGGAAAGAGAAGTCGAAGCCGGCGAGCGTCTTGATCGTGGCCAGGCGCCCCATGCGCAGTGCCGTCTTGATCCGGCTGTTGTCGCGGAGGGTCAACTCTTCCGAAAGGAGGATGTCCATGGCTTCGAGGGCGGCGATCTCGCCTTGCTCGAGCCGGCGCACGATATGATCGAGCGCTTCGAGCGCTCGTGGCATCTTCAGGCCGACGAGATCGTGGCGGATCCGGTCGTTTGTGGATGGCGTGGTATCGAGCGCATTCGTCATGGACGCTGCTCCTTCGCCATCACCCGGGTGACGGCATCGTAGAAGGCCAACGGGCGCTGAGCGACCCTGTCGCCTGAGCCATGAAGGATGACCTCGTCGTTCCTCAGTCTTTGTCGGCGCTTGTGGAGGTGGATGTTGCGATGACCCGGCTCGACATGACGCTGGTGCCGGCCTTCGAGAATAGGATGGGTGGCAATCAGTGCGCCGTCCTCGAAGATGCGCAACTCTTCGGCCAGCGTGTGTACCTCGACGACACGGCGCCTGGTGGCGTCGGGCACGCTGTAGAAATTGCCGCCGACGCTGACCATGCCCTCCCGGCTGATACGTCGCTCGAGCTTTAGGACCGATCGGAACGGAGCCAAAGCCAGCGGCCGCAGCGCTGCCCGCTCCTCGGCGAAAGCTTCGTTGACGACACGCCTTGTGGTGGCGTGAACCCTCGGGTTTGCGACCGTGTCCAGCCAGTGACGCAACTGGACACCTCGAACTACCGGCATTTCCAGAGTGGGTGGTGCGACAATGAGGTTGCGAACAGCCTGACGCGCGGCGGGGGCTGGA
>NZ_JAMYMZ010000126.1:0-1894 GCF_040318825.1 Mesorhizobium sp. M1006
CTGGCGCGCATTGTTGTGCCAATGCTGCAGGCATGGAGTGGTATCCGATACCAAATCGCAGAGCTGAGCAAGCAGCTGGCAGCGAGTTGGCCGGATCCTCCACCGCATAGCCATCGCCTGTGGCCCGCGGGTTCCTTCCTCGGGGACTTTCGTACGCCTGCCGGCGCCCGAAACTCTTCACGAAAGCGGAATGGCGGCTTGGAGGCTTGGAATGTGAGAAGCGGACGTTCAGGCGCCCCACGCATCGACGCGATCTGACCCATTCTCGGAAGTCGGGCCGGATAGACTCCAGGCCAGATTACCAATACAATCCCAGGTGCTGGGTTTCTGAAAGTATTCAACCCACATGGCCGAGATTCGAACCCAACGCCGCCTTGCCGCGATTCTGGCTGCTGATGTCGTTGGCTTTTCGCGCCTCATGGAGCACGACGAGGCTGGCACACTGGCCGCTCTCAAAGCGCGGCGGCGCGATGTTCTGGTTCCATTGGTTGCCCAGTACCACGGCCGCGTGGTCAAGGTGATGGGCGACGGTGTGCTGGTGGAATTTGGCAGTGCGGTTGATGCCGTCCAATGCGCCGTCGAATTACAAAAGGGTTTTACCGGGGCCAACGAGAGCGTGGCGGAGGCCTACCGCATCGTCCTGCGTATCGGCATCAATCTGGGCGACGTCATCGTCGAGGGAAGCGATCTCTATGGCGACGGTGTCAACGTGGCAGCCCGGCTGGAGGGTCTGGCTGAGCCCGGCGGCATCTACGTCTCCGCCACCGTGCACGATCATGTCACCGGCAAGCTGACATTGGCGTTCGACGATCTCGGCGAGCAGGCGCTCAAGAATATCGCAAAGCCGGTGCAGGTTTACCGCGCCGGAACAGGGGGGATCGGCAAACGCGCGGTGCAACCGGTGCCTCAACTCCTGGATAAACCCTCGATCGCGGTTCTGCCCTTCGTCAACATGAGCGGCGATCCCGAGCAGGAGTACTTTTCCGACGGCATCACCGAGGACATTATCACCGACCTTTCGAAGGTGTCCGGACTCTCCGTCGTCGCGCGCAATACGGTCTTCACCTTCAAGGGCAAGGCGGTATTAATCGAGGAAGTGGCGAAGAAGCTGAATGTCGCCTACGTCCTGGAGGGAAGTGTACGCAAGGCTGGAGGACGGGTGCGCATCACGGCTCAGCTAATCAATGGTCGTGGCGGCGACCATATCTGGGCCGAGCGATATGACCGGACGCTGGACGATATCTTCAAACTGCAGGACGAGATTTCCAAGACTATAGTCGATGTCCTCAAAGTGAAGCTGTTGCCTGAAGAACTGGAGACTATTACAAACCGCTCGACCGACAACCCAGAGGCTTACGAGACGCTGTTGATGGGCAGATCGTTCCTCAACAGGGGAGTCGAGACGAAGTTTATCAAAACAGCGCAGCGACTGTTTGCTAGAGCTATTGAAGTTGACCCAAATTATGCGCGCGCTTATGCCGCTTTGGCTGATTGTGAGTGGCTTCTGTTGACTTGCAACGATCCCGACGCCAGCTTCGAGGCAGTCCTTTCCAACAGCTCACGGGCGCTCGAACTTGAGCCAGGTCTCGCTGACGCCCACGCATCACGTGGCGGGGCCTTGTTCGTAAATGGCCGGTATGCCGAGGCGGAAGTGGAGTTCGAGCGAGCTTTAGAGTTAGACGCCAGTTCTTCCGATACCTATTTCTCTTACGGCCGGAATTGTTTCATTCAAGGTCAATACGAGAAAGCTGCCGGTCTGTACCAGCGTGCCGTATCGTTGTCACCCGATGACTATCGGTTCTGGACCAATCTAGTGGATTGATTCCAACGCTTGGTGCCCGCGTTTGACTGCTGCAATGATCTCATCGGGATCTGCTTTCCAGACGAATGGCCG
>NZ_JAMYMZ010000127.1:0-1689 GCF_040318825.1 Mesorhizobium sp. M1006
GCTGCATCGAGATCGGCCGCCAAGGCGCGCAAACCACGATTCACGCGCACCAAAACAGATGCGCCCTTACGCGCCACCTTTGCCACGGAATCGGAAAGCTGCCGCCGTGCCTCGCCCTTCTGATCCTGGGGAACGGAATCCTCGAGGTCGAGGATAATGCCATCTGCCCCCCGCTCATGAGCCGTCTTCACAAAGCGAGGAACGTGAGCGGGCACGAAGAGCAGCGATCTCCAGCGCGGCACAGACATCGCGCTTTCAACGGCCGCAAAGGTGTCCTTGATCATGGCGTCGCCTCCGCGGCCGATTTTAGCGACGGCGGTGCCAGTGAGTTTTTTGGGCGACCGATGTGCCGAGATGGTGCGCGGTACACAGGCTCTTTGGAAATAGCGTGCGCGCTCACCTTAACGGCGCTCACGCTGACGCGGCTCTTTCGCGCAAGCGCCCCAGAACCTCCTCCCGGACAGTCTCGGTATGAGCGCCAAGGGCCGGAACTGGGCGCAGCGCGGGGTGCTCGGAGTTGAAAATCGCCGCCGGCGCTATCGTCTCGACGGTCCCTTCGGGTGTTCCAACTTGCACCCTGCGAATGTGGGGATGCCTTGAAACATCCGCCACTTCATTCAGTCGACCATATGCCAAGCCGGCCGCCTCGAGCTCCTGCATTGCTTCGTGGCAGGATAGTTCAGAGAACCGCCGTTCAATGATCTCATCAAGTTGCGCACGGTGACCGAGGCGCTCCATATTGTCAACAAAACCAGTTGCACGTGTAAGCGCCGGCTGCTTCAGGAATTTCTCGCAGAAATTTACCCATTCGCGGTCATTTTGAACCGAAAAGATGACATCTTTGCCGTCGGCGCACCGATAGGCGCCATACGGAGCAAGCGACGGGTGTTTTACGCCCGCGCGTACCGTGTGGTAGCCGCTGTAGTCGTTTTGCAGAACCGGCACGTTCATCCAGTCGGCGACGGCATCGAACAGTGACACCTGAATGCTGGTCCCCTCGCCGGTGACCTCGCGATGGTAGAGCGCCTGAAGAATCGCACTATGCGCTGTCATGCCCGCCGAGATGTCGCAAACCGAGACCCCTACACGCGCGGGCCCTTGTTGGTTGCCGGTGATCGCGCATAGACCTGTTTCGGCCTGGACGATGAGATCATAAGCCTTCAAGTGGGAATACGGCCCTGTCTCCCCGAAACCAGAGATGTCGCAGGTGATCAGCCGCGGATATCGTCGACGCAGATCAGCAGACCCAAAACCCAGTTTTTCGATACTGCCCGGCTTCAGATTCTGGACAAAGACGTCAGCATCGGCAAGGAGCGTGTCGAGGACCTCGCGGTCCGCCTCCAACCTCAGGTCCAGACACACCGATTCCTTACCCCGGTTGAGCCAGACGAAGTAAGCGCTCTGCCCCCGAACCAACTTGTCGTAGCTTCGGGCAAAGTCCCCTTCGGGCCTCTCGATCTTGATCACCCGGGCGCCAGAATCCGCAAGGCGGGACGATGCGTAAGGCGCGGCAACGGCCTGCTCCACGGCTACGACAGTGATCCCCTCAAGAGAGTTCCGCATGTGACACCGTGCTTTTCATCCAAAGTTTTCGCTTTGAGCCCGACGACGGCTCAGCATCGCGAGCAATCGGTTCTGTTCGTTCCCGACGATGGAAAATGCCTCGTCGACACCCATTCCGGGCTTTGC
>NZ_JAMYMZ010000128.1:0-1515 GCF_040318825.1 Mesorhizobium sp. M1006
GATAGTGTTGAAAAAGTCCGGGTTGCAGCAGTCCTGAAGCACTGATTCAATCTTCGTCGTAAGAGGAGATTGAGTCGATGATGGGCGAGCAAAGTGTGATGCAGGAGGAGCTGTTCTACGGCTTCAGCCTGGAGCGGCATGTGCCGGCGGATCACCTGCTCAGAGCGATCGACCACTTCGTCGACCTGTCCGCCATCCGCCAGCATCTGGCGCCCTTCTACAGCCCGATCGGCCGTCCCTCGATCGACCCTGAGCTGCTGATCCGCATGCTGATCGTCGGCTATTGCTTCGGCATCCGCTCGGAGCGCCGGCTGTGCGAGGAGGTACATCTGAACCTGGCCTATCGGTGGTTCTGCCGGCTTGGCCTCGAGGGTGATGTGCCTGACCACTCAACCTTCTCCAAGACCCGCCACGGCCGCTTCCGCGATGCCGACCTGCTGCGCGAACTGTTCGAGACCGTCGTCCGGCGCTGCATAGCTGAAGGGCTCGTCGGCGGCGAAGGCTTTGCGGTCGATGCCAGCATGATCGTCGCCGACGCCCATCGTCAGCGCGGGATCGAAACGGCCGAGGACCTCAATCCCAAAGCCAAGCGGGCCGTGGCTGAGTATCTCGCCACTCTGGATGACGCCGCCTTCGGGGCCGCCACGCCGGTGGAGCCCAAGTTCGTCTCCCCTGTTGATCCCGCCGCGCGCTGGACTGCCGCTTGGGGTGGCCCAGCCGTCTATGCCTATTGCACGAACTATTTGATCGACGTGGAGCACGCCATCATCGTGGACGTGGAGCCCTCGACCGCGGTGCGCCAAGCCGAGGTGACGGCCGCCAAGACTATGATCGAGCGGGCGCACGACGAGCTCGGCCTCTGGCCGGAGCGGCTGATTGCCGACACCGGCTACGGCTCGGCCGAAATGCTGAACTGGTTGGTGCATGAGCGTGGGATCGAGCCGCATATCCCGGTCTTCGACAAGTCTAGGCGCAAGGATGGCACCTTCTCGCGCGACGACTTCACCTACGACCATAAGGCCGATACATACATCTGTCCTGGCGGGAAGACGCTCAGGCAGCGCCAGAAGACCTATCGGATGCCACACCCTCTCGTCGACGAGAATGGCATGATGCGCTATCGCGCCAGCAAGCTGGATTGCGACGCCTGTGCCCTGAAGCCCAGCTGTTGCCCGAAGGAGCCGGCGCGCAAGGTGCTGCGCTCGATCTATGAGGGCGCGCGCGACATGGCCCGCGACATCGCAAAGACAGACGCCTACCAGACCTCACGCTATCAGCGGAAGAAGGTGGAGATGCTGTTCGCGCACCTCAAGCGCATCCTGAAGCTCGATCGATTGCGATTGCGCGGCCCCTGTGGTGCCCGCGATGAGTTCCACCTTGCAGCCATCGCCCAGAACCTCAGGAAATTGGCCAAGATTTGCACCCTCGGAACAAACGTCCGAGCCACTTAAGGCGAGGAGGTCGCGTCGACCTTAATCAAGACGCTTCGGTGCGAGTGGATCCACGGCTTCATCG
>NZ_JAMYMZ010000129.1:0-1482 GCF_040318825.1 Mesorhizobium sp. M1006
TCGATCCGGTGATTACCCGTTCCGTTGTGCTTGCCGTCAACCCGAAGGATGAGCGCTCTCCAGCCGTATCGGCGGTCCGCAAGCTGATCCCCAAGGTCGTCAGGGCCTTGATCGAGAGCAGGCACTGGTCGGCCACGGCTCCGGACCGGGCTTAGGTACTCCTTCAACAGGTTCAAAGTGCGTCGCTCCTCCGCGACTGCCTGAGCCGCATCATCTGTATTCGAGATCGTTTTGGTCGATATTCCATATTTGACGGGCGTGACCATCCAGAGAAGCGAGCCTAGGCTGGATATCGGCTGGTCTCGCAATGGCAGGAATTCAATCAGGCGGAGCATGCGATGTCGAACGCCATGAACTATCAGCTTTTCATCAATGGCAGATGGCGAGCCGGTGGTAGCGGAGCCACTCTGCCGGTAATCAATCCGGCGACGGAGATGGTATTTGCCTCGGTGGCCTCGGCGACGATACCGGATCTGGATGAGGCCCTCGCTTCGGCAGAGCGCAGCCGCAAGGCTTGGTCCTCACGGCCTGCAAAAGATCGTGGCGAGATTCTCGTAGCAGCCGCCAGGATCATGGCAGCCAAGGTTGCAGCGGCAGCCAGGGACCTGTCGGCCGAACAGGGAAAGACGATTGCCGAAGCGACAGGTGAGTACGCGCGCGCTGTCGAAACGCTGGAGTGGAACGGAACGCGCGCCGAAGAGTTGTCGGCCCCTATTCCGATGGGCCCGAACCGGATGATCGTCCCGGAAGCCCTTGGCGTCGTTGCTGCCTTCACGCCTTGGAACTATCCCGCCGTGCTTATCGGCCGCAAGCTGGCGCCGGCATTGGCGGCAGGCTGCCCGGTGATCCTCAAAGGGGCTGAAGAGACACCAAGCGCGGCTGTCCATATCGTTGAAGCCTTGCAACAAGCGGGTATTCCGGACGGCGTGGTCAATCTCGTCTTTGGCGTTCCTGTGCAAATATCCCGGCATCTCCTCAGCTCGCCAATCGTCAAGGTCCTAACGTTCACGGGGTCTACAGAGGTTGGAAAACAGCTCGCCAAGCTCGCCGCGAATAACTTGCAGCGGTGCATTCTTGAACTCGGTGGGCATTCCCCGGTCGTTGTATGCGACGATGCCGACCTGGCAACGGCCATACCGGCAATTGCGGAATACAAGTTCGAGTGCGCGGGCCAGAGCTGCAATGCGCCTAGCAGGATCCTCGTCGCGCGGCCTCTCTACGAGGAATGCCTGTCTCGGATGACCGAAGTCGCCCGCAAGATCAAGATCGGTCCACCGGACGACCCGGCGACGGAGATGGGTCCAATGGCAAATGCCCGGCGAATCGAGGCCATGCAGCGTCTAGTCAAGGATGCGGTCGATCGCGGCGCCACCGTTGAAACCGGTGGCACCCGCCTCGACCAACCGGGATTTTACTGGCCGCCAACGATCCTGACAGCCGTGCCAAATGATGCCAGAGTGCTTCATGATGAGCCGTTCGGAC
>NZ_JAMYMZ010000130.1:0-1446 GCF_040318825.1 Mesorhizobium sp. M1006
TTGCAAAGGCTCGCGGCCATTGCGTCGGCGCATCCCAGGATGGTCGCAATGGCGCTTGGTCCTGAAGACTTCAGTGCCGCTGTTGGCGGCGCCCCGGAATTCGACCTTCTCTTGCCGCCGAACCTTTCCGTTCTGTTTGCCGCCCGTGCGGCCGGCTTGCTCCCGCTTGGCTTCATAGAAAGCATCGGCGAGTTCTCGGACACTGATAAACTTCGTGAAGCCGCGGCGCGTGCGCGGCGGCTTGGCTTTGCCGGAGCCTTGGCGATCCATCCGACACAGGTGGCTGTATTCAATGAGGCTTTCTCGCCAAGCGCCCAGGAACTCGAGTGGGCCCATAAAGTCGTCGCGGCGGAAAATGATGCCGCCACGCGTGGACTGTCCGCATTCTCGTTGAATGGCAAAATGATCGATCCGCCAGTGGTGCGACGCGCCCACGAGATCCTGGCTCACGCCAGCAATAACTGAGCCTTAATCAGCGGCCGGACAGGCTGTTTTGGAACTAGTGCAACAGTTTTGTGACTTGCCTGCCATCTCGTTTCGAGATAGATAAACAGCACTGGGGATCATGCCCCGGTTGGATTTGTTCATCGTGGATATCAGGCAGTTAAGATACTTTGTCGGCGTCGTCGAAGCCGGCAGTTTCACGAAGGCAGCTGCGACCCTCAACGTTGCTCAAAGCGCTCTAAGCCTGCATGTGCGTCAACTGGAGGAAGGTTTCGGCACCCAGCTGCTGGTTCGCGACAGGACCGGTATCAGCGTTACGGCGTCCGGAGACAAGCTGCTTGAGCACGCGCGGACCATCCTGAAAGAGATTCAGCTCACTGAGGCGGAACTTACCAATACGGTGGCTGCTCCTTCCGGAGAGGTGACCATTGGCATTCCGTCCGGAGCCGCTCGCGTCCTTAGCGGTCCCCTGCTTGAGTCCGTAAGAAGCGAGCTGCCGAGGATCTCGCTTAAGATGATCGAGGGCATGACGGGACCGCTGGAGGAGTGGATGGCTGCTGGCCGTTTCAATCTGGCCGTTCTGTACCGGACTGCCGAGAGCGTGGGGGCAATGACGGTGCTGGCCCGCGAAGAGTTTTGCCTGGTGGTGCCGCCGGGCCAACCGCCCTTCAAGGATACGATACCGCTGGCCGGCCTGCACGCATTTCCGCTGGCGGTTCCCATGCGCAACAACAATGTCAGGCGTTCGGTGGCTGATGTCGTTTCGCAGCACGGATGTGTTCTCGACGTCAGATTCGAAGTCGATTCCCTTTCTACGATCATCAATATGGTCATGGAGGGAAAGGCGTATTCTATACTTACACCATCGGCCATTCAGAAAGAGGCGTCTCAAGGTCTGGTTCGGACGGTCAAGATCGTCGATCCGGTGATTACCCGTTCCGTTGTGCTTGCCGTCAACCCGAAGGATGAGCGCTCTCCAGCCGTATCGGCGGTCCGCAAGCT
>NZ_JAMYMZ010000131.1:0-1411 GCF_040318825.1 Mesorhizobium sp. M1006
CTCGCAGTCGCGGCAGGTGAACTTCTCCCGCACGTGCTGGATCACCTTCCATTGCCGCGGCACCACCTCCAGCGTCTCGGTGATATCCTCACCCAGCTTGCGCAGCCGATGACCGCCGCAGCAATGGCAAGCGGCCGGCGCCGGCTCGACCACGCGTTCGCGCGGCAGATGCTCGGGAAATGGCTGGCGCGCCGGTCGCTTGCGCATGTAAGGCGCCACCTCGGTGGTCCGGGCCGCGGCCTGTTCGGCGGCGATCTCGTCTTCCGTCGCGGTGCTCTCGAGTTCCTCGAAGGTGAGTTCCATCTGGTCGTGCAGGCGGGCTGAGCGTTCAGAACTCTGACCATGCAGCGCCCGCTGCAGCTTCCGGATCGTCAGATGCTGATGCGCGATCAGCGCCGCATCATCCGATGCCTTGGCCCTGGCGACCGCCAGTTCGGCCTCGACCAGCGCAGCGCGCGCGGCCTCGTCTTCGGCTCTGGCCAGCGCCGCGGTCAGCGCTGCTCTCAGCGCGCCAATATCGTCCGGAACAGCATCCTGGGCGGTGGCAACCATGCCCTGGAGTGAATCATAAAACGCGTCCGCTGACTCGCGGAAAATGGCGCAAACTCAAAGAAAAACTCAGCCCGCGCGCTGCGGGCGGAACGTGTGAAGCGGGTTGCGCCAATCGATCCCGTCGAGCATGTAGGCGAGCTGCGCCGGTGATATGGAAACCGTGCCGTCCGCCGGCGACGGCCATAGAAACCGGCCCTTCTCGAGCCGTTTTGCATACAGCGACATGCCGAGCCCATCATGCCAGATAATCTTGATCAGATTGCCGCTGCGGCCGCGGAAGACATAAATATCGCCGGCATGCGGGTCCCGGCCCAGCGTCTCCTGAACCTGCAGAGCGAGGCCTTGCATCCCGCGACGCATATCGGTCCGGCCGACCGCCAACCAGATCCGCACCTGGCTCGGAACCGGGATCATGAAACGCCCAGCGCCTTCACCATCGCTGCCGCCAGTGTTGGCGGCGTGGTCAGCGGAATCCGCAGCCGCACCTTGCCGGCGACCTCCAGCTCGATCACCGCTGGGGATGCCGCCGGCCGCGAAACGGCGACAGGCTCATCGGGAGCCACGACAACTTCGGCAAAGCCCGTCTCGCGGGCTCTCACCGTGCGGCGCCACTTATAGATCAGGCTGGTCGCGACATCGTACTGACGCGCTACCGCCGCCACTGTGGCCCCGGGCGCGAATGCCGCGGCCAGTATCCGGCACTGATCCTCTTCACGCCAACGACGACGACGCTCAGGCCCGGTCAATAACGTCACATGGCTCATGCTGTGCTGCTAACTTCGCTCGTAAGGGCGACCTTAAGAGCGCAGCCTCGCTACCGTGCCGTCCTCTCGCAAGGCGGCCTTCGCCGGAGGGTATC
>NZ_JAMYMZ010000132.1:0-1384 GCF_040318825.1 Mesorhizobium sp. M1006
GACGACGAGTGAGACGTTCTCAGCCAGAAAGATTGCGCTTGCGCGAAGGAAAACATATGCAGCACATACTAAAGCGCATTGCCGCCAAGATAAAGCAAGCCGATATTAATCGGCAGTCTTCCGGAAGATCCTGTATTGAACATACGTTTGATCCTGACATTTATGGCGGAACAATTCCGCGTCTTCCAGAAGACGACGTCTATGACGAGGTCTACCGGTTTATTGGTCACCCTGATGCAATGTTTCCAGACGGGGGCGGCCTAACAGAAAAGATCACCAAATGGCAAAAACCGGACGATCGCCTGCTCTGGAGCGACATGCGTGACACCGACCATAACGCGCAGATAACGGCGAAGGATATTCCAAAGGTCCTGGACGAATTTGGAGCTTCCCTAAAGGTACTCTCACTCGACTGTTTCGATACGTTGCTATGGCGTAAGACAGCGACACCTGGAGACGTTTTTGCAGTGCTGGCCGATACTCCAATCGCGCGAAGGTTAGGGGTAACTCCTCACCAACGAATTAGCGCTGCGGCGCGTGCCCGTCGAGCGAAGGCTTTAGAGAACGGATCCAGCGAAATCGATATCGGTGACATTTATCGGTCTTTTACATCGCTCTCCAGCGAGCAACGGGAGCTATTGGCCGAGGCAGAAATCCGGACCGAAATGAGTGTTTGCTTTGCATTCTCGCCGTACGTAGAACTGATCAGACTGGCCCACACCCGTGGTATCAAAATTGTCGTCGTGAGCGATACGTATTTGCGCGAAGCCGAGTTAAGGCGCCTCTTGGCTCGGCATTTGCCTCCAGACGTTATGCAGTCAATCAGCAAGGTTTACTGCTCTGTCGATTATGGGACGTCCAAGAGCGATGCCCTTTTTCAGATTGTAATCAAAGAGTGTGGGGTGCCTGCATCGCAACTACTTCACATCGGAGACAATGACGTAGCCGATGCGCAAGCGCCGCGGAAACTGGGCGTACGTGCGTTGCATTTCCTGCCGTTTGATCGTGAGGTCGCAGATTTCTTGCGCCTACAGCACGCAGCATCCTCGTTGATTGTACTCGAACAGGCAGCACCTGAAGCAGTGATTCTGCCATGCTGGAGTCCGTTTCGCCCAGTTTTTTCTGCAGCAAACCTGCGTCCGTACACGCCTGAGACATTGATAGGATACATGTCGTTTGGCCCGGCGCTATATGCCTATGCCCGTTTTCTGATGGACGAGGTGGAGACCCTACAACGACAGGGTAAGCGAGTAAAAGTCTTCTTTCTTTTGCGTGATGCTTATCTTCTTTCAGCCGCGTGTGAAGCCTATGCCCGCAAGCCCGTCGGCAAGCTGGTACGACTCCGCAAATTCCATGCTATTGCTGCCTCATTCAAAACCCGCGC
>NZ_JAMYMZ010000133.1:0-1374 GCF_040318825.1 Mesorhizobium sp. M1006
TGCGGCCGTCGCCGACCGACAGTTTTGTCACCGCATGCACCACCTGCGGCAGGTAGGTGTTCGCCCAGGTCGATGACGGCGCATATTCCACCGCGACCGACCCGCCGAGTTCCGTCACGACACTGCGCAGCAGGTTCGGATTGCCGGCGCCGGGAGCCGAGATGAACATGTGCTTGTCGTAATCAGTAAAGTCCGGCAGTCCGTCACCGTTGAAGTCGCCGATCACAGTGCCGGCAGTCATTCCCGTCGGCAGCGTGAATTGCACCGGCGTCATCGCCGTCGAGGACGGACGCAGCGAAAAGACGCGGACCGTGCCTGTCGACTTATCGGTATCGCGAGAGACCGTGATGACGTCGGCGCGGCCGTCATTGTCGAAGTCGCGAAGAATGGCAGTCTTCTCCCGTATCGACGGAACCGTGTATTCCTTGAAGTCGACACCGGTCGACAGCCATAGCCTGACGCCGTTGTCACTGCCCCTGTAGTGAAAAATGTCTGTCGCGCCGTCGCCATTCACATCGGCCAGAACACAGGTACCCAAGTCGCCTAACGTCGAGCAGCTGGGGGAAAACGAAGGATCGACCGGCTCCCAAATGCCGTTTGTCAGCCCGCCCTTCTTTACGTCGCCGCCCAGCAGATCCGGTACAAACAAAGGCTGCTGGTGCCCATTGCCGAGGAAATCGCCGACACCGATCACGCCCCCGCCGCTTGACAGGTTCACGGTGTCGACGCCGTCGGCGTCCGCGTCAGCAACAATGGCCGGGCCAGCCGAGAGCACATCGCACGCGGCTTCGTAGCCGGGCGGCGGCGTGACGGGGGGGCCTAGCGGTATTGACCTGCAATTAGCATTGGTCAACGCCAGCTGGGGGTCAGTGAGGACAATCGCGCCGCGTGTTCCCGTCGTCACCGTGTGGCCGTCGTCCGAAGTCGTCGTCACCGTGTCCGCAAAGTCCATCGTGCCTTTAGCGGCCAGGAACCTGCCGGGCTTGGAGGAATAGCTGCCGTCATATGCGGCGTTGAGGCCTGCCGAGATTATATCGATGAGTGCGCCACTCGAATTGAACTTGTATCGGTACTTTGTTCTGCTGGCCGACTTTTGCCCGGTCGGGGATTCCCCTTGCGCGGTTGCATCGCCAAAGATCTCGTCGCGGCCGTCAAAATCCAGATCGCCGGCCTGCTGTGGCGCTCCCATGGGAAGGAGCAAGGGGCCATTTGGGAGGAGGTCGGCATTAACGGCCGTATAGACGCCATCGGTGTTCTGATAGGTCATCTGGCCCAGCAGCTTTGCGGTGCCGCCGGTGATGGTGCCGTCGGCGGCGATGGCTGCATCGGTGCCATAGCGGCTGACGGCGGTCAGACGGGAAGCGCTGGAGAACG
>NZ_JAMYMZ010000134.1:0-1339 GCF_040318825.1 Mesorhizobium sp. M1006
GAAGCCATCGCCTGCCCAGATGACTACGATATGGAAAATGCATTTGACCAAGGCCGCCGTTGCAAGCGATTCTCCCGATAGGACGACGGATGGTATCCGGGCGTGCGCATTGTCGGCGAACCTCCGGTTAGCCAATGGGCGCCTTTTAGACAACCAATGACCACTTGAGGTGATCTAATGACTAGCACGTCTTCAGCAGTTCCGTCGACGGGCCTTCCGTTCCCAAAGACCGAATACGAATGCCGTCTGCAGAAAGTGTTCGAGGCGATGGAACGAGCTAACCTCGACGCTCTTTTAGTCACCGCTCACGGTAACCTTCAGTATCTTAGCGGATATGACGGACGTGGTGCATACTTCATGCCGTTCCCATTGATTCTTATCCCGGGACAAAAGCCGACGTTGGTCGTCAGAGAGTTTGACTTGGTAAGTGTCCGTGTAGGCAGCTGGGTAGATGAAATAGTTCCCTACCGGGAACAAACTGATTTCGCTCCAGTGTGCGCTGATGCCATTCGGAGACTTGGCTTGAAGGGTCGGGTCGGCCTTGAGCTTGGCTGCTGGAATCTTGCACCGGCGGACGTTTACGCGCTTCAAGCGAAACTGCCAGATATCAAATTCGTTGACGCTTCTCGTCTGGTGGCGACGGTCTCAGCTGTTAAGACGAACATGGAACTCGAAATCATGCGTTCCGCAATGAAAATGACAGATCTAGCTGTTCGGGTTTTCCATCAGTCCCTACGGGAAGGCATTTCCGAGGCCGAAGTGGCGGCGAATATTGATCGCGAAGTCGGTGAAGCCGGTGGCGAGGTAAGGGCGGCTTCCTCAACATTAGTCTTCGGCGAGCGGACTAAGCTTCCACACGGCAGTCCCAAGCACAATGCGATCAGAAACAACGAGCCGGCCTTTATGGAGCTGGGGGGATATCAAAGCGGTTACGCCTGCGGCGTCGTGCGAAGCGCCATTCTTGGTCGACACGCCGAGACTGAAAGGCTGCACGACCTCTCGATTGAAGTTCTGGACGCCGTAATTTCTGCGATCAGGCCTGGCGCGACAGCCGGCGAAGTTGATGCGGCCGGCAGAGAGGTACTCAAACGACATGGCTGTCCTGGGCTTCTCAACCACCGGGTCGGCTATCAAACTGGCATCAATTGGCTGGAGCGCGGTTACATAAGTCTTGAACCCGGCGCGGAAGACATCCTTGAGCCAAATATGACCTTGCATATGCCAATTATTCTGTGTGGTGAAAGTGGTTACTTGTTTGGAACCAGTGAGCATGTTCTTGTTACAGAGCAAGGTTCGGAAATGCTGAGCAGCACACCTCACACGCTCTTTTACGCATAAA
>NZ_JAMYMZ010000135.1:0-1310 GCF_040318825.1 Mesorhizobium sp. M1006
CTGGACACCTCGAACTACCGGCATTTCCAGAGTGGGTGGTGCGACAATGAGGTTGCGAACAGCCTGACGCGCGGCGGGGGCTGGATTTCGGTCGTTGGGGCTGATGCTGGTTGCCGATTTCGGCATCGCGGCGGCGTTTTCCGCCGCTCTCGCCGTCAGGCGAAAGCAGTTCGCCGTTGGTGCCAGACGAAGCGGGTGAGATTGTAGGCGAGGTTGGCCATGCCGATCTTGGTGCAAGCGCGAGCGATGCCAATCGTGCGGACAAACAGGCCCATGCGGGATTTCTGCTGCGCGAAGACGTGCTCGACGAAAGCGCGGATCTTTGAGCGCCGGCCATTGGCCCGTGCCATCGCCTCGCTCATCGGCCGGCCTTTCGGCTTCTTGTGATGAATGTCGGAGACGTAGCCGTTCTTGTCCAGCCACGCCTCATTCTTCTTCGAGCGATAGGCGGTGTCGGCCCATACCGTCGAGCCGGTGTTGTTCTTGTCCAGCACGTTGCGAAGCTGCGCCCCGTCCCAAGCCGAGGCGCCGGTGACGTTCCAGCCGCGGATGAAGCCGTGGCGGCGATCGATCGAGGCATGGTTTTTGTAGCCGAAGGCGGGAACGGCGATATCGCGCTGCTTCGTCTTTCCCTCCTCATCGGCCTTGGCCTTCGAGAACTTCACGGTCCAGCGCGCGTCCCGGTCCTTCTGGCGCAGCTTGGCTGGTTTCTTCTGCCACTCGTCCGGCACCTTTCCTGCCTTGATGTCAGCCTTTTCAGCATCGGAATTGCGTTGCTTCGGCGCCGCCACGATCGTGGCATCCACGATCTGGCCACCCATCGCCAGATAACCGGCCTTGGTGAGGTGCTTGTCAAAACGGGCGAACAGGTTGTCCACCGCCCGGGCCTGCGTGAGGTGCTCCCTAAACAACCAGATCGTCTTGGCGTCGGGCACCTTGTCGCCGAGCCCCAACCCGAGGAAACGCATGAAGGAAAGCCGGTCTTGGATCTGAAACTCGGTCTGATCGTCCGAGAGACTGTAGAGCGCCTGCAGAACCAGGACCTTGAACATCATCACCGCATCAAAGGGCGGCCGGCCGCCTTTGGCGCCATCGGAGCGCTTCAGCGCCTTGGCCAGCGGTTTCCGGAAAACCTCCCAAGGCACCACCGCGTTCAGCTTCTCCAGTGGATCGCCGGCCGCGCTCAGCCGGACATAACGCTCGTCAATGTCCCAGAATCCAGCCTGGCCTCGCATCCAACGCCTCCGTGCAAATCACCAGGCGAAGTGAATCAAAATGCGGTCTCGATTGCCAGGTTTTTCGAGGTGTCC
>NZ_JAMYMZ010000136.1:0-1278 GCF_040318825.1 Mesorhizobium sp. M1006
GGCTGACCTTGCCCCTCTGATCTAATCCGGTTTGAAGTTCGTTCTGGCCATCGAGAGGACCAGGACATGAAACGCAGCCGCTTCTCTGAAGAGCAGATCATCGGAATTTTGAAGGAACACGAGGCCGGGGTATCGGTTGCCGATCTGTGCCGCAAGCACGGGGTCAGCGACGCCTCGATCTACAACTGGAAGGCCCGCTTCGGCGGGATGGATATCTCCGAGGCTCGGCGACTGAAGGCGCTGGAGGACGAGAACACGCGGCTGAAGCGGCTTCTGGCCGACGCCATGCTCGACAATGCGGCGTTGAAGGATCTTGTGGGAAAGAAATGGTGACGCCCGCGGCCAAGCGGAAAGCTGTCGCTCGCCTGAAGGAAGGCTTCGGGATGAGCGAACGGCGGGCGTGTAAAGCCATCGGCTGTTGCCGCATGACGGTTCGCTACGAGACCAGCAGGCCGGACGACCGCGAGGTTCGCGAGCGGATGAAGGCGATCGCGCAGGAGCGACGCCGGTTCGGCTACCGGCGTCTTCTCGTGATGCTGAGGCGGGAGGGCCTGGTCGTGAACCACAAGAAGCTGTTCCGGCTCTATCGGGAGGAGGAGCTCGCCGTTCGCCGCCGTGGCGGCCGCAAACGGGCGATCGGGACCAGGGCGCCGATGCTGGTGCCGCTGAGGCCCGACGAGCGCTGGTCGCTTGACTTCGTATCGGACCAGCTCACCGACGGGCGCCGCTTCCGCATCATGGCCGTCGTCGACGACTGCACGAGAGAGTGCCTGGCACTCATCATTGATACGTCTCTCTCGGGCATGCGGGTTGCCCGCGAATTGGACCGGCTCATCACCGAGCGCGGCCGGCCGAGGATGATCGTCAGCGACAATGGCAGCGAGTTCACCTCGAACGCCATCCTCTCCTGGGCGGATCAGAACCGCGTCGAATGGCATTACATTGCGCCCGGCAAGCCGATGCAGAATGGCTTCATCGAGAGCTTCAACGGCCGATTGCGCGATGAACTGCTCAACGAGACGCTGTTTACCTCGCTGGCTCAGGCGCGCGTCGCCATCGCCCTGTGGCACGCCGACTACAACACCGCGCGGCCGCACTCCCAAATCGCCTGGCAGACCCCGGCCGAGTTCGCCAGCACCTTTAATCCGCGACGGTCGCTCGCGCTGCGCTATGCCAAAGGCTCCGCGCCAGCGCCCGTCGCTTCACCGGCCCAGCAGGGCACAACCCACGCCGGAAACGAACTCAAAACTGGATAGAAACTGGGGGCAACGTCACGGC
>NZ_JAMYMZ010000137.1:0-1186 GCF_040318825.1 Mesorhizobium sp. M1006
AGAGTATCCGTGTTGGTCAAGGGAGAGATGGTGTCCAGGTCCGATTGTCCCTGAGTAGTGCGTTTGCGAGGATGATGAGCTTTCGCATGATGGCTGTGATGGCGAGTTTTGAGGCTTTGCCGTCGGCCGTGAGCTGGTGGTATTTTGCCTTTAGATCGGGATTGAAGCGCATGGCGACGAGGGCGGGCATGTAGAGTGCCTGTCGGACATTGGCTCGCCCGCCGCGGATGAAGGCGCGGCCGATCCAGTTGCCGGACTGTCGTGCGACGGGAGCGAGGCCTGCGAGGGAAGCAGCCTGACCCTGACCGAGCGTGCCGAGTTCGGGCATTTCGATGAGAAGCGCGAAGGCGGTGATTGCCGAGACGCCCGGGATCGAGACGAGGATAGCGAAGCGACGGGAGAGATCGGGATCGGACTGGATGAGCGCCGTGATCTCCTTTTCGACAGCAGCCATTTGACGTTCGATCTGCCTGAGCTGCTGGGCATTGTGGCGCTTGAGGATGGGAAGGGTTAGCGCCTTGGCCCTGTTCCTCGCCGCCGTCCGGTTCTTCACCAGCGCCTCGCGCGCCATGTGCAGGTCCTTGAGATCATTGAGGATCGGGCTGCGCACCGGTCGTGCTTCGAGGTCGAGAAGAGCGCCCATGCGCGCCAGCATGGCGGCGTCCAGCCGGTCGGTCTTGGCGATCCTGCCGGTGGCCTCGGCGAAGCGCCGGGCTTGGCGTGGGTTGACCTTGACCAGCGCAAGGCCAGCCGCCGCCAGCTTCCGCTCAAAGGCCCGGTGATATGGACCTGTCGGCTCATAGACGATGCGTACGCCGGGCGGGTCCAACCGGCTCGGGCTCAACCAGCTCATGAACGCCTTGTGGCCGCGGCTGTCGTTGGCAAAACGCCGGCTCGCGCCGTCGCTCAGCCTGTGGGCGTCGAGATGGTCTTTCGATATGTCGATCCCGATGGTATCGTTGGTCATCTTTCACTTGTCCTGTGCTTGTCGTTCGGAGCCGAACTCCGGGTATCCGTTCAGGCCTCAAGGGAAAGACGAGGGCGATCCGACTCTAGCTCGACCCGTCAAACGGTCAGCAATTCCACCGATCCGACCCTCGCCGCTGAGGGAGGGCGGCTACCCTCTCTCAGCGTTCCTTTCTGACCCATTCGGCAGCGAAAGTCATAAGACAAGCAATTCCAGGAA
>NZ_JAMYMZ010000138.1:0-1179 GCF_040318825.1 Mesorhizobium sp. M1006
ACGGGCCGTGACGCCGCCCACAAGCGGATGGTCGATTTGATCGATACCGGCGAGCCGCTTCCCGTCGATCTGCGGGGACGCGTGATCTACTACGTCGGACCCGTCCGCGCAGTGAGGGATGAGGTGGTCGGGCCGGCTGGCCCAACAACCTCCAGCCGGATGGACAGTTTTACTGAAAAGATGCTCGCCGAGACCGGCCTATATGCGATGGTCGGCAAAGCGGAGAGAGGCCCGGCGGCCATCGAGTCGATTGCGAGACACAGAACGCCCTATCTCATCGCAGTCGGTGGCGCTGCATACCTGATTTCAAAATCGATCAAGGCGGCGCGGCTCGTTGCCTTTGAGGACTTGGGCATGGAAGCCATCTATGAATTTGAGGTGCAGGACATGCCGGTCATCGTGGCTGTCGATGTCGAGGGAAACTCCATTCATAATTCCGGGCCGCTTGAGTGGCGTAAGCGCATGGCGGCCGACAGCATCGCCCGCAGCATCGGCGTTTGAGTCCGCCGGCTGCGCGAATCCGGCCAGACTTCCG
This sequence comes from Mesorhizobium sp. M1006, assembly GCF_040318825.1. Classification (NCBI taxonomy): domain Bacteria; kingdom Pseudomonadati; phylum Pseudomonadota; class Alphaproteobacteria; order Hyphomicrobiales; family Phyllobacteriaceae; genus Mesorhizobium; species Mesorhizobium sp. M1006. The sequence continues at coordinate 536 of NZ_JAMYMZ010000138.1, forward strand.
CCTCGGATTTTGGGCCGTATCGGTAACACAAGCGGCCATTTGTGGTTCAGCTCCTCGGGAGCCAGACAAGAAAGGCTTTCAAGTCGCTCTCGATGCCAAACACTCAGTATAAAGACTGCATCGACCTGCCGTCGATGGACGCTCAGGTGCTGTCTAGGGGTACCAATCGGGTCAAGCACCGGAGATACCAAAAAGATGCGGTATTCATTTACGAAGAGGCCGCCGCCGACAGGCGATCACTCCTTTCCAAATGCGTCATCGCCCGGTTGGGGGCAGGGGCAATACCCCAACTGTTCTAAAAGCGTTTCTGTTTGGAGCGCTCTCAGTCCCCTGACTTCGACAAGCTCGCAGTGAAGCGTTGCAGGCCGAGGACGATGACGCCCACTACATTCGCCCGCTTCAATTAATGATAGAATTGGTTGGTACTAATTGCGCTGTCGACCACCGCTTGAGAGCAAGGTCATGAAGTCGAAATCTGATCCTGTGCGCCTAGACGCTTGGGACGTCCGGATTCTCTCAGAGATTCAGTCAGACGGTCGGATTTCGAAAAGCGAGCTCGCAAAGCGTGTTCACCTTTCGGCTTCGGCCTGTTCGGAGCGGCTCCGTGTGCTCCAAGCCGCAGGGATCATCGAGGGGTTCTACGC
>NZ_JAMYMZ010000139.1:0-1152 GCF_040318825.1 Mesorhizobium sp. M1006
CTAGTGGATTGATCGAGACAAAAGAGTCCGATGTTGGATTCCCATCGGTTTTCGCATGTGCGACGATCGTGCATGCGCACCGGTATTACATTTGACGTCACTGCCACCGACAGGATCCGGCTCGAAGCCATCGTGGCAAAGCGCGGTTCGCCGCAGAAGCATGCGTGGCGGGCGAAGATCATTCTGATGAGCGATGACAGGTTGGGAACTGTGGCCATTATGGAGGCTACCGGCAAATCGAAGACCTGCGTGTGGCGATGGCAGGAGCGTTTTATGGCCGAAGGCGTTGATGGCCTTTTGCGCGACAAGAGCCGCCCTCCAGGCATTGCGCCACTCGATCCCGAACTGGTCGATCAGGTGATCGCGCTGACGCTGGAAACGCCCAAGCAAGAGGCCACACACTGGACCGTTCGCGCGATGGCACAGGCGGTGGGGATCGCGGCCTCTTCGGTCGTCAAGATATGGCACGAGCATGGTCTTGCACCGCACCGCTGGCGCAGCTTCAAACTGTCGAATGACAAGGCCTTTGCCGAGAAACTGCACGATGTCGTTGGGCTCTACGTCTCGCCGCCGGCCCATGCCATTGTTCTTTCCGTCGATGAAAAAAGCCAGATCCAGGCGCTCGACCGCACCCAGCCAGGGCTTCCTTTAAAGAAGGGGCGGGGTGGCACGATGACCCATGATTACAAGCGCCACGGGACCACCACCCTGTTTGCTGCCCTCAATGTTCTCGACGGCTCGGTGATCGGCCGCAACATGCAGCGACATCGGCATCAGGAGTTCATCCGTTTCCTCAACGTGATTGAGGCGCAACTGCCGAAGGATAAGGCAGTCCACGTCATTCTCGACAACTACGCGACCCATAAGCAGCCGAAGGTCCGCGCCTGGCTGGCAAGACATCCGCGATGGACCTTCCACTTCGTTCCAACATCATGTTCATGGCTCAACGCTGTCGAGGGCTTCTTCGCCAAACTGACACGACGGAGACTGAAACACGGCGTCTTCCACTCCGTCGTCGACCTGCAGGCGGCAATCAACCGCTTCATGACTGAGCACAATCACGAACCGCGGCCATTCGTCTGGAAAGCAGATCCCGATGAGATCATTGCAGCAGTCAAACGCGGGCACCAAGCGTTGGAATCAATCCACTAG
>NZ_JAMYMZ010000140.1:0-1087 GCF_040318825.1 Mesorhizobium sp. M1006
AGGCGGCGGCGCCACCCGGCGGATGCAGGCAGCGCGTGAACGACATGGCGGCGATGGCCAGCGCCACCGCAATGCCGGTAGCAAGGACGGGTTCATGCACGAAATGCGCCACGGACGGACTGCTTTCTGCAACGATGGCCCGTCACCGTCTAGACAGCAAGAGCAATTCCAAGCGAAAAATCCATGTAATTCCAATGTTGTGCCTGTATTTTCTGTTTCTGCCCGTCAGTTGCGGGCCTAGGTTTGTCAGGCTTTAGACAATCCAATTTGATTGAGAAAGCCACGCACTCTTACGAACGGAGCGCGAAGTGCTGTCATCCAGTTCCACCGGACAATTGTCTCTCTTCTAACGTTGCTACAAAACCTTCAAACTATTTTACAGAACCTTTACAACCGGAAATCGCTGACGATGGTACGTTCGCCACGACGTCTGAGGTTAGTTGCGGCCAAAACTGGTGCCCGTTTATGCTCAGACCGCCGCACAGCACGCAGCGTGGGATCACAAGAGCCAATGGCAAGAAGAGCGCTTATCCTGTTTGAGGGCCATGCGATGGATGCCGGGCGGTTGTACGTCCAAGCGGCCCATCGTCTTGGCCTTCATCCAATTGTCGTATCGGTTGAATCAACGCAGTGCGATTGTCTCGCGACTGAAGGAATTGAGATAGAGCCACTGCTTACCCTAACCCCGCATCAAATGTAAATGAAAACAGTAGAAAGGCCAAATGCACATAAAAGCAGTTGTTCCAAACATAATCAAGTACTTGAAAAAATGATCGCACTCCCGCCACTAGGTTGACGGACAATGTATAGATGATATTCGTCGGCCGATGGGTTGGTCCGGCGCAGATGGTCAATCAAAATGGCAGGATGTATTTTGACGTTAGCCGATTTCGTTTCTGCAACAGCGGGGGCGCAATCGATGAGATCGTGATCGTCTGGCGTTAGGGACAGCGGAGTTTTGCTCCGCAGACCCCGGTTCGAACCCAAGTCCCTCAACTCAGTGACGACGAGTGAGACGTTCTCAGCCAGAAAGATTGCGCTTGCGCGAAGGAAAACATATGCAGCACATACTAAAGCGCATTGCCGC
>NZ_JAMYMZ010000141.1:0-1031 GCF_040318825.1 Mesorhizobium sp. M1006
GGGTGGATACAGGACACCGATCATAGTCCGCAGATTGTAGGCGCATGCCGCCAGCATGCACTGCGTGCGGTTGGTCGCAAGGTTGAAGAAGCGCATGCGCCGCATGCCGTAACGCTCCTTGAACACGGCGAAAGGCCGCTCAACCGCCGCCCGCACCTTGGAGATCAGCCGGTTGCGCAGCTTGTCGCGCGGCGGCAATTCAGGGTGATGCTTGTTGGGCCGCCGCATCAGGCGATCCTTGATCTTGGCCTCAGCGAGCCGGTCATGCCTGGCATGGGTGTAATAGGCCTGATCGCCATAGACCGCCTTCTCATCGCCGCAGATCAACCGGTCGGCCGGCTCGGTGTCGGTGACTGAGGCGTCGCTCACCTCGACGCGCCGGATCAAGGTGTGCCCCTGGTCGACGCCAATGTGCATCTTGTAGCCAAAAGTGCTCTTTTTGCCCTTCTTGCCCCAGCGCGCATCCTTGTCCGCCGACGGCTTGACCGGGCCGTGGTGGCCCTTCTTCGGCTGCTTGGGCGGCCGGCCGGGGGATTGCATGAACGAGGCATCGACCAGCGTGCCGCGCTTGACGATCAGGCCTTTCGTCTCCAGCTGCCGGTTGATCTCCTCAAACACCTTGTCGATCAGCCGCTCACGCGTCAGCTCGTCGCGAAAGCGCCATAGGGTCGAATGATCGGGCGTACGGTCCGAGAGGCTGAAGCCAACGAAGCGGCGAAACGACAGCCGGTCACGGATCTGCGCCTCAAGCGCTGGATCGCTCAGCCCATGCCACACACCCAGCAGAAGGCAGCGCACCAGCAACATTGCCGGGTAGCTGGCGCTACCCGGGCCGCTGCTGCTGCGCGGGCCAAGCAGCTTGCTGATCGGCTCCCAGTCCAGCTCTTTCGCAATCAGGTCGAAGATCGTCTCATCCGACACCGCAAGACCGTCCGCCAGACTCAACTGACCCAGAACACGATCCACCATCGCGAATCTCCCTGCTCCAACCTCACAACAGAATCACTGATCGGCTTCTGTGCAAAGATCTC
>NZ_JAMYMZ010000142.1:0-1006 GCF_040318825.1 Mesorhizobium sp. M1006
TTGTTGGCGAGCGCCACAGCCGCCAGCTTCGGCGGCTTGCGCGCAATCAACGCCGCCAGCCACGGCGAGGCCTTGGCGCGGCCGCGACGCACCTGCTGGATGTGGGCCGTCGCGCCCACCACCAGCGCCTGCCGCAGCATCTCGTCGCCGGCCCGCGTGATCACCCCCAGCCGGTTCTTGCCGGCGGTCGAATGGTTCTTCGGCGTCAGCCCCAGCCACGCCGCGAAGTCGCGTCCCGAACCGAACGCTGTCGCATCAGTGACCTTGACGCCGAGCAGGCTCGCCACGACCGGCCCGACGCCGGGCATCGCAGCCAGCCGCTGTCCAGTCTCGTCCTTGCGGTGATGGGCCAACAGCTTCTTGTCGATTGCCGCGTATCGCGCGCACACCGCGCGGTATTCCTCGCCGAGCGTCTCAAGCAGTTCCTTTGCCAGCGCCGGCACCGTCGCGTCGCCGGCAATGCGGGCCAGCAGTGGCTCGATGCGGGCAAGGCCTTGTGCGGCCACCAGGCCGAATTCGGCTGCGTAGCCGCGGATCGTGTTGGAAAGCTGCGTGCGCCGCCGCACCAGCTGCTCGCGCACCCCAAACAGCATCTGCGCCGCTTGCTGCTCGCCGCTCTTGATCCCAACAAAGCGTGTCCTGGGCCGGCTCATCGCCTCGCAGATCGCCTCGGCGTCAGCCGCGTCATGCTTGCCGCGCCGCACATACGGCTTCACGTGCTGCGCCGCGATCAGCACCACCTCATGACCCAGCCCCGACAGCGTGCGCGCCCAGTAATGCGAGCCACCGCACGCCTCCAGCCCGATCCTCACCGGCGCAAGCTTGGCGAAGAACGGGACTACCGCCCGCCGTTGCAATTTACGCACCAGCACCGAACGCTCCGCAGCGTCGACACCATGCAGCTGAAAAACACTCTTGGACGTATCCATGCCAATACGGATAAGGTGTTCCACGGACGGCTCCCTTGTTTGAGATCTCAACGAACTCATTCTGGCACATCCGATGC
>NZ_JAMYMZ010000143.1:0-1004 GCF_040318825.1 Mesorhizobium sp. M1006
CGCGTCCAACGGCGGAGTTCGGCCGACTCGGAGCGATCGTCGGCCTTCTTCCCGCCGCCTCGGGAATGGTTCTCTGGCACGGCGTCTCTCCGCCACCAGCATTGCGCCTGAGATCACCTTTCCATCGCACACGAGACTCAAGGGGCGGGCCGGGCTTTTGCGAACTAACGCGTTCGGAACGATCAAAGGTCCGCTTCGTTCTGATCGGATGGACTGGATTAGACTAGGCCTCCTGGCGTTGGCGGGGTTCCTCACCTGGACACTGAACACCCTCTCGGCCGGAGGCGGAGGTCTATTGCTGATCCCCGCCGTGACTTTCATCACAGGGAGCGCGGCGGTTGCGCCGGTCATCACCTTGACCGAGCTCATCGGCAATCCCATCCGCGCCCTGGCCTTCCGGCGCGACATCGATTGGAGCCTGGTCCGTTGGTACCTGCCCGGCGCCATCGCCGGTGCCGCTGCGGGCTCCTGGCTCTTCGCCAACAGTCGGGCGGAATGGCTCCAGATACTCATAGGGATCTATCTGATCAGTGCAGTCTGGGAATTTCGCGGCGGCGCGCGCGAGCGGAGCTACCGAGCCCGCCGCTGGTGGTTCCTCCCGGCCGGCCTGATCGTCGCGCTGTTGTCGGCGCTGATGGGCACGGTGGGACCCGTCTTGAATTCGCTCTATCTGAACTACGGTTCGGAGAAGGAGACGTTGGTCGCCACGAAATCGGTGAACTCGTTTGTGACCGATGTCGTCAAGATCGCGGTATTCACCGGACTCGGCGCGCTCGGTGGTCAGGCGGTCATGTACGGCGCAGCCGCGGGTTTGGGCGCTGCGCTTGCCAATCTGCTGGCCAAGCGCTGGCTCGAACGCCTAAGTGGACGACAGTTCCGCGGCCTTGTGGTCGCGCTCATGGCTGTGAGTGGAGCGCTGATGATCTGGAACCAGCACAGCTTCGTTGTGCAGGCCTGGCGCGCGGCCACAGGAATGTCTTAACAATGTCGATGTTGGCTGGAGC
>NZ_JAMYMZ010000144.1:0-983 GCF_040318825.1 Mesorhizobium sp. M1006
GGCCTCGCATCCAACGCCTCCGTGCAAATCACCAGGCGAAGTGAATCAAAATGCGGTCTCGATTGCCAGGTTTTTCGAGGTGTCCAACTGCGCGTTCAGGTCTTCGAGATTGCGAAAGGACCGGGCCAGGAAGAAGTCCTCGCGAATGTAGCGGAACGGCCGCTCGACCTTGCCTTTCGTTTTGGCGCGGTAAGGCCGACACGCCTTGGGATGGAAACCATAGTGGCGGGCAAGATCGACGAGGGCACGGTTGTAGACGATGCCGCCGGTATCGCCTTCGCCGATCACAGCCGTCTTCATACGATCGTAAAGCACTTCGCGAGGAGCGCCGCCCAGCGCCTCGAAAGCCCCAGCATGGCAGCGCAAGGCAGTCGCTGGTGGACGACGAAGCGTGCCCAGATAAGGCGACTGAAGCCAAGCACCATGGAGAATAGCCAGACGATTCTCGGCGTGGTCGGCTCATCGGTAAAGAGGACATTGAACTGGGCAAAGTCGACCTGCGCCTGCTCGCCGGGCGGGGTCTCGAAGCGAACCTCGTATCCACGCTCCGCCGCGGCAGGACGAACGTCGCACAGGAAGTCGGTGACGGCCGTGTAGCCGCCGCCATAGCCGAGATCCTTCAGTTCCCGGAAAAGCCGGCTGCCGGTGAGTCCGGGATATCGGGTGACGCGTTCGCGAAGATAGGCTGTGAAGGGATCGATCACCGCCTGACGCGGCTTGCGCGGTCCGTAGGCCGGAGCCTCGAGCCCGCGCGCAATGTATTTGCGAACCGTCTTGCGGTCGATCCCGCTCTCCCTGGCGATCGCCGACACCGACAGGCCCTGCCGATGCAAATCCAGTATCATCGTCATTTCCCCGATCTTGATCACCGAAATCCCTCTCCCGACCATCAGGAGAAGCATCAACGATTACGCGCCGCCGGTCAACCCGACCGCCCACCCGGAGACCCGCGCCAGCCCGAAACAGGGGAAAAATAAAAAGGC
>NZ_JAMYMZ010000145.1:0-979 GCF_040318825.1 Mesorhizobium sp. M1006
AAAGCTCCCCCACCGCCCCGAACGGCACCGGCGCGCCATGACCGTCCAGAAGATACAACCGCGTGTTCGCAATCGGACGCCCGATATGCGGCACAACGTTGTCACTGAAGAGCCGTCCCGAGGTTGCCACGACGGTAACTTCCGTCGGGCCATAGTTGTTTATTAACTTGAGAGGCGACGGTAGCCGGGAAGGCACACGCTGGAGACGATCACCGCCAATAAGCAAATACTCCAATGTGGGATTTATTTGCTTGTCTTCTAACGCGGTTGTAGCCAGCGGCGTGACTAAAAAGGCGGTCTCCAGCGATTGATCACACCACCATTGCAGTAGAAGCAGGGGATCTCCTGCTGCTGCTCTTGGCGAGAGCAGCAATGCGCTACGATTGGATAATGCAGACCACAGCTCCCAAATGCTGGCATCGAATGCCACTCCGGCCGTGAGTGCGCAGCAGGTTTCTCGTTGCCGACAGAACGTTTGCACATGCCATGCTGTAAGATTGACCAGGTTGTGGTGCTCGACCATGACGCCCTTTGGGGTTCCGGTGGAGCCGGAGGTGTAGATCACATAGGCGAGATGGCGTGAGGTCAGGCCAAGGGCGCGCGGCTCGGGATCGCAAGCGGGCAGTTCGGCCCAAGCCGGGGTCGCCGTCTCCAGATCGACCACGCTCACATCGACAAGCGCCTCGGGGCCGAGCGCGGCGCGGCCGGCCGCATCGGCCAGCAGCAGCCGCGGCGCCGCATCCTCGACAACCTGCCGCAGCCGCGCGCAGGGATAGGCCGGGTCCAGCGGCAGATAGGCGCCGCCCGCCTTGAGGATCGCCAAGACACCCACCACCATCGCCGGGCTGCGCTCGACGCAGATCGCCACCGGCTGGTCCGGCCTCACCCCGAGCGCGATCAGGTGATGCGCCAGCCGGTTGGCTCGCGCGTTGAGCTCGCCATAGCTCAGGCGCTCGTCCTCATGGACTACCGCCAAAGC
>NZ_JAMYMZ010000146.1:0-904 GCF_040318825.1 Mesorhizobium sp. M1006
TCGGCACGTCAACAAAACGCTTCGCGTAAAGACCAAGCACCAGCGTTCGCTCGGCGGTTTCCGGGTGGACACGTACAACGGGATGCTCGGTCTCGAAACTCGCTCTCATCAGGGCCTCATCGTGAACTTTTCTTTCGGCTTCGGTAGGGCGGGCAAACACGGCGAAGTCGTACGCGTTGCTGTGAACTGCCCAGAGGTCGTCAGCAAGCCGTTGCAGCGGTGCCGGCAAGTCGAGATATGCGGCGGCGGTGTTTGACCACACCGTGTCGCCGCCGAATGGCGGGATCACAGCGCCGCGCAGCACCAAAATCTTGGGATAGGCATCCAGGTAGGCGAAATCGATGTGCCAAGCGTCAGTCCGGAAACCTCGTGCGTAATCAATCTCGAGGATCGACGTCGTTCCCTTCGCAGGATCTAACGTCGGAGACAGCATAGGCTTCCCGAAACGAAGAGCAAAGCGCTCGTGCTCGGCGTCGTCAAGATGACCCTGGTCACGGAAGAAGATGACTTTGTGGTCAAGCAGCAGGCCTTTGATCGCGGCGAAGGTCTGGTCCGGCAAATCGCCCGACAGCTTGATATTCCTGATTTCAGCGCCAATGCGCGCCGTGCATTTGACAACAGCGGTACGCGGAATGACACTATCGATCAAAGCCGTTTCACTCATGGTGTAATTCTCCAAGCTCACATTTCCTTCGCCAGACCAGAGCCGAAACTGTGACCATTAGGCTCGCCGGCGCCTATATCCCGCGCAAGGAACATGCCAACTCCCCGGTTAGCAGCATGGCCAATCGCGAAGACTGATCATCAAGCTGTTCATTCACCGATGGCTCATGCTCGCGCCAGGGAACCCGCTGTCGTATTGTCGCAAACGCGACAAGCACAGCTCGATACGTGATCAGAGCGT
>NZ_JAMYMZ010000147.1:0-893 GCF_040318825.1 Mesorhizobium sp. M1006
ACCGATGGCTCATGCTCGCGCCAGGGAACCCGCTGTCGTATTGTCGCAAACGCGACAAGCACAGCTCGATACGTGATCAGAGCGTGAGGCGTGAGCGAGAATGTCGCTAGGCGGCGTGGCCGACAGAAGGCCATTGTCGCGTTGCCCCTTGGCGGTGATCATGCATCGCATGTGGCGCGACGGCACAGAGTTCCGCTAGACACGACACAGACATCATGCCGAAGGCCGCCTGAGGTGCGCCCGACCATTGCGGCGTGCCGCGTGGCCCGGCGAAGGCAAGTCGCTGCGCGAAGGCCTGGGGCCCTTGACGACGCACCTGCGCGCGGGCGGGGCCACCGCAAGAAGGTCGGGACAAGGAGAAGGGCCAGCATTCGAACGCGGAGATGAAACATGATCGCAGAGCGAGCGTGACAAGGATCACCCAATAAGATTCCACCTGCCGGTGGAAAAGGGGCGTCCTTCGCGGGACGATGAATGAGGTGAGTTCGCGAGGGTTGCGCTCGGACGCGCAGTGTAGGGCGAGCCACCTCACCGGCAGAGCGGACATACGGTCTTGCGATTGCTTTGCACACTCACGCCAAGCAGTTGCTTCCTATCGACTTCGGCCTTGACAGGGAATTGAGAGACTAGCCGTCCGCGCACATACGCGACGCTCGTTCTGAGGCATTGCCCTGATTTCAGCGCAGGGAACAGCCGATCCTGAGGTTCTGGCGATTAGCTCCTCAATTTCCGCGACTTGTTGTCCTGCTTGTCACGGTCCACCTTCTCACGAACTCCGACCAACCCAGCAGTTCACATCCCACCTTAGGAAGCCATCGCCTGCCCAGATGACTACGATATGGAAAATGCATTTGACCAAGGCCGCCGTTGCAAGCGATTCTCCCGATAGGACG
>NZ_JAMYMZ010000148.1:0-883 GCF_040318825.1 Mesorhizobium sp. M1006
AGAAGCGGCTGCGTTTCATGTCCTGGTCCTCTCGATGGCCAGAACGAACTTCAAACCGGATTAGATCAGAGGGGCAAGGTCAGCCGGGCTGGCGTGAAAGGACAATTTCGCGGCCCCAATGTTGAGCTTCCTCATCGCCTCCCGGGCCATGAGGTCAGACAGCACACGCTGGCAGGCAGAAGCCCTCGCCAGCGCACGGCCGACGGTGGATCAACCCCCACTGTTGAGTGCGCTTGCGTAACGTTGTTCGCGGATCCAAAAACGCAGGCCCTGCGATAGCAAGCTGTCGGGCTGGTGGTCTGCTATGGACATTCGCCAGCTGCGGAGTTCGGCTGCAGTCTCATCAAGCGACTGCTGAAGTCTCTTGCGGATCGCCAGTTGCCGCAAAAAGTAGGGGCGGCCTGCGAGGCGGAAACCCTCCGCCATTTCGGGCAATTTCTCAGCTATGCTGTCTGCCTCTTGATTAAAAGACGCGCAGTTCGTTGCCTCGGCTCTGACAACGGCGTCAGGCGAACTTATAAGAGCAATAACCTGCGAAGCGGGCGCGCGCATTGGCAAGGACACACGCCGCTTGGCGCCGTTCCGCGGTGCCGAGCACAATAGACGCTTCCATCCGCACGAGGTCATTGGGATGCAGCGCCGATGTCCCGCGAGTTCGACGTAAAATTCATCCCGGCCGCCGACGCGCTTTATGATTTCGGATGCAAAATCTTCGCCGGCTCTAGAACGCTGATATTCAGATACCGCCCTTCGAACCTCGATACTATTGCTGTCCAAGATATCCGGCGGCATTTCGATCTCTAGTGGATTGATCGAGACAAAAGAGTCCGATGTTGGATTCCCATCGGTTTTCGCATGTGCGACGATCGTGCATGCGCACCGG
>NZ_JAMYMZ010000149.1:0-866 GCF_040318825.1 Mesorhizobium sp. M1006
CGGGCTGGTCGCCTTCAACACCGCCCCTGGCCTGATGAGCCTCGATCTCCAGCACAGGCTCTTTCATCTCGCCCTTTCGGAGCTCGGTGGCGAGGAGGCATGGAACGAAGTGCTGGAGATTACGGTGGATGTCGCGCGTACCATCACCATCGAACGGTTCAACCGCCCCGATTGACGGACCCTCCGCGTTCGTTTCCTTCATCGGGCTGGAAGAAGCCGCCGCTCGCACAACGAAAAAGCCCGCCGCGGGAGGAGGTGCGGCGGGCTTGATTTGGACGACAGCATTCGGGAGGAATAAATGCCGTCCCTGATCGCCGAGGTCGGGAGGAGGTGACCCGGACGAAACTTGATACCGACAACCTACTCCCTTCCACGCTCCCGAGAAGCATTAATTGTGCATAGCAGCATTGCGATCTGTGCAGCGCACACCTAGACCTGAGAGGTGTGTTTGCCAGACCGGCAGCGCAGGCCGTGTGCTGCGCCGCAGCGATGCACATGTTCGAAACTGGCGGCATCAGCAGCCCGGTGACGTTACCTACTCCCGCCGCGCGCAGCATTGCAGTATCATGCTGCCAGATCGAGAAGCTTCTTGGCCTTGCCCTCCATCTCCAGGCGAACATCCTGATGCGGCTTGTCGCGCGCCACCCGTGTAATGCCCTGCACGAAGTCGAAAATCGAGGCGGGCGGGTGCCCTTCCTCCGAAAGCACGGCATCGATGATCTTCGTCGTCTCCGCCTTGGAGAAGCCGCGCTTGCGCAGGAAGCTCTGGCGATCTTCGTCGTCCCGAGCGACGACACGCTCCCGCGAAGCCTTGATGCCATTGACGAACGGCATGGGCGAAGACTCCGCGAACTGGATCAGCGCTG
>NZ_JAMYMZ010000150.1:0-852 GCF_040318825.1 Mesorhizobium sp. M1006
GAACCACCCGATGCATAGTGCAGAGTTGCCATCCATAATCCCTCATTTTGATTCGATAGCGCCCCGCGGATGTCTGCCTACTAGAAGGTGTATATTAGCGCCAAATCACATACCTGCACGCCCTGATAGAATGGTTGATCGGTAGCAGGATTCTCACGTTGCGGCGAAAAATATACTTACTGATGGTCGAAATTGTGTGATAAAAAGCAAATTTAACTTCAGAGATGCCCACGTTGTTTTACGATAGATGCTTGGTGAATATGTCTACTACATAATACCTGTTTCTTACAGCACAACATAACATGACCGCTGCCGTTTAAAAAGAAATTCAATTTTATTAAAGTTTAATTTATTGCATTGGCTTCTACTAGAGACGCGTTGGAGGCGCTGACTTTTCTGAAGAAAAGCGGCAAGAAAATTCAATGTTTTGGATTTATAAAAGTCTAAAACTATAAGACAGAACGCCAAGCCGTGGCAGAAAAACTGCTTTCTTCACAACATACATTTGACTGCCGGCCAATTGAGCCGACATTAAACTAAGATACCAGCCGCATCGCGCTCTCTGCCGGAGACACCAATTTGTTGTGGACAGATACCGCCGATACCAGTCCGCGACCAAGGTGTCTGCAACCGAGATTACGACTCGAGAGATCGTCAGAATTTGCGCGGCCTGAGACATAGGTGACGTTTTGTACCGGACACGTGGGTAACACTTTTGGGTTTTGGCCGGAGGTGTTGATGCCGTGAAGAGAGTGTTCGGTGATGGAGGCAACGGTAGCTACTGTTACCCCCTGACGGTCACCGACCAGATCTCGCGCTATGTGCTCGCCTGCGAAGCGCTTGAATCGACAA
>NZ_JAMYMZ010000151.1:0-852 GCF_040318825.1 Mesorhizobium sp. M1006
CTAGGTCGTGTGGACACTTATCTGATCCAGAGGACGGTTGCGGCGATGGTGACGATGGCGAGGTAGTTTCGGGCTGTCTTCTCGAATCGTGTGGCGACGCGTCGGAACTGCTTGAGCCTTGAGAAGCAACATTCGATCAAGTGACGCTGGGCATAGAGGTGCTTGTCGATCGGGTATTTGCGCGCCCGTGACGGGTTGTTGGGAATGACGGCGATGGCGCCCTTGTCTGCGATTTCCCGGCGCAATGGATCGGCATCGTAGGCCGTGTCGGCCATGACGACCTTTGCGGGCAACCCCTCGATCAAGGTGTAGGCTTGCGGGCAGTCGCCGCGTTGGCCAGCCGTCAGAATGAAGCGCACCGGGCATCCAAGGCCCCGGACGGCCATGTGGATCTTGGTGCTCAGGCCACCGCGCGAACGACCAAGGGCCTGATCTTCAGACCCCCCTTTTTGGCCCCCGAAGCGTGCTGGTGGGCGCGGATGATGGTGGAATCGACGATCAGATACTCAAAGTCGGGATCGTCCGACATCGCCGCGAAGATGCGCCACCAGACACCCTTGTGGCTCCACCGGCTGAAACGGCGGAACACGCTGTTCCAATCCCCGAAAGCCTCGGGTAGATCACGCCAGGGTGACCCGGTGCGCACGATCCAAAGCACCGCTTCCACGAACATCCGGTTGTCGCGGCCCGACGATCCCCGCGTCCGCTGGTCGCCGATGATGTGCGCCGACATGCGCTCCCACTGATCGTCACGAAGAATCAGACGGTCGAGAACACCCATGGCTGCCTCCAAAAGACAGCCTTGAATCTGATTTGCTCAGCCTTGGGAATCCCAAGAGTCCACACGACCTA
>NZ_JAMYMZ010000152.1:0-825 GCF_040318825.1 Mesorhizobium sp. M1006
ATGGCAAAAGGTAAATTCGAGCGCACTAAGCCTCATGTGAACATTGGCACGATTGGTCACGTCGACCATGGCAAGACGTCGCTGACGGCGGCGATCACCAAGTATTTTGGCGAATACAAGCGCTACGACCAGATCGATGCGGCACCCGAAGAGAAGGCGCGCGGCATCACCATTTCGACGGCCCACGTCGAATACGAAACCGCCAACCGCCACTATGCCCATGTCGACTGCCCCGGCCACGCCGACTATGTGAAGAACATGATCACCGGTGCCGCGCAGATGGACGGCGCGATCCTGGTGGTGTCGGCCGCCGACGGCCCGATGCCGCAGACGCGCGAGCACATCCTTTTGGCCCGCCAGGTCGGCGTGCCCTCGATCGTGGTGTTCTTGAACAAGGTCGACCAGGTCGACGACGCCGAGCTGCTCGAGCTGGTCGAGCTCGAGGTGCGTGAGCTTTTGACCAAGAACGAGTTCCCCGGCGACGACATTCCGATCGTCAAGGGTTCGGCGCTTGCCGCCCTTGAAGACAGCGACAAGAAGATCGGCGAGGACGCCATCCGCGAACTGATGGCTGCGGTCGATGCCTACATTCCGACGCCGGTTCGTCCGCTCGACAAGCCGTTCCTGATGCCGATCGAGGACGTGTTCTCGATCTCGGGCCGTGGCACGGTGGTGACCGGCCGCGTCGAGCGCGGCGTCGTCAAGGTCGGCGAGGAGCTGGAGATCGTCGGCATCCGTCCGACCACCAAGACGACCTGCACGGGCGTCGAGATGTTCCGCAAGCTGCTCGACCAGGGCCAGGCCGGCGACAACATCGGCGCGCTG
>NZ_JAMYMZ010000153.1:0-822 GCF_040318825.1 Mesorhizobium sp. M1006
GGCCATTCGTCTGGAAAGCAGATCCCGATGAGATCATTGCAGCAGTCAAACGCGGGCACCAAGCGTTGGAATCAATCCACTAGGTAGTCACCTCGTGGCAAGCAAAGGCGACCGCAGTTAAGACTAGCGGATTTTGTGGCGCTTTCAATATTTCAATATCCGTGACTGGGTGCCTATCGCCTCAGCGGCGCTGGTAAGAAAGCGGGCTTCTCGCAAGAGCGAGTTCCAGTTGAGGTTGCCCAACAGGTTGATGAGATCGCGCGCCTGTTCGACGGTGATCCCCGTTTCTTTGACCAGCCGCAGAATGACCGAGTCGTGCATCGGCGGTGGATTGGCGACTTCGCCGGCATCGTAGAACCTTCCAGCGGGAGCCCAAATCATCGGGACGAGGTAGAGCGTCTGCATTAATAGGCAAGAAGGCCATTCTACAAGCGGACGTTTGTACCCACTGCACTCAACCGGCTGGGTGATTAGCATGAGGCTTAGGCTGCGGTGCATGAGCACGCGGTAGCTGCGCAACCTTCGCTATACCAGCGCACTCGGTCGTGCGCATTGGCACGCTGGCATGTGCATCGGTGGCGGCAACCGGCAGGGTGGGTGGTTTCAGAGATTGAGTGCCGAAAAGGTCAGGAATAAATCGGGAGCGACTGTTCCCGCGTTGTCCTCGACACGCTTGCCCTCCGCATCCGTCCCTTTGATCTCGGTAGTCCACGCGTCGGTTGGCGCCGATTGCTGGCGGATTTGATATAAGCCTATTTGGGCCGGCGTGCGGCAGCGATGGCCTGCAACAGATTGATGCTGTTCACGTCGGGTTCGCTGGAT
>NZ_JAMYMZ010000154.1:0-816 GCF_040318825.1 Mesorhizobium sp. M1006
TCTCGCCCGGCTCGATGCGGAAGCCGCGGATCTTCACCTGGTCGTCGTTGCGGCCCAGAAACTCCAGATTGCCGTCCGGCAGATAACGCGCCAGATCGCCGGTCTTATACAGCCGATCGCCTTCCACAAAGGGACTGGCGATGAACCGCTCGGCCGTCAGATCGGGCCGGTTCAGGTAGCCACGCGCAACCCCGGCCCCGCCAATGTAAAGCTCCCCCACCGCCCCGAACGGCACCGGCGCGCCATGACCGTCCAGAAGATACAACCGCGTGTTCGCAATCGGACGCCCGATCGGGATGGAGGCCAGCCCCCCGACAGCGTCGGATATTGCGAATGTGGCACATCCAACCGTCGCTTCTGTCGGACCATAATGATTGATCAGACGCACGTTCGGGAAATGCTCTTGCCAAAACTGCATGTCTGCCGGGATCAAGGCCTCGCCACCGACCATGAGTGCTCTGGTCGGGGCTGGTCCCTTGTAGGCTTCAAGCCGCTTGTTCAGCAGGCTTAAATGCGAAGGCGTCAGCTTGATTAGATCATAGGTCTGACCATCCTCTAAACCAGCAAGCGCATGTATTAGGGCAATGGGGTTGGCAAGACGAAGCTTGGCGCCCGCCAAGAAAGGCCCGAATAAGGTCGTAACGCCAGCATCAAAGCTGAACGACAGCAGCATGGGCGAACCGTTGCCGGCTTCTTCGTAATGGCTGCGATCCGACCAATGCAAATAGTTCACCAGACTTCCATGCTCGACCATGACGCCCTTTGGGGTTCCGGTGGAGCCTGAGGTGTAGATGACATAGGCGAGATGGCGCGCGG
>NZ_JAMYMZ010000155.1:0-786 GCF_040318825.1 Mesorhizobium sp. M1006
TGTCATTGCCGCCATAGCCGGTCATTGTGTCAGCGCCGCCGAGGCCGTTGATGACATTGGCGCCGGCATTGCCCTGGATAGTCTGCGCGAATTCGTTGCCGACAAGGGTGACCGCCATCGTGCCGGACGGATTGCTGGTGGCGAGAAGCTCGATCTCCGACCCGCCCGCAAGGGTATGACTTACGGAGGCGAGTGCTTTGTCGGTACCGCCGCCCACTGTCTCGATGACCTTGTCACCGGCATTGTCAACATAGTAGGTGTCATTGCCACCGTAGCCGGTCATCGTGTCAGCGCCGCCGCCACCGTTGATGATGTTGGCGCCAGCGTTGCCCACGATGGTCTGGCTGAACTCGTTGCCGCTGAGGTTCATTGCCGTCGTGTCGGATGGATACCTTGCAGCGAGAAGCTCGATCTGGGAGCCCGTCGAAAGCGCATGGCTCACTGAAGTGATCACCCTATCGGCGCCGCCGCCCACCGTCTCAATGACCTTGTCACCGGCATTGTCGACATAGTAGGTGTCATTGCCGCCATAGCCGGTCATTGTGTCAGCGCCGCCGAGGCCGTTGATGACATTGGCGCCGGCATTGCCCTGGATAGTCTGGGCGAATTCGTTGCCGACAAGGGTGACCGCCATCGTGCCGGACGGATTGCTGGTGGCGAGAAGCTCGATCTCCGACCCGCCCGCAAGGGTATGACTTACGGACGCGAGCACTTTGTCGGTACCGCCGCCTGCTGCCTCAATCTCCTTGTCGCGGACATCTTCGACATAATAGGTGTCATTGCCAC
>NZ_JAMYMZ010000156.1:0-772 GCF_040318825.1 Mesorhizobium sp. M1006
TTGTTGCTCACCGTGCGGTCAACCGGCTCGTCATCAACAATGGCTATGCGCAGTTCAGCTCGAGTGATCGTGTGGCGTGGGTGGGCAATCCCGCGTTTGATATCAGTACCCTGGAAGTGTGGGCACCGCTGCTACACGGTTCAAGCCTGGTTGTGATTCCACAAATTGATGTGCTGCAGCCAGAGGTGCTGCGCAGTCTGGTTCAGCAGCATGGCATTACCGTCCTGCATCTGACAGCTGGGTTGTTCAGCCAGAGCGCTGATGATTTAGGCCCGGCGCTGGCAAGCTTGCGGTTGCTATTGGTCGGCGGTGATGCGGTTGATGTGGCGGCAGTAGCACGGGTCTTGAGGGGGAGCCGACCGCAGCATCTCTTGCACTGCTACGGTCCGACCGAGACGACGACCTTTGCGACAGTCTGCGAGATTACCGCGATTGATGAGACGTTTGGCCGGCTCCCGATCGGCCGTCCGATTGCGAACACGCGGATCTACCTGCTGGACGCTCATGGTGCGCCCGTGCCGTTCGGGGCGGTGGGCGAGCTCTATATCGGCGGGGCGGGGGTTGCGCGTGGCTACCTGAACCGCCCCGAGCTGACGGCGGAGCGGTTTTTGGCCGATCCGTTCAGCGATGAGGCAGGCGCCCGGATGTACCGGACCGGCGACCTGGCGCGTTATCTGCCGGATGGCAATCTGGAGTTCCTGGGCCGCAACGATGACCAGGTGAAGATCCGCGGCTTCCGCATCGAGCCGGGCGAGATCGCGGCGCGGCTTTG
>NZ_JAMYMZ010000157.1:0-756 GCF_040318825.1 Mesorhizobium sp. M1006
TCGCTGCCAGCTGCTTGCTCAGCTCTGCGATTTGGTATCGGATACCACTCCATGCCTGCAGCATTGGCACAACAATGCGCGCCAGCTTTTCTTCACCCCGCAGAAGGTCGCGAACGTTGCGTTCGAACACGCTTCCGGCGCCCTTGGGCACGACAAGGCCGAACGTCTTCATCAATCCACGGATTTGATTGGATATCTGCAAACGCATCTTAAGAAGTTGGCGCCGCGCGGTGATCAGCGTGCGGATCAGCATGCTGTCGAAACCTTTGACGCGGACCTCTCGGTAGAAGCCGACCTCGGCCAGATGTGCCAGGCCATCGGCATCGTTCGCATCGGTCTTGTTCGCGGCCATGTCGAGCGCGGCTTTGGCATGCCGCGCGTCGATGCAGATCACCGGCAGGCCCTCTGCCGTCAACGCATGGTAGAACCACACCGACAGCGGCCCCGTTTCGAACACAACCCGCCGGACATGCGGTGCGCGCTTGCGGATCACCGCCGCAAGCAGTTGCGGATCGGATGCGCACTTGCCCCGCCAAATCCTCTTACCGTTCTGCCGGATCGATATTGCCGTCTCTTTCATGGATACGTCGAGGCCGATATAGTGTTCCATGGCTGTCCTCCGTTCGGTGGCTGGGCCCGGTGTCGATCGAGAGCCCGTTCTTCATCCTATCGGAGGACAGCCAGCCGGCCAGATGTTCGAACATCGCCGCCACATCTCAGGTGGCCACCGCTTCCGCGATTACTTCATGTTCGTTC
>NZ_JAMYMZ010000158.1:0-736 GCF_040318825.1 Mesorhizobium sp. M1006
ATATCTGCAATCTCTCTCTCCAACAGAATGCAGAAACTACTTCACTGCCGCAGGATATGGACTCACATGAACGTCCGCCGCTCTAGATTATTCTCGCCGCGGACGCGCGCGTGACATCCTGCGATCTGGCCTCTTCGAAAGCATCATCAGCGGCGATTATTTTTTCGCTCGCGAGCGGCATCGCGACAAGGAAGCTCCTGATCGATGCGGATCGCAAGCTTTTATCCATTGCATCTTGGGCGGGATTGCGGCTTCATTCCTTCATTCATGAAGGATTAATAAGAAACCGTAGCGGTCTTCCACTGCAGCTTTTTGGCATCGGACGGCGGCTGAAGCAGCGCGGAGATTCGACCGCGGCGAACTCAACTCTGGCGCACCACGAGTGCGCCGCCACCCTTGCCGCGATTGGCGCGCCTATCGATCCGTACCCATCACGTGAAGCTTTCGATTACTCAAATCGTCCGCTTGATCCGATGGGGATGCCGAAGGCGATGTCGTGCAAGCGGGTCATGCCTCGCCAGACGACCATGTTGCCGGGAGGCGGATCATGTTTGCGGGCGAGATAGCCTCCAAGCATGGCAATTTGCAGCAGGTAGGCGGCGAGCGTGGGCCGTTGGAGGCGTGGTCGCGTTCGGGACGCGTCAATCCGGCTGAGCGCAGTGATCTCGGCGAAGGTGAGAACGCTGTCGGGCGCGGCGTCTGGCTTGGCGCGCGCCGACATTGTGACGAAGAATAT
>NZ_JAMYMZ010000159.1:0-723 GCF_040318825.1 Mesorhizobium sp. M1006
GCTTCGTCATCATCACACACAACCCGATCACCATGGCGCGCATGGACCGGCTGTTTGGGGTGACCATGGCCGAGCAAGGCGTCAGCCAACTGGTGTCGGTTGACCTGCAGGCGGCCGAAGCCATGCGCGAGGCAAGCTGACGCATCAGCTTAATGGTGGTCTCCACCTCGGCTTTCGACTATAGCACGACAAAATGGGCCGGATCTGCCGCTCCAGATACCGGCCCGGCTATGCGCGTGGAGAAGCTTGTTGCCTATACTTGTCACCGGAGCCGCGGGGTTCATTGGCAGCCACGTTTGCCACCATCTGCTCGACCGGGGAGAAGCGGTCGTCGGCGTCGACAACATGAACGACTATTACGACCTGGCGCTCAAAAAGGGGCGGCTTGCCGGCCTTCTGCCCCATAAGGATTTTTCGTTCCACCAGATCGATATTGCCGAACAGGGCGCGCTTGCAGCCGCTTTGGCCGGGCAAGGCATCGTTAGGATCGTGCACCTTGCCGCGCAGGCGGGCGTGCGCCACTCACTCGACAATCCGCGGCTCTATATCCGCTCCAATGTCATGGGCCACCTCGAAGTGCTCGAATTCTGTCGCGCCGAACCGGCATTCGAGCATCTGGTCTATGCCTCGTCGAGCTCGGTGTATGGCGGCAACCGCAGCGTGCCGTTCAGCGAAGCCGATCAGGTCGACAAGCCCGTTTCGCTTTACGCCGCCACCAAGAAA
>NZ_JAMYMZ010000160.1:0-698 GCF_040318825.1 Mesorhizobium sp. M1006
TTTTCAGATGGCCGGCGCCTGCCAGAGAAACTGCCGCCTATAGTGGTTACTTGCATTTGTTCGATGTGGCGCCCCATCATCTCTTGGCAACCTTGCGCCTGTGTCGGCTAGGCAAACGCAGGCATGTCGTTTATTTTGCCTTAGGCAAGAACGCGGCGGTGGTGCCCGTGTCCTGCCGCGGCCAAAGGCGCTTTTTGCGCAATTGTTGGGGTCTGATGGTCCGTTCGATATGTTGCATCACGCCCGTCGAAGGAGTGAACGAGAACCTGGCGACACCGTGACGTACCGATAGTTTGATCAGTTTTGAATTTCCCGAGATGCGCGGCAGCTCCGTTCCCAAACCTTCAAGAACTCGGCCACAACGGCCACCGAGCGCTTACGACGCGCGGCTGAGCAGAGTCTGGGCTAGCTCGACCTCCACCAAATTTGCGAACTGCTAGACAACATTGGCGGGCGGCTGCTTGATGATCTTGATACGCGCTACACTACAACGACCGTCAACGCCGACGGGTACCTCACCATCGATTGCCACGCGACGGACGATCCGAGGCTGGTCGCCATAATCCCTAACCGCATAATGCATCGTGGCGCGGTTATCCCAGATAGCGACATCGCCCTGCTTCCAGCTCCAGCGCACAGTGTTTTCCGGTGCGGTGATATGGGATTCGAATAAATCGAATAGCCTCTGGCCGTCATAT
>NZ_JAMYMZ010000161.1:0-694 GCF_040318825.1 Mesorhizobium sp. M1006
GACGACGGCTCAGCATCGCGAGCAATCGGTTCTGTTCGTTCCCGACGATGGAAAATGCCTCGTCGACACCCATTCCGGGCTTTGCAAGCATCATGTCGGCCTGGGTTGCCATAGTCGGTTGTGTTCGAAGGGCTCGAATACCTTCGCGCAGCCGTCAAGATACCGAGACGCATCGACATCGAGAAGCCGCGGCACCACCACCCGCGACGTCGAATCGCTGTCGGGGAACCGGTAACGCCCGGTTTCGATTTCATTCGAATTGCAGCATCGTCGCTCAGTCTCGGGCTCGTTCTTGCCGACGAGACCGTTGTTTGGGGCGACATGATGAACGTCCAGCACTCTGGTGCTGGCGGACGGGATTCGCTGTTCGACACGATTCAAATTACGCCGCCGACCGAATGGCGGCCTGATCGTCATAGAAAAATGCGCGATTGCCAGGCGCGAGAAGGAATAGATAAAGCCGTCCTGCGTCGACTTCTTTGATCTGCACCTCGTTTCGCTCGACTTGTCGGACGCGTTGACGGAGGATGCGGTTCGATCCGCTGTTCGGCAGCATGCGCCCCTTGGCGTTGAGTTTGCCAATATTATCTCCCGGTCGGCACCATCGCGTTTTCAGATGGCCGGCGCCTGCCAGAGAAACTGCCGCCTATAGTGGTTACTTGCATTTGTTCGATGTGGCGCCCCATCATCTCTT
>NZ_JAMYMZ010000162.1:0-679 GCF_040318825.1 Mesorhizobium sp. M1006
CCGCCGGTGATGGTGCCGTCGGCGGCGATGGCTGCATCGGTGCCATAGCGGCTGACGGCGGTCAGACGGGAAGCGCTGGAGAACGGCGCCTGGTCGTAGGTCAGCTTGTAGGCGCTGCGCAGCGAGCCGCCGACGGTGACGCCGATGGCCTTGATGCGCTGGCTGGTCTCCGAGATGTCGCGGCCATTGCCCATCAGGATCAGGTCGGGCCGTGTCTCCAGATAGAATTTTACGATTGTGCCGTTGTAGCTGACGGCATCGGGATAGCAGACCGGGCTCACCGGACAAGTGTAGGTATAGGCGACGTTGTTGCCGTTGGTGTCGGCGACCGAGGTCAGCAGCCAGCGATAGCTTTGGGCCAGATCATAGGCTGGCGTGCCGGGTGTTGGCGTCAGGTTCGCAACGGCAGCGACCGAGCGGAAGGTCGAGACGGTGCCGTCGCGATCGGTCACTTTCCATTCGTTGGTCGTGCCGTTCAGCGCAATGCGGCGATAGGATTCATTCTCCGTCGCATGCGTGCCGCCGGTCGAACACGACGGCGACACCGTGCCGGCGACGCAGGCAACCAGCTGTTGGCCGTCGAGCAGATAGATGTCGGTGCCATCGAAGGCCGGCATGCCATAGCCGGGGCTTGCCCGCTCGATGACGTCGAAACCGCCAAGGCCCCAGGCATAGCCCA
>NZ_JAMYMZ010000163.1:0-633 GCF_040318825.1 Mesorhizobium sp. M1006
GCGCGATGACCGACCGTTCGGCGGCGCCGATCCGCCGGCGGCAGTGTTCTACTATTCCCGCGATCGCCGAGGCGAACATCCCGCGACGCATCTCGCCGGCTGGAGCGGCATTCTGCAGGCCGATGCCTTTGGTGGTTATGGCGATCTCTATGCGACGGGTCGTCAGCCGGCGCCTGTTCTGGAGGCCAGCTGCTGGGCCCACAGCCGGCGCAAAGTGTTTGAGCTGGCCGATGTCGAAGCGGCGGCGCGCAAGAAGGCGCACGGCGAGAAGCCCAACCTGGTCTATCCGCTGGCGGTCGAAGCCGTGAAGCGCATCGATGCCCTGTTCGATATCGAGCGCGCGATCAACGGCCTGTCGCCGGCCCAACGCCACGCCGTGCGCCAAGAGCGGAGCGCGCCGCTGGTCACCGAGCTCGAGCGCTGGATGATCAAGACGCGCGACAAGCTCTCGCGCGGGCACGACCTGACCAAGGCCTTCAACTACATGCTGCGCCGCTGGTCATCCTTCACCCGGTTCCTCGACGATGGGCGGATCTGCCTATCCAACAATGCAGCCGAGCGAGCCCTGCGCGGCATCGCTCTCGGCAGAAAGTCCTGGCTCTTCTGCGGTTCCGATCGCGGCGGACAGCGCGC
>NZ_JAMYMZ010000164.1:0-614 GCF_040318825.1 Mesorhizobium sp. M1006
TTTGGAACCAGTGAGCATGTTCTTGTTACAGAGCAAGGTTCGGAAATGCTGAGCAGCACACCTCACACGCTCTTTTACGCATAAATTGAGTGCGCGTTAGCTCGATACCGCACCACGCCACGCGCTGTATGTGCCTAAAAAGTGCGTGCGTTCATCATGAATCGATCCGGTCGGCCGCGAACTATCCACAAGCCGTTGATCTGGCATGTTGATTGAGCGGATAGCGGCTTTTGAATTGCAGGATTAGCGGTTTATGGGCACTGTTTTCCTGCAATTCGGCTTTGCGATTCCCTTGTGCTGCTGAGCGTGATTCACTCGGTTCGGCGGTGGCGAATCAAGGGGACGGCGAGTTTCCAGGCCACGCGAGGAGCGCGAGACGGGGGGAGCAGGATCTATTCCGCTCCAGGCTCGATCAGATCATTAACATGAAGCATGAGCTGGTGCGGCTGGCGCAGGCGAGACTGGCCGGTTCTGGAGGAGCGTTTCGGCGCGGTCTAAACGCCCTGGCATGCCGCCGCTGCCGACCCGGCTGGACACCTCGAACTACCGGCATTTCCAGAGTGGGTGGTGCGACAATGAGGTTGCGAACAGCCTGACGCGCGGCGGGGGCTGGA
>NZ_JAMYMZ010000165.1:0-600 GCF_040318825.1 Mesorhizobium sp. M1006
CTTGCTACCGGCATTGCGGTGGCGCTGGCCATCGCCGCCATGTCGTTCACGCGCTGCCTGCATCCGCCGGGTGGCGCCGCCGCCTTAACTGCGGTGTTCGGCGGACCGGCCGTCTTCAGTTCCGGCTTGCTGTTTCCCTTCGTTCCGGTAGCGCTGAACTCGATCGTGCTGGTCGCACTCGGCTACGGCATCCATAAACTGTCGCGGCGCAACTATCCACATGTGGCGGCCCCCGCCCTTAAAAGCGCGCATGGAACCATCGATCCGCCGGCGCGGGAGCGGGTCGGCTTCCAGCCCGAGGATATCGATGCCGCGCTCGGCGCGCTGGAGGAAACCTTCGATATCGACCGCAACGATCTTGAGCGGCTGCTGCGGCAGGTCGAGTTGCAGGCGATGGTGCGCTCCCACCGCACCCTGCTGTGCGAGGACATCATGTCGCGCGATGTGATTTCGGTCGATGAACATGCGCCTGCCGACCAGGCGCGTCATTTGCTGCTCGATCACAACATCCGGACGCTGCCGGTGACCGACGCCGACGGCGGGCTGGTCGGTGTAGTTGGCCTGCGCGAGCTGACGAAGGCGACCGACGCGGTGAGGGCT
>NZ_JAMYMZ010000166.1:0-590 GCF_040318825.1 Mesorhizobium sp. M1006
AACGATGACGACGGGATCTTGGCCTTCACCGATGAAGGCATTGAGGAGGTCGAACTCCTCCTCGAAGAATATCAGGGCGTCTCCCAATCGAAAGCTTGACCCCAGCACCGCGGTGCTCAGGTGCTCATGGCCGCGGATACGCACGTCTGCGGTCTTCACCGGCTTCCGATTACCCACATCGTCGGCGGGCCTATTGCCGCGTATGAATCTGCCGTGATTCTGTCCGTGACGCCGATCACGGAGGCGTCACGGATGCGAGACAAGACCACCAGCAGCGAGAGCGCTTGGCAGGAGGAAGAGCTTTCTGCGGCGGCCCTTCCCGACAAGCGTCTGGCCCGTCGGCTGCAACGGTTGCTGGATCAGATGTCAGCTGCGCCGGGCAAGCCAATCCCTGCGGCCTGCGGCGACTGGGCGGCGGCGAAGGCGGCCTACCGCTTCTTTGACAATCCGCGTGTGACCGAACATAGCGTTCTCGCCGGCCATTTCGCCGCGACTGCGGCGCGCGTTGCGGCGAGCGAAGGTCCGATCCTTATCCTGCAGGACACGACCGAATTTATCTACAGCCGCGCGCAGCCGGGCAAAATCGGATT
>NZ_JAMYMZ010000167.1:0-577 GCF_040318825.1 Mesorhizobium sp. M1006
GCGCCGATGCCCAGCGCGTTAATCCGCTCATAAAGCTCAACCCGTAGTGCCTCCTCCGCGCTTGACGGCCCCCTGGCGATCAGTTCCGACATGTCGATGGGTTCGTTCATGGCCTCCTTGGCTAGCAGCATCGCCTTTTCAGCGCTGCCACCGATGCCGACCGAGATCAGGCCGGGGGGGCACCATCCGCTGCCGAGCGTCGAAACGGTGTCGACCACCCAGTCGGCAACGGACGCGCTGGGGTTCAGGGTGGTGAAACGCGCCTTGTTTTCCGATCCGCCCCCTTTTGCGGCGATGGTGATCTCAATCTGGTTGCCTTGCACAAGGTCGACGTGGATGACCGCTGGCGTGTTGTCACGCGTGTTCACCCGCCCGGCAAGCGGATCCGCAACGATCGATGGTCGAAGGGGATTGTAGGGGTCGAGATATGCTTGGCGAACGCCCTCATTGACGAGGTCGGCGAAACTGGCCGTTGATTTGATGCGGACGCCCATGCCGACCTTTGCAAAGACCACCACAAGACCGGTATCCTGACAGATCGGGCGCCGTCCGAAGGCCGCCATGCGAGAGTTCAGCA
>NZ_JAMYMZ010000168.1:0-563 GCF_040318825.1 Mesorhizobium sp. M1006
AAGCCGCGACCGTCCGTGTATTCGGCGACATATTGCTCCACCGTCTTCTCGCGATAATCGATCGCGACCGCTCCCAGGCGCTCGATCAACGGCTTCTTCGCGGCTGCGTCAGTGGCGTACACCTCGGCGCCGAACGCCTTCGCGATCTGGATCGCAACATGACCGACGCCGCCCGCACCGCCCTGGACCAGGACCTTCTGACCTGCCGAAACCTTGGCACGATCGACAAGGCCCTCCCATGCGGTGATGAAGACCAGCGGCAGCGCTGCCGCCTCGCGCATGGACAGGTTCGTGGGCTTCGGTGCAAGCAGCCGCGCATCGACTGCTGCGAACTGGGCCAGCGAACCTTGGTTCCCGCCCACGCCTCCGGTCATGCCAAAGACCTCGTCCCCGCGTTTGAACGCGGTGACACTCGGACCAACCTGCTCGACGACGCCGGCAAGGTCGATGCCGAGAATCGCCGGAAGCGGATGTTTCGCATGTGCCGCAGCGCCTGCGCGGATCTTAGTGTCGAGAGGATTGACGCCGCTCGCTCTGACCCTGACGAGAACCTCGCCGTCGCC
>NZ_JAMYMZ010000169.1:0-537 GCF_040318825.1 Mesorhizobium sp. M1006
GCGCGGACGCCCAATCTAGCTCTTTTTGACGGCGACCTTGTCGAGGGCTGCGCGCAGTCCTTTCGCCAGCTTCTGCGCATCGTCGTACGCCCAGAAATGCATGAAGAAGAGCCGCGGTTGCTCATCGAGCATGTGGCTATGCAACGCGGTGATCTCGATGCCGTTATCCAGCATGGCTTTGATAACCGGATTGACCTCCTTTGCTGTCAGCACAAAATCACCCGTGATCGCCGCCTTGCCGCCACCTGTCGATTGGAAGTTAATCGCTATTGCCGAGCCCATGGCCGCCGGCACTTCCATTCCATTTTCCTCGACCGGCTCAGCGCGCGAGATCGTGAACTGGTAGACCGCGCCATTGGCCTTACCCTTATAACCGATGGTTTGGTCGACACCGGCCGTGTCGAACTCGATCTGTGGTGCGGCTTGCGGCTGGGCGCCGCCTCCCATCGGTGTTTTGCTCAGCGCCAATCCGGCATGAAGCGCTGTGGCGAGCGTAACCGGGTCGCCCTGGCCGAAGACGTGCATGTAGAGTGTCAT
>NZ_JAMYMZ010000170.1:0-529 GCF_040318825.1 Mesorhizobium sp. M1006
TAGAGCGGCGGACGTTCATGTGAGTCCATATCCTGCGGCAGTGAAGTAGTTTCTGCATTCTGTTGGAGAGAGAGATTGCAGATATCGCCAATGGCCTGCCAGAGGGCGTCGATGGATCCGATGGCCTTTGCGCGCAGATGCGCCTTGAGCCTTGAGCTTGGCGAAGGCCATTTCGATCGGGTTGAGATCGGGGCTTAGGGCGGCAGGAAGAGCAGCCATGCGCCTCTGGCCCGGATGGCTGCCTCGGCGGCCGGACTCTTGTGGGCAGCAAGATTGTCGAGGATCACCACATCGCCCTTTGCCAGGGTCGAAGCGAGCTGCGTTTCGACGTAGGTTTCGAAAATGCGCCGGTTCATCGGCGTGTCGATGACGACGTGAGCCCATGGCAGCGCAGGCCGGCGATGAAGGTCTGTGTCTTCCAATGTCCGAACGGTGCCTTTGAGAGCAGCCGTTGGCCCTTCAGGCAGCGGCCGCGCAGGCGCGTCATCTTCGTAGTGGTTCCGGTCTCGTCGATAAACACCAGCCGATG
>NZ_JAMYMZ010000171.1:0-512 GCF_040318825.1 Mesorhizobium sp. M1006
GCCTACGATTTCATCTGCATGGCGATCGCCGAGGAGAAACTCAATGTGAAGATCGTCTGCGCCTTACCGGGGCTGACGACCGGCTACGGCCCCAGCCACCAGGCGACGGAGGACATCGCGATCTTCCGCGGGATGCCGAACCTGACGATCATCGACCCTTGCGACGCGCTCGACATCGAACAGGCCACGGAGGCGATCGCGGACTACAACGGGCCGGTCTACATGCGGCTTTCGCGCGGTAAGGTTCCTGTCGTGCTCGACGAAGACGACTATACATTTGAAATCGGCAAGGCGCGAATGCTGCGCGAGGGCGCGGACGTATTGTTCATTTCCAGCGGCCTGATGACCATGCGCGCGCTGGAGGCCGCGAAGGCGCTTGAAGCCGACAGGATCGGCTGCGCCGTTCTGCACGTTCCGACGATCAAACCTCTGGATACGGAGGCGATACTCGCTGCCGCGCGCCGTTCGGGACGGCTGGTGGTGGCGGCGGAGAACCACACCATCATTGGTGG